>NZ_CAJQZK010000010.1:0-99944 GCF_907164655.1 Acidocella sp. C78
GGCAAGGCGCCACATCGTGCCGACGCCGCATGCCTACGAAATCTGCTTCGCCTATCGCCGCGGCAGCGATCTCGAACTCAACGCCTTTCTCGATCGTCACCACCCCGATCTCGACAATCTGACGCCCGCCGCCGCCGATGCCATCCACGCCCGCTTCCTCGCGGACGAAGCCGCGCGCGAAACCATCGATCAGGGGGCGAAAGGCATCCAGGAAGCGGCAGAGGCGCTGGTCAACCACGTCTCCGGCAACCAGAAGGCGCTGAAGGAGTATGGCGACGTTCTGGCAGGCTGGGCCAGCCGGCTCGATCACGAGCCGACCATCGCCAGCCTCGTCGCCGCCGTCGCCGCCCTCACCGCGGAAACCACCCGCGCCGCCGCCCGCAACCGCGCGCTCGAGGAAAAACTCGCCACCTCCGTCCAGCGCATCGCCCGGCTCCGCCAGTCCCTCACCGCCGCCCGCGCCGAAGCGACGACCGATGCGCTCACCGCCATCACCAATCGCCGCGCCTTCGATGCCAAGGCCAAGCGCTTCATCGCCCAGCGCCGGGCGGACGAGCCGCTGGTCGCCTCCGTCGTCCTGTTCGACATCGACAATTTCAAATGGTTCAACGACGTCCACGGCCACCAGACCGGCGACCTGATCCTCCGCCTCGTCGCCCGCCTGCTGTCGGATAGCGTCAAGGGCCGCGACACCGTGGCCCGCTATGGCGGCGAGGAATTCGCCGTCCTGCTCGCCGGCGCCGACCTGCCGTCCGCCGTCTCGGTGGCGCGGCAGATCTGCCAGTCGATGGCGGACCGCAAGCTGGTCAAGCGTTCCTCGCGGCAGGAACTCACCCAGGTCACCCTCTCAGCCGGCGTCGCCGAATACATCCAGGGCGAAACCCTCGCCGCCTGGACCAGCCGGGCCGACGCAGCACTCTACCGCGCCAAGGAACTCGGCCGCAACCGCGTCTGCAGCGACCGCGACCTGCAAGGCTGACCCGCCCCGCCCGGGCGTGCTACACTCAGGGCATGCCACACGCCGATTTCGTCCATCTCCGCGTCCACTCCGCCTATTCCCTCTCCGAAGGCGCGATCAAGCCGGACAAGATCGCCACCATCGCGCGCGACAACGCGATGCCCGCCGTCGCCATCACCGACACGTCGAACCTGTTCGGCTCGATCGAGTTCTCCCAGGCCTGCATGGGCAAGGGCGTGCAGCCATCATCGGCTGCCAGATCGGCCTCGCCCGCGCCGGGCAGAAGCTCCTCCCGCCCGACCCGCTGGTGCTGCTCGCCAGGGATGCCGCCGGCTTCGCCAATCTCTCGAAACTCTCCTCCCGCAGCTTTCTCGACACCGAACCCGGCCTCCGACCGCAAATCAGCCTCGATGCGCTGCGCGACCATCACGAGGGCCTGTTCCTTCTCACCGGCGGCCGCTTCGGCCCGGTCGGCCGCCTGCTCGGCGATGGCCAGCGCCCCGAGGCGGAGCGGCTGCTCGCCGCCCTCGCCGAAACCTTCGATGACCGCCTCGCCGTCGAGCTGGAGCGGCACGACCTGCCGGCCGAGCGCGCGGTCGAGCCCGGCCTGATCGCGCTGGCCGATGCCGCCGGCCTGCCGCTCGTCGCCACCAATGAATGCTTCTTCGCCAGCGAGACGATGCACGAGGCGCATGACGCCCTGCTCTGCATCGCCGAAGGCCGCCTGCTCTCCGAGGCCGAACGCCGCCGCGTCACCCCGCATCACTGGTTCAAGCCAGCGGCGGCCATGCGCCGTCTCTTCGCCGACCTGCCGGATGCCTGCGACAACACGCTCGCCATCGCCCGGCGCTGCGCCATCGCCGCCCCCACCCGCAAGCCGCTGCTGCCGGTCTGCCCCAAGGTCCGCGCGGGCGCGACCGAGGCGGAAACCCTCCGCGCCATGGCCGAGGAAGGCCTGGCACTCCGCCTCGCCGCGATGGGCGCCGACGCGGCGACGGCGGCGAAATACCGCGAGCGCCTCGCCCTCGAACTCGGCATCATCGAGCAGATGGGCTTCCCCGGCTATTTCCTGATCGTGGCGGACTTCATCCAGTGGGCGAAATCCCAGGGCATCCCGGTCGGCCCCGGCCGCGGCTCCGGCGCCGGCTCGCTCGCCGCCTGGGCGCTGCTGATCACCGATATCGACCCGATCCCCTTCAACCTCCTGTTCGAGCGCTTCCTCAACCCCGAGCGCGTCTCGATGCCGGATTTCGACATCGATTTCTGCCAGGAACGGCGCGACGAGGTGATCGCCTATGTCCGCCGCGAATACGGCGCCGACCGCGTCGCCCAGATCATCACCTTCGGCAAGCTCCAGGCCCGCGCCGCGGTGCGCGACGTCGGCCGCGTGCTCGGCCTGCCCTACGGCCAGGTCAACAAGGTCGCCGAAATCGTGCCCAACAACCCGGCCAAGCCGATCCCGCTGGCCGAGGCGGTCGAATCCGAACCCCGCCTGCGCGAGATGCGCGAAACCGACGAGGCGGTGAACCGCCTGATCGAGATCGCCACCCAGGTCGAGGGGCTCTACCGCCACGCCTCCACCCATGCCGCCGGCGTCGTCATCGGCGACCGCCCGCTCGACGAGCTGGTCCCGCTGTATAAAGACCCCCGCGCCGACATGCTCATCACCCAGTATTCGATGAAGCATGTCGAGCAGGCCGGCCTCGTGAAGTTCGACTTCCTCGGCCTGACCACGCTGACCATCATCAGCCGCGCATTGAACTTCCTCGACGGTCTCGGCACCCCGGTCGACATCGCGAAGATCCCGCTCGACGATGCGAAAACCTACGAAATGCTCTCCCGCGCCGAGGCCGGCGGCGTGTTCCAGCTCGAAACCCAGGGCTTCCGCGACGTGCTGCGCCAGATGCGCCCGGACCGGTTCGAGGACCTGATCGCCGCCGTCGCCCTCAACCGCCCGGGCCCGATGGCCAACATCCCCGCCTATTGCGCCCGCAAGCACGGCGAAGCCTGGGAAAGCCCCGACCCGTCGATCCACGACATCCTCTCCGAGACCTACGGCATCATGGTCTACCAGGAGCAGGTCATGCAGATCGCCCAGAAAATGGCCGGCTACAGCCTCGGCGCGGCCGACCTGCTGCGCCGCGCGATGGGCAAGAAGATCCGCGCCGAGATGGAGGCGCAGCGGAAAATCTTCGTCGAGGGCGCGGTCGCGCGCGGCACCGCCGAAGAAAAAGCCGTCGAGGTGTTCGAGCTGATGGCGAAATTCGCCGATTACGGCTTCAACAAATCCCACGCCGCCGCCTACGCGCTGGTCTCCTACCAGACCGCCTGGCTGCGCGCGAACCACCCCGCCGCCTTCATCGCCGCCTCGATGAGCCTGTCGCAGGCCAACCACGAGAAACTCGCCGCCCTCAAGCAAGACGCGGTGCGGATCGGCATTCCCGTCCTGCCGCCGGACATCAACGCCTCGGCGGCCGATTTCACCGTCGAACGCCTGGCCGACGGCACGCTGGCCATCCGCTACGCGCTCGCCGCGATCAAGCGCGTCGGCGCCGGCGCGATGCAGGACGTGGTGCGCGCCCGTGCCGGCCGCCCCTTCGCCGACCTCGCGGATTTCGCCGCCCGGGTCGATCCCCGCGCGCTGAACAAGGCGCAGATCGAGCAGCTCGCCCGCGCCGGCGCCTTCGACCGGATCGACCCCAACCGCGCCCGCGTCGCCGCCGGCGCCGAGCTGCTGGTCCGCCGCGCCCAGGCCGAGGCCGAGGCCCGCGCCTCCGGCCAGATCAACCTGTTCGGCGACGCCGCCGCCCCCGAACCCCTGCCCCTGCCGGACGTGCCGGACTGGCCCGCCTTCGAACGCCTCAGCTTCGAGGCCGAGGCGGTGGGCTATCACCTCACCGCCCACCCGCTCGATGCCTACGACACCGTGCTCCGCCGCCTCGGCGTCACCCCATCGAACCTGATCGAGGCGCGGGCGAAGGCCGGCATCGGCCGGGTCAAGCTCGCCGGCGCCGTGGTTGGCCGCAAGGAGCGCACCACCCGCACCGGCAGCCGCATGGCCTGGGTCATGCTGTCCGACCAGGCCGGCGGCTTCGAGGTCACGCTGTTCTCCGAACTCCTCGCCACCGCGCGCGAGCGGCTCGCCGAAGGCGCGATGCTGCTCGTCACCGCCGATCTTCGGCTCGATGGCGAAAGCCTGCGCGTCACCGCGGTCGATGTCGAACCGCTCGACAAGGCAGCGGCGAATGCCGGCGCGGGGCTGCGCATCACCGTCGAGACGCGCGATGCGCTCGGCTCGATCCGCGCGCTGCTGGAGCGCGAGGGCCGCGGCAAGGGCCGCGTGCTGCTCGCCCCGCGGATCGACACCGCCGCCCGGCTCGACATCGCGCTGCCCGGCGGCTTCAACGTCTCGCCCCGCCTCGCCCAGGCGATGAAAATGATCCGCGGCGTCGCCGAGGTGGCGGAGCTCTGATCCGCCATCTTGCCCTCGCCCGCCGGCGCGTCCCATACTCGCTCAAACGCCGCGCGCGGGCGCGGCCCATAATCGGAAAACTGCCGCGCGCGAGCGCGGCATGCGAGGAGACCGCCATGACCACCACCGCCATCGCCGGCTGGGCGCACACGCGCTTCGGCAAGTCCGACAGCCCCGATCTCGAGGATCTTCTGGCCGAGGCCGCCACCGGCGCCATCGCCCATGCCGGGATCGACCCGAACGAGATCGACGCCGTGTTCGTCGGCAATTTCAACAACGGCTTCACGAAGCAGGATTTCCCCTCCTCGCTGCCGATGCAGGCTATCCCCGAACTCCGCTTCAAGCCGGCGACGCGCTATGAAAACGCCTGCGCCTCCGGCTCCGCCGCCATCCATGCGGCGCGCGATTTCATCGCCGCCGGCCGCGGCCGCATCGCGCTCGTGCTCGGCGGCGAAAAAATGACCGCCTGCCCCAAGGAACAGGTCGGCGAAAACCTCCTCGGCGCCTGCTACCGCCGCGAGGAGGGCGACATCCAGGCCGGGTTCGCCGGCGTGTTCGGCCGCATCGCCGAGAGCTATTTCCAGCGTTTCGGCGACCAGTCAGACGCCCTCGCCGCGATCGCCGCGAAAAACCACCGCAACGGCGTCGACAATCCCTACGCGCAGATGCGGCGCGATCTCGGCTTCGAGTTCTGCCGCCGTGAGTCGGAAAAAAATCCTATCGTCGCCGGTCCGCTGAAGCGCACCGACTGCTCGCTGGTCAGCGACGGCGCCGCGGCGATCATTCTCACGGACGAAGACACCGCCCGCGCCCTTCCCCAGGCGGTGCGCTTCCGCGCCGCCGCCCATGTGAATGATTTCCTACCGCTCTCCCGCCGCGACCCGACCCGGTTCGAGGCCGGCGAACGCGCCTGGGCGCGGGCCTTCGCCGAAGCCGGCCTCACGCTCGACGACCTGTCCTTCATCGAGACGCATGACTGCTTCACCATCGCCGAACTGATCGAATACGAGGCGATGGGCCTCGCCCCGCGCGGCCAGGGCGCGCGCGCCGTGCTGGAGGGGATCACCGCGCCGGATGGCCGCCTGCCGGTCAACCGCTCCGGCGGGCTGAAATCCAAGGGCCACCCGGTCGGCGCCACCGGCGTGTCGATGCATGTGATGGCGGCGATGCAGCTCACCGGCACGGCGGGCGACATGCAGCTCCCCCGCGCCGACCTCGCCGGCATCTACAACATGGGCGGCGCCGGCGTCGCCAACTATGTCTCGATCCTTGACCGCCTGAACTGAGACCGCCTGAACTGACGGTTTCCCGAACCAACCGCACCCGACCCGCCTCGCGCCGGGCCGGGTGCGGGGGACACTGAGATCAGCCGCGGCCGACGAAAGGCATGTTGGTCGCCATCACGGTGACAAACAGCGCGTTGGCGTCCGCCGGCAGCCCGGCCATGTAGACCAGCGTGCGCCCCACCGACTCCACATCCATCGTCGGCTCCGCCTTCATCGAGCCGTCCGCCTGCGGCACGCCGGTCGTCATCCGCCGCGTCATCGGGGTGGCCGCGTTGCCGATATCGATCTGCCCGCAGGCGATGTCATGCGCCCGCCCGTCCAGCGCGATGGTGCGCGTCAGCCCGGTGATCGCGTGCTTGCTCGCGGTATAGGCGGCCGAGCCCGGCCGCGGCACATGCGCCGAGATCGAGCCGTTATTGATGATCCGCCCGCCGCGCGGCGACTGGTCGCGCATCATCCGGAACGCGGCATTGGCGCAGAGAAACGCGCCGTCGAGATTGACCGAGATGACGTGCCGCCACTGCTCCCAGGTCATGTCGCCGAAATTGGTGGTCGGCACGTTGTTGCCGGCATTGTTGAACAGCAGGTCGAGCCGCCCGAACCCCGCCGCCACCGCCGCGAACAACGCCTCCACCGATGCGGGATCGGCGATATCCGCCGGGAACGCCTCGGCCTTCGCGCCCACGTCCGCGCCCGCTTCCGCAATCGTCTCCTCCAGCGCCTCGCGCCGCCGCCCGACCAGCGCCACCGTCCAGCCATCGGCAAGCAGCGCGAGCGTTGCCGCCCGCCCCACGCCGCTGCCGGCACCCGTCACCATCGCGATCCTGCTCATCATCCCGCTCCCGTCCCGTTGCGCGCCGTCAGCCCGGCAGCCGGCCGCCAAGCTCATCCTCGATATGCACGCGGATGATCTCGTCGAATGTCGTCTCCGCCGCGAAGCCGAGCGTCTTCGCCCGTGTCGCGGTGAAATTCTCCGGCCAGCCGGAGACGATCCGCGCGATGGTCGCATCGGGCTCGCGGCGGATCAGCTTCACCGCCCGCTCGCCGGCCACCCGCCGCAGCGCCTCGATCTGCTCGCCCACGGTGGCCGACAGGCCAGGCAGGTTCAGCGTCCGCCGGTTGCCGAGCGGGGCGAGATCCATCGACGCCGCGCGGACCAGGAACCCCACCGCCGCGCGCGGGCTCGCATGCCAGTGCCGCACGCTCTCCTCCACCGGCAGCACCGCCTCCTGCCCCACCAGCGGCTCGCGCAGGATGTTGGAGAAGAAGCCCGAAGCCGCCGCGTTCGGCTTGCCCGGGCGGATGCAGATGGTCGGCAGCCGGATCGCGACGCCGTCCATGAAGCCGCGCCTCGTGTAGTCGTTGAGCAGCAGCTCGCCGATCGCCTTCTGCGCGCCATAGCTGGTCAGCGGCGCGCAGAAGAACTCGTCGTCGATCACCTCCGGGAAGGGCGCGCCGAACACCGCGATCGACGAGGTGAACACCACGCGCGGCCGATAGGGCGCCTTCGCCGCCTCGGCCCGGATCGCCTCGAACAGGAAGCGGGTGCCGTCGAGATTGATGCGATATCCCTTGTCGAAATCCGCCTCCGCCTCGCCCGAGACGATGGCGGCGAGATGCACGATCACCTCCGGCCGCGACGCGACCAGTGCGGCGGCGACGCCCGGCGCCGAGAGATCCGCCGCCTGGCAGGACGCCGTGCCCGCAAACCCCGCCGGCGCCTCCGGCGCGAACACGTCGACCAGGCTCAGCGCGCCGACCGGCTTGCCCTCCAGCGCCCCGTCCGCCGAGATCCGCGCCGCCAGCTTGCGGCCGAGCATGCCCCCGGCCCCGATGATCATCACCTGCATTTTCGCTCCGTTCCTCCCTTGCCGCGTCCCGCCCGCGCCGCGAAAGCCGTCCGCGGCGGGCAATTTGTCCTTTTAAATATATTCCTCAATTCCACTGGCCCGCAACCGCGCAGATGACCCCGCCGCGGTCAACGGCGATATTCGGCGTCCGTCACCTGTTCGAGCCAGGTGACCGGCGATCCTTCATGCCGCTCCTGGATCGCGTAATGGCTCATCCCGGTCGTCGGCGTCGCCCCGTGCCAGTGCCGCTCGCCGGGCGCGAACCACACCACGTCGCCCGGGCGTATGTCCTCGACCGGCCCGCCCTCGCGCTGCACCCAGCCGCGCCCGGCGGTGACGATCAGCGTCTGCCCCAGCGGATGCGTATGCCAGGCCGTCCGCGCCCCCGGCTCGAACGTCACATGTGCCGCCGACACTCGCGCCGGCTCCGGCGCCGTGTTGACCGGGTCGATCCGCACCGATCCGGTGAAATAGGCCTGGGGCCCCGGAGTAGAGTCCCGCTCTCCGCTGCGCCAGATGTCCATTGTTCCGCTCCCTTGTCTGTCCGTCCCGGTGTGCCCAGAAGAGCAGGCCAGCGCCGCCCCGGCAAGCCTGCGGGGCGGCTTGACCGTTTCCGCCGGCTGGCGCGTTATCGCGGCCGAACCCGAGAACGAGGATGTCCGCCCGCAATGACCGACCCCTGCGACCTGCCCGCCACCGAAGCGCGCCGCCTGATCGGCGGCCGGAAACTTTCCCCCGTCGAGCTCACCGAGAGCTGCATCGCCCGCATCGAGCGTGTCGATCACGCGGTGAACGCCATGGTCGCGCGCGATTTCACCCGCGCCCGCGCCGCCGCCCGCGCCGCCGAGGCCGCGGTGATGGCGGGCAACCGCCTGCCGCCCCTGCACGGCCTGCCGCTCGGGGTCAAGGATCTCGAAGATACCGAGGGCCTGCGGACGACCTATGGCAGCCTGATGTTCAAGGACAATATTCCCAAGGCCGATCAGGGCTTCATCGCCACGATCCGCGCCGCCGGCGGCATCGTCCTCGGCAAGACCAACACGCCGGAATTCGGCGCCGGCGGCAACACCCGTAACCTCGTCTACGGCGCCACCGGCAACCCGTTCGAGCCCACGAAATCCGCCGCCGGTTCCTCCGGCGGCTCGGCCGTCGCCCTGGCGACCGGCATGGTCCCGCTCGCCACCGGTTCGGACATGGGGGGCAGCCTGCGCAACCCGGCCGCCTTCTGCGGCATTGTCGGCATGCGCCCCTCGCCCGGCCTGTTCCCCTCGGAAAAGCGCCTGCTCGGCCCCTCCGGCCTCGGCGTGCTCGGCCCGATGGCGCGCTCGGCGGCCGATCTCGGCCTGATGTTCGACGCCACCGCCAGCTACGATCCGCGGGACATGCTATCAGCACCGCTCTCGCCGGACGAGGCGACGAGCCGCGCCGCCGCCGATCTCGGCACGCTGCGCGCCGCCTTCACCGCCGATTTCGGCTTCGCGCCGACCTCGCGGCAGACCCGCGCCCTGTTTGCCGACCGCACCGCGCGCCTCGCCCCGCTCTTCGCCACCGCCGAGGATGCAACGCCCGACTGCCGCCATGCGGACGAAACCTTCGCCATCCTCCGCGCGGTGAACTTCCTCGCCTCCTTCGGCGCCACCTACCGCACCGCACCCGAGCGCCTCGGCCCCAATGTCCGCGCCAATGTCGAGGAAGGGCTGGGCTACACCGCCGCCGATGTCGCCCGCGCCCTGCACGCGCAAACCGCGCTCTACTGGGCCTGGCAGCATTTCTTCACGACGCATGATGTGCTGATCGCGCCCGCCGTCACCATCCAGCCCCGGCCGTGGACGGAACTTTTTCCTGCCGAAATCGATGGTGCAGGAACGAAATCCTACTATCACTGGCTGGCGCTGGCCTATGCCGTCACCCTCGCCGGCCATCCGTCGCTCTGCCTGCCGCTCGGGACGGATGAGCACGGCATGCCGTTCGGCGTGCAGATCATCGGCCGCCGCCATGCCGACCGCGCGGTGATCGAGGTCGCGAAAGCGATCGAGGCCATCGGCGCGGCCACCGGGCCCGAACTCACCCGCCCGGTGCCTGACATCGGCAAGCTCGCCGCCGCCCGCCCGATCAGCGGGATGGACGGCTTCCTCGCCATGGGCTGAACCGGCGAAGCTGTCGCACGTTCCGGCCCACCCGGGTCGGGGCGTGCTCCATGGTATTGATACTCTAATCGCCCCCGCCGCGCAGCAGCCGCAGAATGCCATCGAGCTGGTCGAGATCCCGGTAGAACAGCGAGACCGAGCCGCTCGTCCCGTCATACGTCACCTTGACCCGCAGGCCGAGCGCGCCGGCCAGCTCGGCTTCGAGGTTGCGCGTCACGCTGTCATCCTTGAGGTCGCGCGGCGCGCGCTCGGGCTTCGGCGCCAGCGCGGACTGAACCAGCGCCTCGGTCTGCCGCACCGAAAGCCGCTTCGCCGCGATCACCCGCGCCGCCGCCTCGGGGTCGGGGTGCTGGAGCAGGGCGCGCGCATGGCCGGCGCTCAGCTCGCCCTTGCGCAGCGCCGTCTGCACCGGCACCGGCAGGTTCAGCAGCCGCATCATGTTGGTGACATGCGGGCGCGATTTCGCAACCGCCCGCGCCAGATCCTCCTGGATCAGCCCGAATTCCTCGACGAGGCGGCGATACCCCTCGGCCTCTTCGAGCGGATCGAGATCCTGCCGCTGAAGGTTCTCCACCAGCCCCGCCGCCATCGCCTCGCTGTCGGTCAGGACACGAACCAGCACCGGCACCTCGTGCAGGCCGGCGCGCTGCGCCGCCCGCCAGCGCCGCTCGCCGCCGATGATCTCATACTGCCCGGGCTTCCCCGGCATCGCCCGCACCAGCAGCGGCTGCAACACGCCCTGCGTTCTGAGCGATTGCGCCAGCTCTTCGAGCGCCGCTTCGTCCATCGCCCGGCGGGGCTGGAACGGCCCCGGATGCAGCGAGGCGACCGGCAGATGCCGCACCCCCTCGCCGGTAATGGCCTGTCCGGCCGCCGCCACCGTGCCGGGCCCGAGCAGCTCCGCCAGCCCCTTGCCCAGCCGGCGCGGCATGTCCCGCCCGCTCACAGACTTGCCTCCGCCACGGCCTGCCGCTGCAGGAATTCGGCCGCGAGCGACACATAGGCCTGCGCGCCCAACGAGCGGAAATCGTAGAGCAGCACCGGCTTGCCATGGCTTGGCGATTCGGTGATGCGGATGTTGCGCGGAATCGCGGTGTCGAACACCCGCGCGCCGAAATAGGCCCGCACGTCGTCCGACACGGCCTGGGCGAGATTGTTCCGTCGGTCCAGCATGGTCAGCACCACCCCTTCAAGCGCCAGGCCCGGATTGAGCGAATGACGCACCAGATCGATTGTCCGCATCAGCTGGCTGATCCCCTCCAGCGCGAAGAACTCGCATTGCAGCGGGATCAGCACCGAGGAGGCGGCCACCAGCGCGTTCAGCGTCAGCAGGCCAAGGCCGGGCGGACAATCGATGAACACATAACCGAACTGCCCGGCCAGCCCCGGCTCGGCCAGCGCCCGCTGCACCAGCCGCTCGCGCCCCTCGGCGCCGGAAAACTCGATATCGGCGCCAATCAGATCCTCCGTCGCGGGGATGATCAGCAGACCCGGCACCTCGGTCGGCAGCACCAGGGTCGCGGCCGGGGCCTCGCCGGTCATCAATGCATAACTGCCGATGCCGCGATCGCCGGCGGCGATGCCGAACCCGGTGCTGGCATTGCCCTGCGGATCGAGGTCGATCAGCAGCACGCGCTCGCCGGTCGCGGCCAGCGCCGTCGCGAGGTTGATGGCGGTCGTGGTCTTGCCGACGCCGCCTTTCTGGTTCGCAATTGCGATTATCTTAGGTTGCACGGCGTAACTCGCTGATGCGGAAAATCGTGGCCCCGGGCTCGGTCAGGCTCGGGACATGTTCGGCTTTCATGTGCCAGTTCTCGGCCGTCGCGGTCAATTCGGACATCGCCGAACGCCCCTTGAGAAACACGCATTTCCCGCCAGGCGCGAGTAACGGCGCGGCATAGAGAAGCAACTCGGGCAGCGGCGCGAGGGCGCGGGCGGTCACCAGTTCAACCGGATCGAGCCGCGCCTGCTCGATTCGCACCGGCAGCACCGTGGCGGCGAGCTTGAGTTCGGCGATCGCCGTTTGCAGGAACGCCGCCTTGCGCCGGTCGGATTCGATCAGCGTGAAGCCGATCTCCGGCCGGGCGATCGCCAGCACCAGCCCCGGCAACCCGCCGCCGGAGCCGAGATCCGCCGCGCGGAACGCCCCCTGCGGGAGCATCGGCAACAGCTGGAGCGAATCGAGAATGTGCCGGTTCCAGATTTCCGCGGGCCCCGCATCCTTGCGCGAGACGAGATTGATCCGCGCCGTCCAGCGCAGGATCAGCGCGGCATAGGCCTCAAGCCGCGCCAATGTTTCACGTGAAACATAGGTCTCAATCCGGACCAATGTTTCACGTGAAACATTGCCCACGCCGCCGCCGCCCGCGGCGCTCATGCCGCGACCGGGCGCGGCCGGCGCAGGGCGGCGAACAGCGCCCCCAGCGCCGCCGGGGTCATGCCCTCCAGCCGGCCGGCCACACCCAGGGTTTCCGGGCGCACCCGTTCCAGCCGGGCGAGGATCTCGGCGGACAGCCCGCCAACGGCGCCATAGTCGAAATCCGGCGGGATCAGCACCGCGTCATCCTTCGCCCGCGCGCGAATCTCGCTCTCCTGCCGCGCCAGATATCCCTCATAAAGTCGGTCCGCCGCGACGATCGCCGCCGCCCGCGCCCCGCCCACGCCGCCGCCGCGCACCGCCGCAAGCTCGGCCTCAAGGGCCGCGAACGCCGCGCGCCGCGCCGCACCGACGCAGCCCCATTCGCACCCGCGCGGCGTCAGCCGCAGATCGGCATTGTCCGCCCGCAGGCTCAGCCGATGCTCCGCCCGCGAGGTAAACATCCGGTAGGGCTCGCTGACCCCCGCGTCACCAGATCATCCACCAGCACGCCGATATAACCCTCGTGCCGCCGCACCGTGACCACCGGCCGCCCCGCCGCAACCCGCGCGGCGTTCACCCCAGCCAGCAGCCCCTGCGCGCCCGCTTCCTCATACCCCGTCGTGCCGTTGATCTGCCCGGCGAGAAACAGCCCCGGCACCTTCTTCAGCGCCAGCGCGTGGCTCAACTCGCGCGGATCGACATAATCATATTCCACCGCATAGCCCGGCCGCAGCAGCACCGCGCGGGACAGGCCCGGCATGGTGCGGATGAACGCCTCCTGCACCGCTTCCGGCAGGCTGGTCGATATGCCGTTGGGGTAAACAGTCTCGTCCTCCAGCCCCTCCGGCTCCAGAAACACCTGGTGCCGCGGCCGCTCGGCGAACCGCACCACCTTGTCCTCGATCGACGGGCAATACCGCGGCCCCGCACCGTCGATCCGCCCGCCATACACCGCCGAGCGGTGCAGATTGGCGTTGATGATCGCATGGGTCTCCGGCGTCGTCTCGCTGATCCGGCAGGAGATCTGCGGATTGCCGATCCGCGCGGTCAGCAGGCTGAACGGCGCCGGCTCCGCCTCGCCGCGATCTTCGGGCAGCGCCTCCCAGTCGATCGAGCGCCGGTCCAGCCGCGCCGGCGTGCCGGTCTTGAGCCGGCCCAACGCCAGACCCAGCCCGCGCAGCCGCGCCGACAGCGCGTTCGACGCCGCATCGCCAACCCGGCCGCCTTCCTCCATGCGCTCGCCGAAATGCAGCACCCCGCGCAGGAAGGTGCCGGTGGTCAGCACCGCCGCCCGGCAGGCGATGCGCACGCCCTCACCGGTGATCACCGCCGCCAGCGCGCCATCCGCCGCAAGCTCCAGATCCGCCGCCTCGCCTTCGAGGATGCTCAGCCCATCCTGCGCGGCGAGCAGCGCCTGCACCGCCGCGCGATACAGCCCCCGGTCGGCCTGCGCGCGCGGCCCCCACACGGCCGGCCCCTTGCTGCGGTTGAGCATCTTGAAATGAATGCAGGCGGCATCGGCGGCGCGGCCCATGATGCCGTCCAGCGCGTCGATCTCGCGGACCAGATGCCCCTTGCCGATCCCGCCGATCGCCGGGTTGCACGACATCTCGCCAATCCGGTCCCGCCGGTGGGTCAGCAGCAGGGTCGCCGCCCCCATCCGCGCCGCCGCCGCCGCCGCCTCGGTGCCGGCGTGGCCGCCGCCGATCACCACAACATCGAACATCTCGCGCAAGCTCGTCATGCGCGGGCCTATAGCACCATTTGCCGGATGGAAGGCTATTTGCCGATGCAGAAGCTGGAAAATACCTGATCCAGCACGTCCTCGACGCCGATCGTCCCGGTCAGCCGGGCCAGCGCCGCCGCCGCCGCCTGCAATTCCTCGGCCCGCAATTCCGGCACGCCGACCGCCAGCGCCCGGTCCAGCGCCTGCGCGACATCGCGCAGGCAGGCGATCTGCCGCGGCCGCGGAAGCGCCGGCCCGGCGCCGCGCTCCACCAGCGCCTCGACCCGCGCGCGCAACGCCGCCAGCAGTTCCTCCAGCCCGGCGCCGGTCTTCGCACTCACCGCCAGCATGCGCTCCGGCACCGCGCCGCCCAGATCCGCCTTGGTCGCCACCCAAAGTGCGGGCACATCCGACGGCGCGTCCGGCAGCGAAAAATCGGGCGCGGCACCACAGAGGAGCAAAAGATCAGCCCGGCGCGCATGGGCCTCGGCGCGGCGCACGCCCTCCGCCTCGATCGCGTCGTCCGATCGCCGCAGCCCCGCCGTATCCACCAGCCGGACCGGAACCCCGCCGAGGTCGAGCCGCACGCCGATCGCATCCCGCGTCGTCCCCGGAATGTCGGAGACGATCGCGACCTCCTCGCCGGCAAGCGCGTTGACCAGGGTGGATTTGCCGGCATTCGGCGCGCCGAGCACGACGATCTCCACCCCCTCGCGCAGCCGCTCCGCCGCGAGCCCGGCGCCGATGGCGGCCGCGATGTCGTCGCGCAGCCCCGCCATCGCCGCCAGCATCGCGGCCTCGACATCCGCCGGCAGGTCTTCATCGGCGAAGTCGATCAGCGCCGCGAGCTGCGCCATCAGCCCGATCAGCGACTCCCGCCAGGCGCCGACCGCCCGGCTCATCGCCCCGCCGGCAAGGTCGAGGGCGAGTTGCCGCTGCGCCTCGGTCTCGGCGTCGATCAGATCGGCGATGCCCTCGGCCTCCAGCAGATCGAGCCGGCCGTTGAGAAAGGCGCGGCGGGAGAATTCCCCCGGTTCCGCCGGCCGCGCGCCCAGGGCGAGCAGGGCGGCGGTGATCGCCGCGCG
This sequence comes from Acidocella sp. C78, assembly GCF_907164655.1. NCBI lineage: Bacteria > Pseudomonadati > Pseudomonadota > Alphaproteobacteria > Acetobacterales > Acidocellaceae > Acidocella > Acidocella sp. C78. The sequence continues at coordinate 14,884 of NZ_CAJQZK010000010.1, forward strand.
CACCGCCCGGCCGCCATGCAAATGGAATTCGGCATAATCCTCGCCGGTCACGCTGGCCGGGCCGGGAAACCACAGCAGCAGCCCGCGATCGATGAGCCCGCTCCGCTCATCGCGAAAATTCCGCAGGCTGGCGCGGCGCGGCGCCGGCAGGCCGCCGGCCAGCGCCCCGATCACCCGCGCCACCCCCGTCCCGCTGAGGCGAAGGAGCGAAATCGCGCCGCCGACGCCGCTCGCCGGCGCGAAGATCACGTCGGGCGGAGCGAACCTCATTTCGCCGGCGCGACCTCGCCCGGCAGCATCAGTTCGGCGACCGGGCGGCCGCCCTGCACATCCTCGGTCAGGATGCGGTCCACCGCGTCGCGGTCCGGCACGCGATACCAGCGGCCCGCCGGGTAGATCACCACCGTCGGCCCGTGCTCGCAGCGGTCGAGACAGCCAGCGGCGTTGATCCGCACGCCCTGAAGCCCGAGTTCCTTCGCGCGAGCCTTCATGTAGTCGCGCAGTTTTTCCGATCCCTTGCCGCCGCAGGAGCCGCGCTGATGGCCCTCCGGCCGGTGATTGCCGCAGACGAAGACGTGATGGGTGAAATACGGCGGCTGTGCCGGAACATCATTCATGTCGTTCAGCTTTCATATCAATCTCGGGATGAGCCCTCGCGTTCGGGCGCCGGACTGCTATCTACCGGAGCAGCAACGCTTCAGAAAGACCGCAGTTCCATGTCCAGCACGCTCGACCGCAACACCCTCGCCGACGCCACCTCGCCCTATCTGCTCCAGCACGCCGACAATCCGGTGCACTGGCAGATGTGGTCGGACGCGACGCTGGCCGCGGCGCGGGCGGAGAAAAAACTCATCCTGCTCTCGATCGGCTATGCCGCCTGCCACTGGTGCCACGTGATGGCGCATGAGAGCTTCGAGGACACGGCGACGGCGGCGCTGATGAACCGGCTCTATGTCAACATCAAGGTCGATCGCGAGGAACGGCCGGATATCGACGGCATCTACATGTCCGCGGTGCAGGCGATGGGCGAGCAGGGCGGCTGGCCGCTCACCGTGATCATGACGCCGGATGGCGCACCGATCTTCGGCGGCACCTATTTCCCGCCCGAGCCGCGCTGGGGCCGGCCCTCGTTCCGGCAGGTGCTGGAAATGGTCGCCGACGCCTGGAGGAAGGACGGCGAGAAATTCGCCCGCAGCGGCGCCTCGCTGCTCAGGCGCATCGCCGCCCATGCCGAGCTGAAGCCCGGCGCGCCGATCGCCCCCGGCGATCTCGCGGCGGTGACCGAGCGGTTCCTCGGCATGGTGGACTGGGAGGAGGGCGGGCTGCGCGGCGCGCCGAAATTCCCCAACGCGCCGATCTTCCGCTTCCTCTGGGGCGAATACGCCCGCACCGGCCGGCACGAGGCGGGCGCGGTGGTGGCGCTGATGCTCGCGCGGATGGCGCAGGGCGGCATCTGCGACCATCTCGGCGGCGGCTTCGCCCGCTACGCCACCGATGAAAGCTGGCTGGTGCCGCATTTCGAGAAGATGCTCTACGACAACGCGCAGCTGCTCGACCTGCTCGCCCTCGCCCATGCCGCCGAGCCGGACCTGCTGCTCGCCGCCCGCGCCGAGGAGCTGGTCGAGTGGCTGCGGCGGGACATGCGGGCGAAGCACGACCCCGCGCCCGACGGCACGCTCGCCTTCGCCGCCTCGGAGGATGCGGATTCCGAGGGCGAGGAAGGCAAATTCTATGTCTGGACGCGCGAGGAGATCGCATCCGTGCTCGGGGCGGACATGGCGCTGTTCGAGGATCACTACCCCTGCCCCGCCGCCGGCAACTGGGAGGGCAAGCTGATCCTCACCCGTGCGACGCATCCCGAACACCCCGAAACCGAGGCGCGCCTCGCCGCCCTGCGCGCCCGCCTGTTCGCCGCCCGCGAAGGCCGGGTCCGCCCCGGCTGGGACGACAAGATCCTGGCCGACTGGAACGGCCTCGCCATCGCCGCCCTGGCGCGGGCGAGCGCGGTGTTCGCCCGGCCGGACTGGCTCGATCTCGCCATCGCCGCGCACGGCGCCGTCACCGCCCTGCTCGGCCGCGCCGATGGGCGGTTCGACCATGCGATCCGCCGGGGCAAGATCTCGGCCTCCGGCCTGCTCGACGACCAGGCGGCGATGCTGCGCGCCACCCTTGCTCTCTACCAGGCGACCGGGCGCGGCGCCTATCTCGACCAGGCGGAGCGGGTCGCCGCGGCGACGCTCGCCGCTTTCGGCGACGGCCAGGGCGGGCTGTATCTCACCGCCGCGGACGCGGCCGACCTGCCCGGCTCCATCCGCCCCCGCGCCTCGTTCGACAACGCGACGCCGTCCGGCGCCGGCCTGTTCGCCGAGGCTCTGGCGATCCTGCATCACCTGACCGGCAATCCGGCGCATCGCGACGCGGCGGCGGCGCTGATCGCCTCGCATACCGGCGAGCGGCGGGCGCTGTCCGCCTTCCCCACCCTGCTTGCCGCGGCGGCGCTGCTGGAGGAAGGCGCCAGTGTGGTCATCCTCGGCGATGCGGCCGATCCGCGCTTCGCGGCACTGCATCGCGCCGCCCTCGCCCAGTTCGACCCGGCGGTGGTGGTGCTGCCGGTGGGCGACGCCGCCGCGCTGCCGGAGGGCCACCCGGCGCATGGCAAGAGCGCCGCCGAACCCGCCGCCTTCGTCTGCCGCGCCCAGACCTGCTCGCTGCCGGTGAGCGATCCGGCGCTGCTGCGCGGGCAGATTTCCCAACGCGCCGGCGTGGCGTAAACCCGACCACAGGCTGACCCAGAGGCTGACAAGGACAGAATCATGGCTGCGATAGATGAAACTGCGGTGCGCGCGCGCATCGGCGCCTTCCGCACGGCGGAGGGCGCGGGCATTCCCGCCGGCATGGTGGACAGCGTCGCCACCCGCGAGGGGCTGGTGCAGGTGGCGCTGATGGTGGCGAAGGCGGATGCCGCGCGGCAGGAACCGATGCGCCGGGCGCTGGAGGCCGATCTCGCCGCGATGCCGGGCGTGCGCAACGCGACGGTGATGTTCACCGCCCCGCGCGCCGCCGCCCCGCAGCCGCAAGCCCAGACGCAGGCGCAGGAACCCGGCACGCTGCTCGGCCAGGTGGGGTCGATCGTCGCGGTCGCCTCCGGCAAGGGCGGGGTCGGGAAATCGACCGTCGCAGTCAATCTCGCGGTGGCGCTGGCGCGGCAGGGCAAGCGGGTCGGCCTGCTCGATGCCGATATCTACGGCCCCTCGCTGCCGCGCATGCTCGGCACGAAGGGCAAGCCAGAGATGGCGGGCAACAAGCTGGTGCCGATCGAGGCCTGGGGGCTGAAGGCGATCTCGATCGGCCATGTCGTCGAGGAGGAAACCGCGATGGTCTGGCGCGGGCCGATGGTGCTCAACGCGCTGACCCAGCTGATGACGCAGGTGGCCTGGCCCGAGCTGGATGTGATGGTGCTCGACCTGCCGCCCGGCACCGGCGACGTGCAGCTCACCCTCGCCCAGCGGCTGAAGCTCGCCGGCGCGGTCATCGTCTCCACCCCGCAGGACATCTCGCTGCTCGATGCGCGGCGCGGCATCTCGATGTTCCGTCAGGTGCGGGTGCCGATTCTGGGCGTGGTCGAGAACATGAGCTTCTTCTGCTGCCCGAATTGCGGCACCCGGACCGATATTTTCGGCCATGGCGGCGCCGAGGCCGAGGCGGTGCGGCTCGGCGTGCCCTTCCTTGGCGCGGTGCCGCTGCTGGCGCCGATCCGCGAGACCTCGGATGCCGGCACGCCGATCGCTGCCAGCGCGCCGGAGAGCGAGGCCGGGCGCGCCTTCGCCGCGGTGGCCGATGCGGTGGCGGCGGGGCTCGATGGCGCCGGGACGGCGCGCGGGCCGCGCATCGTCATCGAATGAGACGATGGCGCGCGTAAGACGATGGCGCAGGTCGGCTTCTACCACCTGACGCGCACCGGGCTGGACGCCGCCCTGCCCGCCCTGCTCGCCCGCACCCTCGCCGCCGGCGCACGAGCGGTGGTGCGCGGCACCGATCCCGCCCGGATCGAGGCGCTGGACGCCGCCCTCTGGCGCGCGCCGGGGGTGGACTGGCTGCCCCACGGCACCGCGGCGATGGGTCATGGCGCGGCGCAGCCGATCTGGCTGACCACCGGCGAGGATGTGCCGAACGGCGCGCGGTTCCTGTTTCTGGTGGATGGGGCGACGGCGGCGCTGGAGGGTTTCGAGCGGGTGTTCGACCTGTTCGACGGCAACGATCCGGACGCGGTGGCGGCGGCGCGGACGCGCTGGAAGGCGGCGCGCGCCGCCGGCCACGCGCTGACCTACTGGCAGCAGGGCGAATCCGGCTGGATCAGGCAGGCGGAGGTCGCGCCGGAAACCCCGCGTTAAACTTTTCATGCGAGGGTCCGAGGCTCGACGACCAAGAGGGTCCCCGCCGATGGATGCACACGCCAGACAGATGTTCGAGGCCGGCAATCAGGCCGTTGCCGCGGGACGTCACGAGGAGGCCGCCGCCCTCTTCGCCGCCTGCCTCGAACGGGCGCCGGCCCAGCCGGAGGCGTTGCTGAACCGCGCCAACGCGCTGCAGCTGTCGGGCCGGCCGAAAGAGGCGATCGAGGCCTATCTTGCCTGCGTGCGCGCCGCGCCGCGGCTCGGGCTCGCTTATTGCGGCATGGCCGAGGCGCTGCGGCAGCTCGGCCTGTTCGAGCAGGCCAAGGCGATGGCACTCGAAGGCGTCGCGCAATTGCCGGAGAATATCGATGCGCTGATCTGCCTCGGCGGCAAGCATTTCGATCTCGGCGAATTCAGCGAGGCGGCGCGGGTCTATGGCGAGGCGCTGGCGCGTAGCCCGCTGCATGCCGGCGTGCTGAACAATCTCGCCAACGCGCTGCATTGCCTCGGCGAGGTCGGCGCGGCGCTGGTGATGCACGAGCGCTGTTATCGGCTGGAGCCGGGCAACGCGACCTGGCGCTACAATCTTTCGCTCACCCTGCTGGCGGCGGGCGATTTCCGGCGCGGCTGGGCCGAGCACGAATGGCGCGGGCGCGAACCGGTTGCCGCCGAGGCCGGCCCCGCGTGGCGGGGAGAGGATCTGGCCGGCCGCCGCATCCTGCTCGTCGCCGAGCAGGGGCTGGGCGACACGCTGCAATTCGTCCGCTATGCGCCGCTGGTCGCCGCGCGCGGGGCGGAGGTGGTGCTGGAGGTTCCGCCGGAACTGGCACGGCTGGTGCGGGGCATGGACGGCGTCGCCGAGGTTGTCGCGCGCGGCAGTGCTACGCCGCGGGCCGACATGCACGCCCTGCTGATGAGCCTGCCCTGGCTGTTCGGCACCACGATCGAGACGATTCCGGCGACCATCCCCTATCTCGCCCCGCCCGATGCGCTGCGGGCGGACTGGGCGGCGCGGGTCGGGGATGAGGCGAAGCTGCGGGTCGGCCTGGTTTGGGCCGGTGGCTCAAGGCCCGACGACATCAATTGCGAGGTGATCGACCGGCGGCGCTCGATCGGCGATCCCGCGCTGCTCGCCCGGCTCGCGGGCATCGGGGGGGTGCGGTTCTACAACCTGCAGAAGGACCGCACGGGGCTGCCGGCGGCGCTGGAGGCGGTCGATCTCATGGGCGAGGTGACGGATTTCGCCGACACCGCGGCGCTGGTCGAGCAACTCGACCTCGTGATCGCGGTGGATACCTCGGTGGCGCATCTCGCCGGCGCGCTGGGCACGCCGGTCTGGATGCTGTCGCGGCGGGACGGGTGCTGGCGCTGGATGCAGGACCGCGCGGACTCGCCCTGGTATCCGGGCATGCGGATCTATCGCCAGACGACCCAGGGGGACTGGGCCGGGGTGCTCGACCGCGTCGCCGCCGATCTGCGCGCCTTCGCCGCCGCCCACACTCCCGCCCGCAAGCCCGCGCCGCGCCGCGCCGACCCGGCCGCCGCCGGTTCGGCGGCGGATGCCGGCCCCAAGACGGCACCGGCGCTGGGCCGGGCGACGATTACCGGCGCGGGCAATGCGCCGATCCTCGGGGCGGGCAATGCGCCGATCCTCGGGGCGGGCAATGCGCCGATCCTCGGCGGGCCGGCGCGGGTGACCGCCTGAACGACGCCGGGCTGATCCTTCCGGTCAGGCCGCGCTGCCGGCGGCCCAGCCGCTGGCCCAGGCCCACTGGAAATTGTAGCCGCCCAGCCAGCCGGTGACATCCACCGCCTCGCCCACCACGAACAGGCCAGGCACGCGCGTTGCGGCCAGGGTGCGCTGCGACAGATCCGCCGTGTCCACCCCGCCGGCGGTGACCTCCGCCTTGGCGTAGCCCTCGGTGCCGGCGGGCACGATTGTCCAGGATTTGAGCCGGGCGGCGAGATCAAGCAGCGCGCGATCGGCCAGCGCGGCGATCGGGCCGGGCGGCAGAGTGGCGGGCAGGAATGCGTCCGCCATGCGCTGCGGCATCACCCCGCCGAGCAGGGTGCGCAGCGCGGATTTCGGCGCCTCGCGCTTGCGGCGGAGCAGGAAGTCGGGGCTTTCGTCGGGCAGCAGGTCGATGCCGATTTCCATGCCGGCGCGCCAGGCAGTCGAGACCTGAAGGATGGCGGGGCCGGACAGGCCGCGATGGGTGAACAGCATGGCCTCGCGGAAGCGGGCGCGGCCGCAGGCGGCGACGACCGGCTGCGAGACGCCGGCCAGCGGGGTGGCGCGGGCGCGCTCCTCGCCCTCCAGCACCAGCGGCACCAGCGCCGGAAGCGGCTTGACGATGCGCAGGCCGAAGCGGGCGGCGAGATCGTGAGCGAAGCCGGTTGCGCCGAGTTTCGGGATCGACAGGCCGCCGGTGGCGAGAATCAGCGATCCGGCGGCGAACGGGCCGGCCGAGGTGGCGAGGCGGAAGCCCGGCGCGCCGCCGACCTCGGTGATGGTGCAACCGGTGCGGATCTCGACGCCGGCGGCGGCGCATTCGGCGAGCAGCATGGCGACGATGGCGCGGGCCGACCCGTCGCAGAAGAGCTGGCCGAGCGTCTTTTCATGCCAGGCGATGCGGTGGGACACGATCATGGCGAGGACATCGCGCGGCCCGAACCCGGCCAGCGCCGAGGCGCAGAACCGGCGGTTTTCCGAGAAGAAGCGGTCGGGCGCGGTGTGGATGTTGGTGAAGTTGCAGCGCCCGCCGCCGGAAATCAGGATCTTGCGGCCGGGTTCGGGCGCATGGTCGAGCACCAGCACGCTGCGGCCGCGCCGGCCGGCGGCGATCGCGGCCATCAGCCCGGCGGCGCCGGCGCCCAGAATGATCACGTCGAACTGCCGCATCCCTGCTCCCGAGCATCAACCGCATCCAAAATCTCCGCCCGCCATAACGCAGGACAGCGGCGGCGCAAAAATTTGGAATGCTTAATTTGCTCGAATGAAAATTAAGCGTTACTTTGGAGAAATGTTGAATATCACGCTTCGCCAGTTGCGCGCCGTGGCGGCACTCGGCCGGCACGGTTCGGTGACGCGGGCGGCCGGCGACCTGCACGTTTCGCCGCCGGCGGTGACGCTGCAGATCAAGGCGGCGGAGGACCAGCTGGGCGTGCCGTTGGCCGAGCGCTCGACCGGCAGCATGGCGCTGACGGCGGCCGGACGGCTGGTCGCGGAGGCCGCGGCGCGGATCGAGGCGGTGCTGCGGGAGACCGAGGCGGGCATCGCGGCGCTGAGCGGGGCCGAGCGCGGGGCGGTGCATGTCGGCATCATCAGCACGGCGAAATATTACGCGCCGCGCGCCCTCGCCGCCTTTGCCGCGGCGCATCCGGGCATCGAATTGCGGCTGACGGTGGGCAACCGGGACGAGATCATCACCGGCCTCGCGCAGCACGATGTCGACCTCGCGATCATGGGGCGGCCGCCGACCGACATGAAGGTGATCGCCGACCTGATCGGCGATCATCCGCATGTGGTGATCGCGCCGCCCGGCCATCGGCTCGCGGGGCGACGGGACGTGCCGCCGGAGGAGCTGAACGCCGAGGTGATGCTGACGCGCGAGGCGGGCAGCGGCACGCGGCGGCTGATGGAGGCCTATGCCGCCGCCGCCGGCATCGCGCCGCGCCTTGGCATGCAGATCAGCAGCAACGAGACGATCAAGCAGGCGGTGATGGCCGGGCTCGGCATCGCCTTTCTCTCGGCGCACACGATCGACGCCGAATTGCGCGATGGCCGGCTGACCCGGCTCGATATCAGGGGCACGCCGGTGATCCGCCAGTGGTTCGCCGTGCATCTCGCGGAGCGGACGATGATGCCGGCCTCGGCCGCGCTGCTCGGCTTCCTGCGCGAGGCCGGCGCGGCCTTCATGCCAGGCGCTGCCACCGCAAACGCCGGGTAGGCGGGCCTGATTGATGCGGCGCCGAACTTCGTTCATGGATAGCGCCGCATGAACACGGTTTCGTATTTTCCCCATACCGGCATCGCCTCGCTGGCCTTGCCGCGGCACCTCGCCTTGTTCGCCGGGCTTGCGCTGTTTTCGGGCTTCGTCGTGCGGCTGATGATCGCCATCGGCGTGCCGGACCGGCCGGACGCGCGCAAGGCCCATACGAAGGTGATGCCAAAGGCCGGCGGGGTCGGCATTGTCAGCGCGTTTCTGCTCGGCATCGTGCTGCTGTACCGCTATGGGCATGTCTCGCGGCTGGCCGCGCCGGTGTTTCTCGGGTGATCGCGGCGGCCGTGCTGATCGCAGCGGTGTCGCTGCTCGACGATTTGCGGGATTTTCCCTTCGCGGTGAAGCTCGGCGCGCAGTTCGCCGCGGCACTGGTGGCGGTGGGGTCGGGGATTTCGGCGGTGCGGTTCGATCTGCCGTTGATCGGCGGGGTGGCACTCGGCGCCGCGGGGCCGGTGCTGTCGCTCGGCTGGATCCTGTTCGTCACCAACGCGATGAACTTCATCGACGGGTTGGACGGGCTCGCGGCCGGCACCACGCTGGTGACCTGCCTGTTCCTCGCCGCGATCGCGGGGCTGCATGGCGGCTTCTTCGTCTACACCACGGCGCTGCTGCTGGCGGGCGGGGTCGCCGGGTTCATGCCGTTCAACTGGCCGCGCGCGCGGATTTTCATGGGCGATGTCGGCAGCCAGTTCTGCGGCTTCATGCTGGCGGTGCTCGGCATTGCCGCGACGCATTACCAGGACGTGCAGCTCTCGTTCCTGGTGGTGCCGCTGCTGCTCTCGGGCGTGCTGCTCGATGTCGCGTTCACCCTGGCGCGGCGGGCGCTGGCGGGGAAAAACCTGGCCCGCGCGCATCGCGGGCATCTCTATCAGGTGGCGCACCGCGCCGGGGTCGATCCGCGGTTGATCGCCCTGGTTTACTGGGGGTTCGCGGCGTTCGGCGGGCTTGTCGTCATCGGGTTTCTCGGCGCCGCGACGGGCTGGAAGCCGGTTGTTGTGTTCGCGCCGCTGATCCCCTTTGGCGCCTGGGCCGGCTTCGTTGCCCGCCGGGCGCGGGCGGCGCAGATCGGCGATTGGGGATAAAATCCTAGAGCATCATCCGATCAGATGATCCCATCTGATCGGATAAAGATGCTCGGTTCATCAGTATGATAGAGCATCATCCGATCCATCAGGATCGGAAAGCGTTCTAGGAATATTGTCCTACTCTCTCGCTCGGCGAAGGACGCAAAGCGTCGCACGCGGATATAGATCGGCGACCACGTCTCATGTATGACGACATCATGCATGGCAATTCGACATCGCCCACGGCGGGACCCCGGCCCAGCCGCGCGGCGGCGGTGCGTGGGGTTGCGCCGCGCCGGATCGCCGAACTCGTTTTCTGCCTTGTCATCGGCGCGCTGCTCTCCCTCGCCTACCGCACCGATGCCAATTGGGACTTGCAGAATTATCACCTCTACGCGCCCTTCGCGGCGCTGCACGGGCGGCTCGGGCTCGACTATTTCGCCGCCGGGTTCCAGGGTTATCTGAACCCGTTGCAGGACATGCCCTATCTGCTGGCGCGGACTGCGCTGTTCGACCACGCGCCGCGGCTGTTGGCGCTGTGCGCCGGGCTGCCCTTCGGATGTCTCGCCTTCATCGTGTTCCGTCTCGCGGCGACGCTGATCGAGGATCGGTGGGGGGCGGTCTTCGCAGCGCTGATCGGGCTGACCGGGGCGACGACGCTCTCGGAAATCGGCACGACATTCGACGACATCCTGACCGGCTGCGTGGTGCTGCCGGCGCTGCTCGCCATTGTCGGTCGGTGGCGCCACGCCGCCGCGATCGCGGGCGGCCTGTGCGGCCTTGCCATCGCGCTGAAGCTGACGGCGGTGATCTTCGTGGTGCCGCTCGCGGGCGCAATTGTGATCATGGCGCCGGCGCCGCGCGAGGTACTGGGCAATGCCTGGCGGTTCGCGCTGGCGGCAACGCTCGCTTTCGCGCTCGGATATGGCTGGTGGGGCGTGCTGCTGTGGCGGCATTTCCACGATCCGCTCTTCCCGCTGCTCGGCCACCTGTTCCACGCGCCGCTCGCCCCGCATCTAGACCCGCGGGACACGCGGTTCCTGCCACGATCGCCGATGCAGTGGATCGCTTATCCGTTCTACTGGATCGAGGGGCGCAGCTTCATCGTCACCGATATGAAACTGCGCGATCCGCGCTTCGCGCTGGCCTGGCTCGCCGCCGTGACCTCGGCCGCGGCACCGCTCATCGGAGCGTTGCGGCGGCGCATGGCGCCGCTGCCGCCGCCAGCGCGGGCGCTGTGGTGGTTTCTGATCACGTCGTACCTGACCTGGCTGCCGCTGTTCTCGATCCTGCGCTATGCGCTGCCGCTGGAAGTCTGCACCGGCATCATGGTGGCGACGGCGCTGCGGCGATGGCTGCCCGCCCGCGCGACGACGAGGCTGACACTGGCGATCCTGCTGGTCTGCCTCGCGGTGACCAAGCCGATGGGCTGGGGCCGGATCGCCTATGGCCAGCATCTCGTGCAGGGACGGCAGCCGGCACTGCCGACGGGCGCGGTGGTGCTGATGCGCGGCGCGCCGATCGGCTTCGTTGCGATGCGGCTGGCGGCGCCGGGAAACCGGTTCGTCAATCTCGCCGAGCTTGCCACCGATCCGGCGGAGCAGCGTGTCGTTCGCCGGCTGATCGACGCCGCAGCACCGGCGTTTCTGCTGACCAACCTGCCCGTGGCGGGCGCCACGCCGGCCCTGCTGCCCTATGGCCTGACGGTTGACGCGGCGAGGTGCCGGCCGATCCGCACCGCAACGCAGCGGACGATCCGCATCTGCGCGCTGTCGCACAGCGGCGGGTGACGAGGGCGGATCATGCCCTGAACCGAAGCGTGACGCTGTGAACAGCGGACCGCACGGGTGGAGCGAAAGACGCTACTCCGGCTCGCTTTCATCGAAATAGTCGAGATCGATCTTCTTGATCTCGACGACGCTCGCCACCCGGACGCCGACACCAAAACGGATCAGCAGACGAGTCAGTTCGTCTCCGTCGATCAGGATGAGGCGCAAATGCCCGGACTGCGCCGCCTTGTCCCTTGCTGCTTTCGAAAAGCCCGACGTCGTGATCAGCACTCCCTTCTGGGCACCGTAATTGACAAGCGCACCGAGAAACGCCTGAACCGTTTCACTGCCGATCGTGTTCCCCGGCTGATAGCGCTTGGCCTGAAGGTAAATGCGGTCGAGCCCGAGTCGATCCTCCCGGATGACCCCATCGACCCCGCCATCTCCCGAACGACCGAGTTGTTCGCCGGCCTCAAGACGCGAGCCGCCGTATCCCATTTTGAGGAGCAGATCGATGATCATGCGCTCGAAAAACGACGGTGTCGCTTCGAGGATGCGCGCCAGGAGGCTTTCTCGCAGCGCCTCGGCAAGCGTTCCGGCGGCCTGTTCGATCAGTTCCTCCGGCGTTTCGGACACCGGCGAGACCACCGGAAGTTGAGCTTCGGCAGAATCCGCACCGCCGCTTCGCCCGGATTTGCGAGGCTTTGTCCGGGCGAGGAAAGCTTGGAACACTGGGTCTGCCCGCAACATGTCGAGCGTGACCGGCCGCCCATCCGGACGGTCGAGCAATGCGCGCCCCTTGGCTGAAATGGTCACCAGTCCACGCTTCGGCTGTTCGACGAGGCCCGCCTGCTTCAGATAGGTCTTCGCCCAGTGGACGCGGCTGGCGATGATCGTAACACCGCCGCTTGGAATTTGCTCCGCCCGCTCGGCCGCGCTCAGGCCAAGATCGTCCGATATGCGCTCGATCAGGTCACGCATCGACCAGACCCGCTCGGCGCAATGCTCAAGAAGCGGCTGCATGAGAGCGTCGTATGCTGGAATGCCCATGACCACGTGACCCCCGCGAGATACACGCGCAGCCCGGCACAACCGAACGAAGCGCCCTGTCTCACCTGCGTGAAGATTGACGGGACGTCAATGCAACCAACGAACGGAGGCTGGAGCGGGTAGCGGGAACCCCTGGTGAACACCTGAAATCGTCGGTATTTCAATTATTTAACCGACTTCCAACAGGGGCTGTTTGTATCACTCGTTTGGATCAAGCATCAAGCCCTTCGTGGCACAACGAGGGCGGATTCGGGATCAGATTGCTCCCCTGTTCATCCCGGCAAACCGCCCCCTTGCGCGAGCTTCCAGCCGCTACCCTTCAGCCCCGCCGCGTCTCCTTGATCAGCGGTTCAATCTTGGCGACGGTGCGGTATCCCCTGGTAAGCATCGCACGGCCGGCCTCCGCCGCGTCTGCCCGGACAAGCAACTCGTCATGAACAGGCAGAGCCAGAATGCCCTCGCGTTGGAGCAGCAGCATGGCGAAGGTGATCGCCCTCGCCTCAATTCCCATAAGGCTATGAACGAAAAGACGACGTGCCCGCTTGGGGTCACCATCGGACGGGATCAGCCGCCACGGCTCAGCCATGAAGGGATATGCCGCCAACAGGGCCGCAGCCGCATCCTCAATAAGCGTCTCAGTGATTTCCGGCGGGGTGTCCGCAGGCCATCGGCTCGGCAGCGTCCCGTTCCCTGCCGTGACAACGACGAGATGCTTCATGACCGCCCTGGGGATGCCACCTAAGGCATAGGGATCACCAGAGGGCAGCTCCTGCCCGGCAAGCCCGAGCATGATCGTACCCATCCGGTCAGAGCCGCGGACGAGTCTATTTGGCTCTATCTCGGTGGATCAGGATGAGCTCGCGCAGATTTTCGATACCAAAGTCGGTGAAGGCTATGACGCCGCCGTCGCTGAGGTTGTAAACCCAGATCAGGCCGTCTTCGGGTTCCATCTCATTGGCGATGTCCGCGAGCCACTCCTCATCCTCGCCGAGGTCCCTGGCGACACGGTCAATCGTGAAGACGTGGTGGATTTTATTGGTCTGCACGATCAGGCGGCCAGGGCCCAGGATTGCGGTGTCCAGTTCCATGGCATCAATTTCTCGATGCTGGCGACTGGATGACTGGCGATGCGCGCGAGGATGTCGGCGAGCCATGCCTGTGGGTCGACGTTGTTCATCTTTGCCGTCGTGATCAGGCTGTACAACATGGCGGCCCTTTGACCACCGCGATCGGAGCCGGCGAATAGCCAGGATTTTCTGCCCAGAGCAAGGGTGCGTAGGGCACGTTCGGCCGCGTTATTGCTGAGACAAATCCGCCCGTCGGTCAGGAACCGGGTAAATGATGACCAACGGTTCAGCATATAGTCGATCGCCTTCGCCACATCGTTGTGGCGTGAGAGTTTGGCGCGCTCGGCGCGCATCCAGATCTCGAGTTCAGCGACGAGCGGGGCGCCGAGTTGCTGGCGCACCGCCAGGCGTTCAGCGGGTGACTGACCGTTGATCTCCCGCTCGATCTCGAACAGCGCGTCGATGCGCTGCACCGCGGCCAAGGCCATCGGCGCCACGAAGGCGGGGGTCTTACCCTGGGCCTTGCGCTTCGCGTTCCGCGCGATATCGGCCAGCTCGAAGAATTTTCGTCGGGCGTGCGACCAGCACGCCGCCTCGATGATCGGTCCAGGAGATCGGTTCAACTCGTAGAGCTTGTTGTAGCCGCCATAGGCATCGGCCTGGAATATGCCGCGGTATCCGGCGAGATGGGTTTGCGGATGAACGCCGGCGCGGTCACGTGAATAGTAGAACACCGCGCTGGGGGAACCCGATCCGCCGAACGGCCGATCATCACGCACATAAACCCACACGCGCGCCGTATCGGTCTGCCCTCGTGCCATCACCGGCACGGTGGTGTCGTCGCCATGCAGGCGCGCACCCGCGAACACCATCGTCTCGATGTGCTTGAACACCGGCTCCAGCGCCACGCAGGTAGCACCAATCAGATCGGCCAGGGTCGAGACGCTGAGGTGGATGCCTTCCAGTGCGAACCGTTCAGATTGACGGTTCAGCGGCTGATGCTGGCCGAATTTATCGTAGGCGATCATCGCGAGCAGGCCGGGACCGGCAAAAGCGCGTGGAATGGTGTGGAAGGGTGCTGGTTCCTGGCTGATCTTCTCACAATCGCGGCAGGTGAATTTCTCCCGCACATGCTGGATCACCTTGTATTGGCGGGGGATGGATTCCAGTGTCTCGGTCACCGTCTCCCCGAGCTTGGCGAGCCGCGATCCACCGCAGCAGGCGCACTGGGTCGGACCTGGCAGCACAACCCGCTCGCGTGGCAGGTGTTCGGGGAAGGGTTGGCGTGATGGGCGGTTGCGAGTGAAGCCGGCGACAGTCGTGGTTTTGGCCTTCGCGGCCACCTGCTCGGCGCGGAGTTCGTCCTCGGTCGCGGTGGTCTCGAGATCTTCGAGTTCCAGTTCCATCTGATCAAGCAGCCGCGCCGTGCGTTCCGCCTTGGGGCCGTAGAGCGCACGCTTGAGCTTCTCGATCTGCAGCTTCAGATGCGCGATATACGCTGCGGTATCGGACCGCCGAGCACGGTCGCCCAGAATGATCGCCTTCAGCGCAGCGATATCATTCGGCAGGGTCGAAGGATCGAGATCCATGCCCCGTATAGAATCACGAATTTCCAGGGTTTCGCTACAGAAATCCGCTCTGGACCAGGATTTTCCCCAGAATCTTCGCGCCTACCCGGCCGCTTGCGGCCGCCAGGTTTGTTGTGGATTTCGCCAGTCGATCCCCTCCAGAAGATAACCGATCTGACCAGCGGTGAGGGACACAACGCCGTCCGCAGTCTGCGGCCAGATAAACCGCCCTCGATCAAGGCGTTTCGAATACAGCGACATCCCCACGCCGTCGTGCCAGATCGCCTTGACCAGCGACCCGCCGCGTCCGCGAAAGAAAAAAACATCCCCGCAGAACGGCTCCCGTCCCAGACCTTCTTGCACTTGCAACGCGAGCCCCTTCATCCCGCGGCGCATATCCGTATGCCCCGACGCCAGCCAGACCCGCACACCGGCCGAGACCGGGATCACCGCCGCACCGCCGTCAGCACCCGACGCAAGGCGGCAACCCCAACTCCATCATCAACCCGAACACACGTCCCGTCCGGCAGCACGATCTCGATCCGGCTCGCATCGCATCGCGTGGCTCGCCTCTGCGACATCGGATCAACGCTCGCGTCGTTCACCGAAGCTGACTTGCCTGCCGCCCGCGGCATCGACAGTGCCGCACTCGCCATTACCCGCACCGGAATGAATTCCGGTACCATCGGCACCGGCACCAACTCACCACGCCGAACCTGACCGCGCCACTTCCACAATTGCCCTCTCGAAATCGCGTGCCGCCGCGCAACCAGCGCAAACACCGCACCCGGCGCCTCAGCCTCCGCCACAATCCGAAGCTTGTCCTCATCCCGCCAGCGGCGCCGGCGCTCTACCCCCGTGATAATCTCCATCCGCCCGCCGCCCCTTACCATGAATCAGCTCGTAGCAGCGCTCTTATGCACGCCTCCTTGCCGTACCGGCAGGCGGTTCACACCGGATGGATACGCATGATCGAGAGGTGCGAGGCGGAAACATCCAGGGACACAACCTCAGAGCCGTCGATCGTGATCATCAACCGCTGAGACTGCGGCAGGCGCTGGTAGTTGCCCTCATTGCCGGCGGCAATCCAACGGCCGCCGTGCTTGAAGTCTTCGGTGAAGGTCCGATACCAACGGGGCGGACGACATCCCCGCACATCGAACTTGGAGACGAACTTGTTGAACGAGTTCACCTCGCCGACGAAATGCCGGACGAGATCGTCGTTCGGATCAAGCCTGACGGCCGCCACGGGCGGCTTCTGCACACCTTTGCGGCGGGGCGGCTTCAGCGGCCGCAGGATGACCGGATCGGGGACGCTTGGGGGCTCCTCTGGGAAGACATCGAGGAAATCCTCGACGATGCCCTGGGGCGTGATGCCATGGGCCTCCACAAGGTCGAGCAAGGCCGCCGTGGGGCGGAATCGGGTCGCTCGGCCGAACCGCAGGATCGGATCGCCGCCGTCGAAATCATCCGTCGTGGAGAAGCCCGGCACAACCTCGATAAGGTTTGCCGCCTTCAAGCCCGATATGGCGGTCTGGAATTGCCGCGCTCCGATCCTCTCGCCAGTGAACGCCGACCGCCCGACGAGGTGATAGACCCAGCGGGGCGTAGAGCGGCTCCAGGGCCGCAAGACGCCGCCCAGGACGGCTCCCAGGGCATTCGAGAGCTTATCAAGCCCTGCCGCCCTGCGCTGGTTCTTGCGGCCTCCAGAGCGTTCCTGTGCAACGACGAGTTCAACAAGTCGGGCAACGACAGCCTGGGCTCTGGTGCTGGCGGCGATGGAGGTTAACGAAAGCCGGGTTGCCTCGTTAAGATCGGCAGGCGCCCACGGCGCGGGTCTCGCGAAAAATGAAGAATGGTCTGTCATCAACTTTCGTTCTGAGTTACCGGACGTTGCTCTCCGGATATCTCAGGGGATCTCTTCGGAGAGTCTAAGGTATTGATTATCATCATTATACCTCAACCTAAAGACCAACCTTAGGGCCTCTCATAGCGGCACCGATTGACCAGCTATGGCTATCCCAGGGTGGAAGGCTGACTGGACCTCCGCACAGGGATCAGAAGACACGAAAACAAGCAACTTACCCGCAGCGATGCTCCGGCCCAAGAGCACGCATCCCACGATTTAGCGTCATATTCGTTTTCAACGCGCTAGATATAGTATCCCAATAAATCTCCAGATATTTCCTGCACTTTTTCCAATAGCCACGTAGCTAAGCCTGCGCCCGCAAAGCCTCCCAGAGCCGTCCTGGTCCGAGCAAGGTGGAAAGAATACGAGCACGGACATCGTCCGAATTCATCGCCTGCTTGCTCATCTCCTGGTGGGCGCCGAATGCATCCATGATGGCGCTGAGCAGTTCATCATGAAGGTTCGGCGAATTGGCGAATTGCTCCCTGGTGTTCGCTCTTGCCTGAGCCTGTAATGCCCCTGATTCCAGCATCTTTGATTTGATCACGCTATCGACGTAGCTGACCTTGTCGCCGTCTGTGATGTCGCCCTCAAAGAGATCGTTCAGCGCCTCGATGAGTTCCCGCAGGCGTATCTTCTGCTTGTCCTGCACCTGCCCCGATCCGGCCTCGGTCATGGGCTTGAGCGTATCACCGCTCTCGGGATCGAGGTTGAGTTTCTGTTGCCCCAGGTCGCGCATCTTGTGGTGGGTCAGGCGAAGGGCCGAGAGGTCGATCCCGTCACGCTCGCGGCCGTAGTCGAGCAGCGGGAGCAGGAGCTTGGCGAAGACGTAGAGCTTCTCGTAGTCGGTGTTCCCGTAATCGAACATCTGGCTCAGGAACTCATAGGCCCGGACGAAGCTCCCCAGGTCACGCTTGAACAGGACGAGGGCCTCCTTCTCGTCCTTGGCCTCCTGGGCGGCCGCAGAGCCCTTCGGGGCATCCTTGGCGGTCTTGGCGGCCGTCTTGTAGCGGGTCAGAAGGCGATTGCTCACCGGGCCTATGGCGGCGTCGAGCTGGCCCTGGGTGGCCTTGGGGTTCACCGTGACGGCGGCGACACGTTCCACCTCGAACCAGTCATACACGCCGGCCGTGTCGAGCTTGTTCCGCAGATCGAGGACGAGGTTCGGGTCGCTCACGTCGGCGAGCTGGGCCGTGGTGTAGTAGGTCTGGAACGCCTTCAGGATGTCCGCAGGCTCATTGACGAAATCGACGATGTAAGTGGTGTCCTTCACACTCGTCGCGTCACGGAAAGACCGATTGAGGCGGGAGAGCGTCTGCACCGCCTGAAGGCCGCCGAGCTTGCGATCGACATACATGCCGCAGAGCAGAGGCTGATCGAAGCCGGTCTGAAACTTGTTCGCGACGAGGAGGATGGAAAACTCCGGCGTCGCAAAGGCATCACGGATGTCCCTGCCGCGCAGGCCGGGGTTCATGTTCGTCTCGGTAAACGGATCAGTTCCGGTCTCGGGATCATTCACCTCGCCCGAGAAGGCGACCAGGAGGCCGATCGGATAGCCCCGCTGCTTGATGTAAGCCTCCATCGCGGTCTTCCACCTAACGGCATCCTTGCGGCTCCCGGTGACCACCATGGCCTTTGCGCGGCCGTTGAGCAGGTGCGCCACGTTCTGCCGGAAATGCTCGACCACGATCTGCACACGGGCGGCGATGTTCACCGGATGCAGGCGCACCCATCCCATGATCCCCTTGCGGGCGGCGTCGGCCTCCACCTCCTCGTCGGTCACCTCGCGGCCGTTATGGGTGAGGCGGAAGGCCATCTTGTAGGCCGTGTAGTTCTGGAGAACGTCGAGGATGAATCCCTCCTCGATCGCCTGCCGCATCGAGTAGAGATGGAAGGCGTGCGGCAGGTTCTCCGGCCCCGCCGGCAGCGATGGATTGGGCCGCGTGCCGAACAGCTCCAGCGTCTTCGCCTTGGGTGTCGCGGTGAAGGCGACATAGGTGATCCCGTCGCCGGTCTGGGCGCGGCCGGCCATGCGGGAGGCGAGCACATCCTCCATGCTGAACTCGCCGCCATCCTCCAGGTCGGCGATTTCCTCGGGCGTCAGGACGCGCTTGAGATCGGACGCGGTGCGGCCGGTCTGGGACGAATGCGCCTCGTCGGCGATGACCACGAAGCGGCGTTTCTCCTTCGCGGCCAGCTCCTGCGCCGCCTTGATCGCCGCCGGGAAGGTCTGGATGGTGCAGACGACGATCTTCTTGCCCGCATCGAGCGCGGCGGACAGTTCGGCGCTCTTGCTGCCGCCGTCTCCGGTGATGCTGGCGACGACGCCCTTGGTCCGCTCGAAGGCTTCCACGGCCGCCCTGAGCTGCTTGTCGAGCACGGTGCGGTCGGAAACCACGATCACGGTATCAAACAGCTTCTCGTTCGCGGCGCTGTGCAGATCGGCGAGGAAATGGGCGGTCCAGGCGATCGAGTTCGTCTTGCCGGAGCCGGCCGAGTGCTCGATCAGGTAGCGCCCGCCCGGCCCGTCACCGAGCACCGATGCGACGAGCTTGCGGGTGGCGTCGAGCTGGTGGAACCGGGGGAAAATCCAGCCGCTGAGCTGGTGCTTGGTGTTGCGGACGGGCACGATGTAGCGGCCCAGGATTTCCAGCCAGCTATCCCGCTGCCAGATGCGCTCCCAGAGATAGGCCGTCGGGGCGCCTTCGGGGTTCGGCGGGTTGCCGGCGCCGCCATCGTTCCCCTGGTTGAACGGCAGGAACGCGGTGTCGGCACCCTGAAGCCGGGTCGTCATGTGGACTTCGGAGTTACTCACCGCGAAATGCACCAGGGCGCCGCCGGGGAAGGACAGGAGCGGCTCGGCCTTGCTGCTGCCGGGTGGCTTGGGGTTGCGGTCGTAGCGGTATTGATCGATCGCGTCCTGCACCGATTGCGTGTAGTCGGATTTCAGCTCGACGGTGGCAACCGGGATGCCGTTGAGGAACAGCACGAGGTCGAGGCTCTGCTCGCCCTGCGTCGAGTAGCGAACCTGCCGGACGACGCGGAGGCGATTGGCGGCGTAGGAGGCTTGCAGTTCCGCGTTCATCGCCAGAGCCGGGCGGAACTGGCAGAGCATGATCGACTGCTTCAGCCCGACGATGTCGAGGCCCTGCCGCAGCACGGTGAGCGTGCCCTGCTTGTCCATCGCGGCGCGGAGACGGTCGGCGATGAGGGTGCCGGCGGATGGCCCGTGCGCGGCCTCCAGAGTCTCCCAGGCGGCCTTCTGCGTCTCCCGCAGCCATGAGACCAGATCATCGACGAAGACCGCTCTGGCCCGATCGTAGCGGCTCCAAGAGTCACTCTCGTAGAGCCACCCCGAGGCGGCAAGACGGTCGCAGATGCCGTCCTCGAATTTGTGCTCCTGGTGCAGGCTCATGCGGCTTCGGCCGGCTCCGCTCCGGCAACGTCGCGGACGTCGATCTTGCCGGTGACGGCGGCGGAAATCAGGGCGGCGCGGCGTTCACGGAGTAGAGCGATTGCTCTGCTGGCCTCATCGACAAGGGATTGCGTTCTTTGTTCCGCACAACTCACAAACGTGCAAATCTTTTGCTGCTCCTCCATGCTCGGTATCGGCAGAACTAGGCTTTTGAGCGTCCCTATGTTGATGACGTCCATTGTTCCGCCACGACTCAACATAGCCATCTGATTGAAAGCAATCGGACTTTTCAGAACGATTTGGGCATACTCGGGCATAACATCTGGCTGAAATCGCACCCTGATAAGCCTTGGGTTGATAATCCCAGGCTCAATGCCAGGTGGAACGATTGCGATTTTCCCGAAAGTACCCACGCAGCTAATCAAGATATCGCCCGAACAGACCGCATAATTCTTCAGTTCCTGATACTTTTCCTCATCAATGTAGTAGTCACCGATCGAAAAATCTCCCGGTATTACCTGCTCTTGTCCGTAGACGCGATAACCGGAATGGACATAGATATCCTTTGTAAGCGCAGATCCAAATGGGCCTGCCTTAATGTCGCGCACAAGATTACCAAAGCGTGTCACTGCCCAATGAGCAGGCACCATCCCCATCCATGCTGCCCCCGAATCCTTCATCGGGACGGTCGGATCGAGGCCCTTGGTGACCGCCTGTGAGATCACCGCCTGCCGCTTTTCCTGGAGGAGGGCAATCAGACGCTCCTGCTCGGCAATCAGGGCGTCGATTTTCGCGGTCTCGCGGTCGAGGAAGGCGGCGATGGCGCGCTGTTCGTCTAGTGGCGGCGAACAGACGCGAAATGAGCCTAGCGCATCAGACGAGAGTTCGAGAAACGTAGTCCCACGACCGAACAAATTAAGCGCCACACGGGCATTCGCCATGGCGTAGAGGAAATACCGAATTTCCAACGGCTGAAGAGCGACTAGACCTCGACATCCTTGGTTGAAGGTCAGTGGCACCTCAGCAAATGCGAGCGAACCGATAGGAGCACGCGTCGAGATCACGATGCTACCCGGCGGCACTACAGTCGCAGCGCAACTAGCCAGTCCTTCGGGGCTTATGGTTCGTGCCGATACCGATATAGGTCGGGCCGATTCTCCTGGGAAGTCGGCAGGCGTCAGCCAAACGATTCCACCATCCCAGAACTCAGAAACGTCTGATTTTGGCGTCGCGCCGTTCACAACTCGAAACAGAGATTTAATCGGCGTCAACTTCCAATGGCTCGGAACTTGTTCCAACCAATCGATGCCAGATTCCTTATAGCTCTGGTAAGGTTGACTGGTCACGCCGCCAGCTCCCGGATCATCGTCGAGATGCGCCCCATGACCTCCGCAAGGTCCGCATCGATCTCCTCCAGCGGGCGCGGCGGCTCAAAGACGTAGAACTGCCGGTTGAACGGAATTTCGTAGCCGATCTTCGTCTTGCTCTCGTCGATCCAGGCATCCGGCGCATGAGGCAACACCTCGCGCTGGAAATACGCCTCGACATCCTCGGTGAGCGGCACGTTCTCGGTGTCACGAAGTTCAGGATCGGGCTGAAGCAAACCCTTCTGCTTGCCGCGCTGGCCGAACACCGGCTTGCCCTTCTCATCGCGGAGCGGCCGCTCGACGGTGATCGTGCGGTAACCGAAGTCCTCGTTGCGAAAGATGCGGGAGACCGGGGTGATTTCCACCTTGCCGTCCTCCGATGCTTCGTCTGCTGCCTCTCCGGTACGCCTGAAGGTGGTAAAATGCCATCCGTCAGATGTGGTCTGTTTGAGAAGGTCACCCTCCAGGAAGTCGCCGAACACTCTTGTGATCATGTCGATGTCATCGTCACCCATCTCACGGCGCTTGGAGCCGAGGCTCTTGCGCATCTTGCGCCAGAAGCCCGAGCCGTCGATGAGCTGGACGCGGCCCTTGCGGTGATCCGGCTTGCGGTTCGAGACGATCCACACATAGGTCGCGATGCCGGTGTTGAAGAACATGTCCGTCGGTAGGGCGATGATCGCCTCGACGAGGTCGTTCTCCAGCATGTAGCGGCGGATTTCCGACTCACCGGAGCCGGCGCCGCCGGTGAACAGGGGCGAGCCGTTCAGGACGATGCCGAAGCGGCTGCCGCCCTCCTGCGCCGGGCGCATCTTGGCGACGAGGTGGAGCAGAAACAGCATCGAGCCATCGGAAATACGCGGCAGGCCGGGGCCGAAGCGGCCGGCGAAGCCCATCTCCTCATGTTCGCGCCGAACCGCCTTCTCGACCTTTTTCCACTCCACGCCGAAGGGCGGGTTGCTGAGCATGTAGTCGAATTTCGTGCCGGCGTGCCCATCGTCGGACAGGGTGTTGCCGGCAACGATGTTGCGGATGTCCTGCCCCTTGATCAGCATGTCCGCCTTGCAAATGGCGTAGGATTCGTCGTTCAGCTCCTGGCCGAGCATCCGCAGCTTGGCTTCAGGGTTGTGCTCAAGGAGATGCTCGGCGGCGACCGAGAGCATTCCGCCCGTGCCCGCCGTGGGGTCGTAGATGGTGCGGACGGCCGGATTGCCGGGGGTGAGGATGTCCTCATCCTCGACGAACAGCAGGTTCACCATGAGCTTGATGACATCGCGCGGGGTGAAATGCTCACCAGCGGCATCATTGGCGGCCTCGGCGAATTTCCGGATCAACTCCTCGAAGGCGAGGCCCATGTCGTGATTGGTGACGCGCGAAGGCGCCAGATCGAAGCCGACGAATTTCTCCGCCACCTGGTAAAGCAGGTTCGCCTTGCGCAGACGGTCCACCTGCTCGCCGAAGCGGAAGCGGTCGAAAATGTCGCGCACCGGGGCGGTGAAGCCCTGGATGTAGGCGTTGAGGTTGGTGGCGATGTTGTCCTGGTCGCCCATGAGCTTCGCCATGTCGAGCGGCGAGGTGTTCACGAAGTTCACCCCGGCGATCTTGAGCAGGAACGGCTCGGGGTTGATGCCGGCCTTCTGCCTCGCGAGGGCTTCGGCGAGCACCTTGGCCTTGGTGGGTGCGAGAACGCAGTCCAGCCGGCGGAGGATGGTGAAGGGCAGGATCACCCGGCCGTATTCCGAGGGCTTGTAGTCACCCCGCAGGAGGTCGGCGACCGACCAGATGAGGGACGACAGGGACGAGGCGGATTGGCTCATCGAGAGTACCCTTGGACGTGAATGATTTTGTTCGCCGAATGAGGTGATGATTTCCGCATCGTCAAAGCAAGTCAACTTTGCTGGCGCATCGGCGGCAGGAGCCGAACGGGGTCAGGACGCCACGGCCGCAGGTGCCGCCGGGATGGCCTCAGGAGCGCGCTGGGAGTCGCTGGAGGCCATATGGCGGGCAAGGAGTCGCCTGACAGCATCGGCCGTCCAGGCGCCGCCCTGAGGCGTCCTGATACCCTGCTCGGTGAGCTGCGCCGCGATCTGCCGGAGCGAATGCCCCTCGGCCCGCAACGCTGCCGCCATGGGGCCGATCGAGGCCGCGAAGGTGTCCGACTGCGCCGATCGGGCCGCCCGGCCGGAAGCAGGGTCGATCTTCGGGCCGCCGCGCCAGCCGCCGAGCTTCGCGCCACGGGCCTTTGCGGCGCCGAGAGCTGCCTTGGTGCGGGCGGCGATGAGACCAGCCTCCAGTTCCGCCACGGCCGCCATCTGCGTCACCAGGAACTTGCCGACAGGACCGGCGGGCACCTCCGGCAGGTCACAGAAGACGACGCCGCCATCTCCCGTCCCTTCCACGATCGAGAGGAGGAAGCGGGCGTTTCTGGCAAGCCGGTCGAGCTTGCCGACAACCAGGGTGGCACCAGTGAGCCGGCAAGACCGCAGCGCCTCGGCCAGCCTGGGCCGATCGTTGTTCTTGCCGGTCTCGATTTCGACGAATTCGGCACACAGGGCGCCGCCATGGCTCTCGACGTAACTCCGCACGGCTTCGCGCTGGGCATCGAGGCCAAGGCCGCTACGTCCCTGGCGCTCGGTCGAGACGCGGTAATAGGCGACAAGGCGATTGGGCATGGTGTCTGTCTCCGGACAACGTCGGTTGTCCAAAGACATACGGGAGGGGAATCACCCCGAGGTGAGTCGATTTGGAATCCCTGCCGAGTCGGCGGCGCATGGTTGCTGCCATGGTTGCCGGCTGATCCATACTGCGAAGCCTGGACAACCGACCATGAGCCGAGCGCATTGATTGCCGAATGCAAACGCAGACGTCGGCGCGCTGCGAGAACGAAACGTTGACGACGCGCCCGACGAAACGAACGGCGTGATTTTTGATCGCCGAAAATTCCGGGGGCGGGGGAGTTTCGGAAGTGGCTTCACAAAACCGGCATTTGTTGTTGTTTTGCTTCCTCTGCTGCCGAAGCGCAGATTGCTCTGCGCCCCGAGACTAATCGCGCTCCTGAAGGCCCCTCACGCAGCGATATCTTGCTGCTGCGGATGTTCGGCGTCGTGCATCGGCCCGAGAGGCGGGATCGGCGGTTTGATCAGCCTGATCGTCTCGGTGAGGCGCTCAGGCTTCGCTCGGTAGCCAAAGCCGTAGCGGTGGGACTCATTGATCAGGTCGGTGTGCCCGGTGATCGCATTCCGCAACTCGATATTATCGATGCAATCGCGGGCCGCATCGATGAACCAATGCCGCCATGAGTGATTCGGGGAGATCGCCTCGTCTTCGATCTTCAACCGTTCCCGAACCCATCGCGTCAGCACCTTGGTTGCACTGCGCGCCCGGTTTCCATAGCGCCCATCCGGCTTGCAATCCGGGAACAATGGCGAGCCTTCAGGCAACCGGCTCACGTATTCAAGGAAACCCTCTGCAACCAGAGCTGGGTGAATCGGCACGTTACGCACCGAGGCGCCATTCTTCACCGAACGGACCTCGCCGGGGGCTGTTCCTTCACCATGGATGCGGATGAACGGCATACCATCGTGATGATACACATCTTCCTTGCGAGCCTGGACGATCTCGGCGAGACGGGCGCCGGTAAGGGCCAACACCCAGGGCACCCACCGCAATGTCGGCCGATGCTCCTTGCGTGCAGCTTCAAGGATAAACGCCGCCTCGTCGCTGGAGTAAGGCCGCTGCGATGACTCACGGACGCCCTTGGCTTTCTTCGGGGGCTTCGCGAGGCCTTTGAACGGGTTCACCTGGACCTTCTTGTTGGTTTCTCCCCAGGCCCAAACGGCGCTCAGCGCCGACAAGTGATTGGCGACCGTGCGAAGTGATTTGCCCTGATCGAGCAGATGCTCCTTCCACCGCACAGCATCCTCAACCGTCACGTCGGCCGCCCGATCATGCCCGATGAACGCCGCAAAATGCTTCGCGAAGCGCCTCCGGCGGTCGAAATCCTCAGGAATGGGCACTGCGTCCGGATTGATCCCGTTTTCGCGGCAGAAGCCCCGTATCAAGTCCTCGAACGATGCGCCGTGCGCGCGCTCCCCAGGACGACCAACGGGGCTAAATCCCGCCGTGATCTCGCGGAGGACAGCGCGATCCGGATATCGATCCGCATAGGCATCAGGGCCATAATCACCATGGGCACGGCGGATCATGGTCTCGGCGAGCTGAACCTTCGCAAGCCATAGCGCCTGAGCAAGGGCACTCAGAGACTCCTCGTCCGCGACAATGCCATATTCGGCGGCAACGGCCTCGGCTTCTGCGATGTCCTTGGGGGTGGGCCGATAATCCTCTGGCTGGCCGTCGTCATCGTAATCCAAATACGACAGGAGCATATCCCGCTCAGCCTCCCAGCCTTCAGCCGGAGCGGGGTTCTTTTCGTTCAACTCAAGGCGCTCACGTCGCCACGCGCCGGCGATGGCAACGCATTGGATGTGGGATAGGCTCTGCGCCGCCTTTTGAGCGTTGCGTCGGCAGACATCGAGTTTTCGCTCTATCTCCGCCAGAGCGGCAGGCGCCCGCCTTCTGGCTTCAGCCTCATTCTTTGTTCCGAGGTTCTCGATGAACTCCCGGCGAACGCCGAAAAGGCGCTCGGCTGCGTCGCGTAGGCTCTCTGGAATGACCTTACGAAGACGAAAAACACCTGACGAAGGATGTCGTGTCGGACGTGTCATAGCAACCGGCATTGTATCGCTTCCTTGTATCACCCGGAAGCGGATAAGTGCTTGATCTACCTATAACTTTAACGATTTCAGTGACTTGGGGACACGCTGGAGCGGGTAGCGGGAATCGAACCCGCGCGTTCAGCTTGGGAAGCTGACAGGCTACCATTACATCATACCCGCATGGCGCTGGGCGAGATTTAGTCCGCGGCGGGCGCGGGCGCAACTCCCATGGCGGCGAGGGCGCGGGGGAAAAAGTCCTTGCCGCCGAAATTGCCGGATTTGAGGGCGAAGAGGCGGGGTATCGGCTCGATGCTGCGCAGCAGCGGCACGCCGGGGGCGATTTCGGCGCCGATCTCGAAGGCGGGGATGCCGAGGCGATCGACGATCGCGCCCGAGGTTTCGCCGCCGGCGACGATCAGGCGGCGCACGCCGCGCGCGGCGAGCCCCTCGGCGAGGGTGGCGAGGGCGGCCTCGATCCGCGCGCCGACGGCCTCGCCATGGGCGGATTTCAGCGCCGCCACCGCGTCCGGCGTGGCGGAGCTGGCGAGCAGGACGGGCCCGGCATCGAGACGCGCGGCGGCCCAGGCGAGGGCGGCGGAGATGTCGCCGGCCAGCAGGGAGTGGGCGTCGAGATGGCGGACCGGCATGCGCCCCTCCACCGCCGCGATCTGGCCGAGCGTCGCCGCCGAGCAGCTTCCGGCGATGATCGCGGCCGGCCCGTCCGGCGGGACGAAATCGGGCGCCGCCGCGGCCGGCGCGCCGCCGGCAATCGCCCGGGCGAGGCCGAGGCCGAGGCCGGACGCGCCGGTCGAGACCGGGCGGCGCAGCGCCGCCGCGCCCAGGGCGAGGAGATGGCGCTCGGCGATGGCATCGACGATGCAGGCCCCCCTGCCCTCGCCCGCCGCCGCATCCAGCGCCGCATCGATCGCCGCCGCCCCGCGCTCGACGACCTCGAACGGCACGAGGCCGACCGGGTGGGAGGACTGGCGGGCGAGCACGCGGACGAGGTTGGAATCCCGCATCGGGTTGAGCGGATGGTCCTTGAGCGGGCTTTCGGCGAGCGGCACGTCGGCCACGAAGAGATGCCCCTGGTAGACGGTGCGGCCGGTTTCGGGAAAGGCCGGGCAGACCGGCACGCAGAGGCCGCCGGCACGGGCGGCCAGCGCCTCGGTCACCGGGCCGATATTGCCCTCGTCGGTCGAATCGAAGGTGGAGCAGATTTTGTACATGACATGCGCGGCGCCCCGGGCCGTGCAGTATTCGGCGGCGGCGAGGGCGGCGGCGACCGCCTCCCGCGCGGGGACCGAGCGGATCTTGAAGGCGACGACGATGGCGTCGATCTCCGGCAGGGCGAGGCCGTCGGCGGGGATGCCGATGGTCTGCACCGTGCGCAGGCCGTTGCGGCTCAGCGTGTTGGCGAGGTCGGAGGCGCCGGTATAGTCGTCGGCGATGCAGGCGAGGCGCAGGCTCATCGGCCGCGCCCGGCAAACGTGGCGGGGCGCAGGCTCATCGGCCGCGCCCCGCGAACCAGGCGAGGCCGTCTTCGGTGCGGCCGCGCGGGCGGTATTCACAGCCGACGATGCCGGCATAGCCGAGCCGGTCCAGTTCGTCGAACAGGAAGGGATAGTTCAGCTCCTCGCCATCCGGCTCGTGGCGCGAGGGGACGGAGGCGATCTGCACGTGGCCGATCTGACGGATCAGCCGGCGCAGCCGCATCGTCACGTCGCCATGGATGATCTGGCAGTGATAGATGTCGAATTGCAGGCGGACATTGCCGAGGCCGAGGCCGGCGATGAAGGCGGCGGCGGCATCGACATCGTTGAGGAAATAGCCCGGCATGTCGCGCCCGTTGATCGGCTCCAGCAGCAGGTCGATGCCGTGATGGGCGAGGGTTTCGGCGGTGCGGCGGACGGCGTCGCGATAGCGGGTCTGGGCGGCGGGATCGGCGGGATCGGCGAGCCCGGCCATCAGGTGCAGGCGGGTCACACCCGTCGCCGCCGCGTATTCGAGCGCGCGGGCGGTGCCGGCGGCGAGGTCTTCCTCGCGGCCGGGCAGCGCGGCGAGGCCGCGCTCGCCGCCCGCCCAGTCGCCCGGCGGCAGGTTGAACAGCGCCTGGGTCAGCCCGTGCTTCGCGAGGCGGGCGCCGATTTCCTCGGGCCGGTGCTCGTAGGGGAAGAGGAACTCCACGGCGTCGAACCCCGCATCCGCGGCGGCGGCGAAACGGTCGAGGAAGGCGACCTCGTTGAACATCATCGAGAGATTGGCGGCGAAGCGGGGCATGGGCCCTCCGGGATCAGGCGGGTGGGGTCAGGCGGGTGGGGTCAGGACGGTTCGGGCAGCGAGATCGGCGCGATGCGGGCGAAGAGGCGGGCGACGGAGGCATCGTCGTCACGCCCCATGCCGGCGGCGGCGGTCATCAGGAAGAGTTGCAGCGCTTCGGAGGCCATCGGCACCGGCATGCGGCCGCGCCGCGCCATGTCGAGCACGATGCCGAGATCCTTGGTGAAGATGTCCACCGCGCTGCGCGGGGCGTAGTCGGCCTCCAGAATGTGGGGCACGCGGTTTTCGAACATCCAGCTATTGCCGGCGGAGCCGGTGATCACCTCGTAGACGCGGGCGAGGTCGAGCCCCATCGAGGCGGCGAAGGCGACCGCCTCGCAGGCGGCGGCGATGTGCACGCCGGCGAGGAGCTGGTTGACCATCTTGAAGCCGGCGCCGATGCCCGGGGCGTCGCCGAGTTCGTGGATCGTGGCGGCCATCGCGTCGAGCGCGGGGCGGGCGGCGGCGAAGGCGGCCTCGCTCCCCGAGGCCATGATGGTGAGCTTGCCCTCCGCCGCGCGGGCGGTGCCGCCGCTGATCGGCGCGTCGAGATAATGCACGCCCCTCGCCTCCAGCCGGGCGGCGAGGGCGCGGACGGCCTCCGGCGCCATCGTGGCGCAGGAGATGAAGACCGCGCCGGGCGCCATCGCCGCAGCGCAGCCGGCCGCGCCGAACAGCACCGCCTCGGTCTGCTCGGCGTTGACGACGACGCTGACGACGATGTTCGCGCCGCGCGCGGCGGCCTCGGGCGAGGCGGCGGGCGCGCCGCCCGCGGCGGCGAGGCGTTCGAGATTCGCGGCCACGACGTCGAAACCGCGAAGCGCGAAGCCGGCGCGCAGCAGCGATGCGGCCATGCCCGCACCCATCGAGCCAAGGCCGATGACGGCGGCCGCCCTGCCCTCGCCCGCGCTCATTGCCGCCCGTCCGCTGAAGCTGTGGTCATGCCGTTCTCCTGAGGCTCATGTGCTGCCGCCGGCCGCGAGGGTGAAACCGACATCGAGGCGGCGGGTGGTCGGCTCCCGCCCGGCGATGCGGGCGAGGAGCATGGCGGCGGCCTCGCGGCCGATCTGCTTGCGGGGCGAGACGATGGTGGTCAGCGCCGGCGTGGTGAGCGAGGCGATCGGCAGGCCGTTGAAGCCGGCGATGGCGATGCGGCCGGGAATGTCGATCCCGTCGCGCCGGGCGCGCAGCAGGGCGCCGACGGCCATTTCGTCGTTGGCGAAGAACAGCGCATCGAGCGCCGGGGCGATGGCGAGGAGTTCGGGCAGCGCGTCCCACCCGGCCTGCTGGCCGCCGACCTGCCCGGCCGCGCCGGCGCGATCGAACAAAGTGACGGCGGCGCGGCCGGCGAGGTGGCGGCGCAGGCCGTCATAACGCTGGCGGGCGCGGTAATCGTCGTGCAGGCGCAGGCCGACGAAGCCGATCCGCCGGTAGCCGCGGGCGAGCAGGTGTTCGGCCATCGCCGCGCCGGCGCGGACATGCGAGAGGCCGACATTCATGTCGATCGGCGCGCGGCCGGTTTCCATGAACTCGACGATGGGGATGCCGGCATGGCGCAGCAGGGCGGTGGTGCGCGCCTCGTGCCGCAGCCCGGCGACGAGCATGCCCGGCGGCGCCCAGCCGAGCAGGGTGGTGGCCAGCGCCGCCTCGGTCGCGAGATCGTAGCCGGTGCTGCCGAGCAGCATCTGGTAGCCCTCGGCCTCCAGGGTTTCCTGGATGCCCTCGATCACCTCGACGAAGACGACATTGGCGAGCGAGGGGACGATGACGGGGATGACGCGGGTGCGCGCCGAGGCGAGCGCGCCGGCCATGCGGTTGGGCACGTAGCCGAGCGCCTCCACCGCCTGTTCGATCCGGTGGCGCAGGGCATCGGAGACCGAGGCGGGGTTGTTGATCGCGCGGGAGACGGTGATGGGCGCGACGCCGGCGCCGGCGGCGACCTCGGCCAGGGTGACGGCGCCGCGCCCACGCCGGATGCGGCGGGGGGGCGCGGCCGCGGCGTCCGTCGCCGTCGCCGTTCGCGCTCGCTCTGCCATTGCGCCGCCCGCGCGCGCTTTTGCCATGCGCCGACTATCGCGGAGATCGGCGCGCGACGCAAGATGGTAGCGCTGTCAAATACTGGTTGCGCTACCACGACCCGGCTTCTATACAGGCAGGCGAACGAACCTGCGGGAGAAACATCATGTCGGCCAGCGGATCAAAACCCTCCATCGGCTTCATCGGCGTCGGCTTCATGGGCCATGGCATGGCGAAGAACATCGTCGAGGCCGGCTACGCGCTCACCGTGATGGCGCATCGCAACCGCGCGCCGGTCGAGGACCTGATCGGCCGGGGGGCGAAGGAGGCGAAAAGCCCGCACGAGATCGCCGAAGCCGCCGACATCGTGTTCCTCTGCGTCACCGGCAGCCCGCAGGTGCGCGCCGTGACGGAGGGTGAAAACGGCCTCGCCGCCGCCGGCAAGCCGCTCGTCATCGTCGATTGCTCGACCTCCGATCCGTCGGTCACGGTGCCGCTCGCCGAGAGCCTTGCCGCGCGCAACATCACCCTGCTCGACGCCCCGCTCGGCCGCACGCCGAAGGATGCCTGGGAGGGCACGCTCGATGTGATGATCGGCGGCGCCGAGGCCGATATCGCCCGCGTGCGCCCGGTGATCGACACCTTCGCCCAGCGCGTGATCCATACCGGGCAGACCGGCACCGGCCACACGATGAAGCTGCTGAACAACTTCCTCTCGATGGGCTATGGCGCGCTCTATGCCGAGGCGCTGATGCTCGGCGCCAAGGCCGGGCTTTCGGCCGAGACCTTCCACAGCGTGATCGCCGGCGGGCGGATGGATTGCGGCTTCTACCAGACCTTCATGCAATACGTGGTCGGGCGCGACCGCAACGCCCACAAGTTCACGCTGAACAACGCGCTGAAGGACACCGCCTATCTCAACGCCTTCGCGGTGGCGCAGGGGGCGGCCAACCCGCTCGCCGCCGCCGTGCGCAATTCCTATGCCCAGGCGGTGGGCGCCGGGCGGGGCGACGATTTCGTGCCGATGCTGGCCGATTTCATTGCCGAGGCGAACGGGGTGAAGCGGGCGGGATGAGCGAGAGCGCGCTGCGCGAGGCGATCTGCCGGTTCGGGCGGTCGCTGTTCGAGCGGGGGCTGACGCCCGGGTCCTCGGGCAATATCAGCGTGCGGCTGGAGGATGGCGGCTGGCTCTGCACGCCGACCGACGCCGCGCTCGGCTTTCTCGACCCCGCGCGCATCGCCCGGCTCGACGCGAACCGGAGGCTCGTCTCCGGCGACAAGCCGACCAAGGAAATTCCGCTGCACGACGCGCTGTATGACACGAGGCCGGAGGCCGGCGCGGTGGTGCATCTGCACTCGACCCATGCCGTGGCGCTCTCGCTGCTGCCGGAGATCGACCCCGCCGAGGCGCTGCCGCCGCTGACGCCGTATGTGATGATGCGCGTCGGCAAGGTGGCGCTGGTGCCGTTCCATGTGCCGGGAGACCCGGCGGTGGGCGACGCCATTCGCGGGCTCGCGGGGAAGCACAGCGCCGTGCTGCTGGCCAATCACGGCCCGGTCGTCGCCGGCACGTCGCTCCAGGCGGCGGTGTTCGCGATGGAGGAGCTGGAGGAAACCGCGAAGCTGCATCTGCTCACCCGCGGGCTCAACCCGCGGCTGCTGACGGCGGAGCAGCAGGCGGCGGTGCGGGCGAAATTCGGGGTCTGATTCCCCTTTCATTCCCCGCCCTGTCCTGTCGTCAGGCCGCGCCGGTTTCGTCGGGGAAATGCTGCGGCGCCTCGCGCCGGTCGGTCATGCCGTAGTCGCGGATGACGCGCACCAGCCGGTGCGACGCCCCCTCGCCCGCCCCCTCGCCCGTCCCGGCTCCCGCACCACTCCTGAGGAGCAGAACATCGCCCGGGGTGAGGACCGCCTCGAACACGTCCCAGCCGGCGAGGCCGGGCGAAGCGGGATCGAGCCCGAGATCGCGGGCGAGAATATCCGGCGCCATGTCCGCAGCATTCTCGCGCCGCGCGGTGAGGAGCGAGACATGCGCGCCGTCATCGGCCAGAACGCCGACGCGCAGGCGGTATTCCGCGAACAGCTCGCGCCGCGCCTCGGCCTGGGCGCGGTGGTGCAGGGTGTGGCGGCGCCAGGCGATCAGCGCCGCCTCGTCGCGCCAGAGCGAGACCGAGAGCAGAACGCCCGGCCGGGTCAGGC
This sequence comes from Acidocella sp. C78, assembly GCF_907164655.1. Lineage (NCBI taxonomy): Bacteria > Pseudomonadati > Pseudomonadota > Alphaproteobacteria > Acetobacterales > Acidocellaceae > Acidocella > Acidocella sp. C78. The sequence continues at coordinate 47,740 of NZ_CAJQZK010000010.1, forward strand.
TGCGATAGCGGATGTTCTCGACGAAGCCGTCAATCGCTTCGAGTTCGGGGCGGAGCAGCCGGGCGTGGCCGAAATATTCGTCGAGCCTGCCCTCCTTCGGCCTGACCTCGAAGATGACGGCGTGCACGGGTCTATTCCGCCGCCGCCCCGGCCTCGGCCTCGCGCTGGCGGCCTTCGGCGCGGGCGCGGATTTTCGCGACCAGCGGGCCCTGTTCGTTATAGGCGTGGCAGGAATTGAGCAGGGCGGTCGGGATGTCCCAGCGGTCTTCGGTGGTGCCGCCCTCGCGCGCGGCCTTGTGGGCGCGGATGGAGAACATGGTCTGGATCGCGGTGGTGGCGACCTGCTGGAGCAGCTCGCGCAGATGGGTGCAGCCGGCGGTGCCGCCGACGCGCTCCATCGCGCCCTTGAGGAAGCCCTTGCCGATGGTCAGCCCGACCAGGGCCGCGAAATTGGGCGCCACGCCGGGGCAGATCGCGTGCGGCGTGTCGTCCATCGCCGCCTCGGCGCGGACGACGGTCAGCTTGTCGTCCAGCGTCAGGCGCAGGCCCATGCCGTGCAGCGCCTCGCCGGCATTGATGCGGCCGCGGTCGTGATTGCCGAAACTGTAGGTCTTGGTGTCTTTCAGGTGGGCCTCGATGTCGACGAGGCCGTCGGCGCGCAGAAAGCCGCGGATCGCGATGTCGCGCAGGTGCAGGAGTTGCCGGGGCTCGGCATGGCTGAGGGGCATGGGGCGGTGACTTTCCCTGATCACGATGTTGCCCAATAGGGTAAGCGCTGCCACGGCGCGTTGCAAATGCCGCGCGCGGTTGCATGGCAGGGTTGCTGCCCCAGCGCCGGGGCGGTGCTGCGGCGCGGTTGTGCGGCGGCGGCGGTGCGGGCAATCTGGCGCGCTGTTCTTCTCACCCCGAGCCGGCGCGAGCATCGCGGAATCATGGAATATACGCACAGGCAACGGCTTCAGGTCATTTCCGGAATCCTTCTGTGCATCCTGCTGGCGGCGATCGACCAGACGGTGGTGATCCCGGCGGTGCCGGCGATCGCGGCGGGGCTGCACGGCTTCGCGCATCTCTCCTGGGTGGTGACGGCCTATCTGCTGACCTCGACGGCGACGACGCCGCTCTATGGCAGGCTGTCCGACCAGTTCGGCCGGCGGCAGACGCTGATCCCCTCGATCGCGCTGTTCGTGCTGGCGTCCTGCGTGTGCGCCACGGCACAGACGCTGCCCTGGCTGATCGCCGGGCGGGCCTTGCAGGGGGTGGGCGGCGGCGGGCTGATGGCGATCGCGCAGGCGGCGATCGCCGACGTGGTCAGCCCGCGCGAGCGCGGCAAGTATCAGGCCTACATGGCCGGGACATGGGGCGTCGCCTCGACCGCGGGGCCGGTGGTCGGCGGCTGGGTGACGGATCATCTCTCGTGGCAATGGATTTTCTGGTTCAACGTGCCGCTCGGCCTGGCCGCGCTGGTGCTGAGCCAGATCGGGCTGCGCCAGCTGCGCACGGTGCCGCGCGGCGGGCGGATCGATTACGAGGGCGCAGCGCTGCTGACCGGCGCCGTCACCGCCTTCCTGATCGGGCTGTCGTGGGGCGGGCGGAGCTATCCGTGGCTGTCGCTGCCGGTGATCGGCGTGTTCCTGGGCGGGGCGGCGCTGATCGGCGCGCTCTGGCGGTGGGAGGCGCGGGCCGCCGTGCCGCTGCTGCCGATGCGGCTGTTCGGCAATGCCTCGTTCGTGCAGCTCGTCGGCGTCGGGTTTCTCACCGCGCTGGCGATGTTCGCGGCGATCTTTCTGCTGCCGCTGTTCTTCCAGCTCGTCTACCGGGCGAATGCCGCGCAGTCCGGCTGGGACATCATGCCGTTCATGATCGCGAGCACGATCGGCGCCTATGCCGCGGGGCAGGTGGCGCGGCATACCGGGCGGACGCGCAGCCTGCTGGCGGGGGGGCTCGCGGTCGGCACCGCCGGGTTCCTGCTGCTCGGCCTGCTGCCACGCTCGACGCCGCTCGGCCTCGTCGTGTTCAACTGTTTCGTCATGGGGCTGGGGATCGGCTTCGTGCTGCCCTCGAACCTTGTCGCGGTGCAGAACGCGGCGAGCCGGCACGATGTGGGTGCGGCGACGGCGACGCTGCTGCTGCTGCGGGCGATGGGCGGCGCGTTCGGCGCGACCATCGCCGGGGCGGTGCTGCTGCTGCGCCTTGGCGGGCGGATCGACGCCTCCGGCCAGGCGGCGCGGACGATGGCGGCGAACCCGGCGCTGCCGGCGGCGTTTCACGACGCCTTCCTGGTTGCCGCCGGCTTCGCGCTGCTCGGGCTGATCGCCGCGCTCAGGGTGGAGGACACGCCGCTGCGCGAGACGGTGGCGACCGAGGGGACCGACACGGTCGAGGCCGAGCCCGACCCGGCGCCGATCGGGCATTGATGGCGCGCGCACGCGCGGCGCTTCACCTTTTTGTGATGATGCGGCGCGGCATCGGCGAGGTTTCGTCGTTCGCGCAATAAAATTTCGCGGACCTCGGGGGGCGTCGAGAGCGCGATGGCCGCTCGGGGCGGCTTCGCGCAGCGATCGGCAAGCCGGCGCGATACAGACAAAAACCTGATTTTGCTCGTCAATTTCGGCCATGCGGCGCATAGTCGGGGGCGGAGCGAATGCCCGGCCGGACAGCCGGGCGGAGGACATTCCGCATGAAAACCGCCGACGCGATGCTCGACATCCGCTACCGGCCCGGCCCAGGGCGGGTGATGCTCACCGGAACCCAGGCGCTGATCCGCCTTCTGCTCACGCAGCGCCGGCGCGACGCGGCGGCGGGGCTGAACACGGCGGGGTTTCTCTCCGGCTATCGCGGCTCGCCGCTCGGCGCGGTGGATATCCAGGCCCATGCGGCCGCGGCGGTGCTGGCGGCGGAGGGCATCGTGTTTCGCCCCGGCGTGAACGAGGACCTGGCGATGACCGCGGTCTGGGGCAGCCAGATCGTCCCGCTGTTTCCCGGCGCCACGCATGATGGCGTGTTCGCGATGTGGTACGGCAAGGGGCCGGGCGTGGACCGCTCGGGCGATGCGCTGAAACACGCCAACTACGCCGGCACCACCCGGCATGGCGGCGTGCTGGTGGTGGCGGGCGACGATCATGCCGCGAAATCCTCGACGATCGCGCATCAGAGCGAGCCGGCGCTGATCGCCGCCGGCGTGCCGGTGCTGGCGCCGGGCTCGGTGGCGGAGATTCTCGAACTCGGCCTCCTTGGCTGGGCGGCCTCGCGGCATGCGGGGCTTTATGTCGGGTTCAAGACGGTCGAGGAGATCATCGACTGCACCGCCTCGGTCGAGGCCGGCCTGGATGTCGCGATCACGCTGCCGGAGATCGACCCCGACAGCGTCGCGATGCGGCTGCACGAGCCGGTGCTGGCGCAGGAGGCGCGGGTGCTCGGCCTGCGGCGGCCGGCGCTGATGGACTTCGTCGCCGCCAACCGGATCAACCGCATCGTCGAACCCGCGCCGGGGGCGCGGCTCGGCATCGTCACCGCCGGGAAATCCTTCCTCGATGTCGCGCAGGCGCGGGCCGATCTCGGGCTCGATTTCGCCCGCCTGCTCAAGCTCGGCATGACCTGGCCGGTCGAGCCCGGCATCGTGCGGGACTTCGCGCGCGGGCTGGAGGAGATCGTCGTCGTCGAGGAAAAGGCGCCGGTGATCGAGGACCAGCTGCGGGCGATCCTGTATGGCATGGCCGACGCGCCGCGCATCGTCGGCAAGCGCGACGAGACCGGGGCCACGCTGTTCCACGCCGAGAGCGACCTTGCCGCCGCCGATGTGACGCTCGGGCTTGGCCGGCGGGCGCAGCGCATGGTGCCGGACGAGGCGCGCGGGGCGGCGCTCGCGCGGCTGGCGGCGACGATGGAGGCCGGGCGGGCGCTCGATTTCGGCGCGCACCGGGTGCCGCATTTCTGCGCCGGCTGCCCGCACAACACCAGCACGAAAGTACCCGCGGGCTCGCGCGCGATGGCGGGCATCGGCTGCCATTTCATGGCGACGTGGATGGACCGGGCGACCGATGTGTATTCCCACATGGGCGGCGAGGGCGCGGCCTGGATCGGCCAGGCGCCGTTCACCACGGAGCGCCACGTCTTCGCCAATATCGGCGATGGCACCTATCATCATTCCGGGCTGCTCGCGATCCGCGCGGCGGTGGCGGCGGGGGTGAACATCACCTATCGCGTGCTGTTCAACGACGCGGTGGCGATGACCGGGGGCCAGCATGTCGACGGGCCGCTGAGCGTGCCGCAGATCACCCGCGAGCTTGCCGCCGAGGGGGTGAAGCGGATCGAGGTGGTGACCGACGAGCCGGAAAAATACCAGGGTGTCGCCGACCTCGCGCCCGGCGTTGCCGTGTCGCACCGGCGGGAGCTGGACGCGATCCAGCGGGCGATCCGCGAGGTCGCGGGTGTGACCGCGATCGTCTACGACCAGACCTGCGCGACCGAGAAGCGCCGCCGCCGCAAGCGCGGCACGATGGCCGACCCGGCGAAGCGCGCCTTCATCAATCCGCGCGTCTGCGAGGGGTGCGGGGATTGTTCACGGGTCTCGAACTGCATCGCCGTGGTGCCGGTGGACACCCCATTCGGGCGCAAGCGGGCGATCGACCAGTCCGCCTGCAACAAGGATTTCTCGTGTGTGGAAGGGTTCTGCCCCAGCTTCGTCACCGTTCATGGCGGCGGGCTGAGACCGCCGGAGGCGACGCGCACCGCCCCGCCCGGCGACCTGCCGGAGCCCGCGCTGCCGCCGGGGGAATGGGACATGGTGGTGGCCGGGATCGGCGGGACCGGGGTGGTGACGATCGGCGCGCTGCTCGGCATGGCCGCGCATCTCGACGGAACGCCGGTTTCGGTGGTCGACGTGCTCGGCCTTGCGCAGAAGGGCGGCGCGGTGGTCTCGCATCTGCGCTTCGGGGCCGCTTCCGGCACCGGCCAGGCGCTGCGGGTGCCGGCGGGGCGGGCCGACCTGCTGCTGGGCTGCGACGCGCTGGTGGCCGGCGAGCGGGAGACGCTCGACTGCCTGAGCGACAAGACGCGGGCGGTGGTCAACCTGCACGAGACGATCACCGGGGAGTTCACCCGCAACCCCGCCGCCTCGCTGCCGATGGCGCGGCTGCGGCAGAGCCTGGCGCGGCGGGTGGGCGAGGCGCATCTCGACACGATCGAGGCGACCGCGATCGCCACCGCGCTGATGGGCGATGCGATCGCCGCCAACCTGTTCCTGCTCGGCTATGCCTGGCAGCGCGGGCTCGTGCCGGTGAGCCGGGCGGCGATCGCGCGGGCGGTGGAGATGAACGGGCAGGCGGTGGCGCTCAACCTCGCCGCCTTCGCCTGGGGCCGGGCGGCAGCGCATGACCGCGCCGCGGTCGAGGCCGCGGCGCCGGCGCGGGAGGTGGCGCCGGAGGGGTTCGACGCGCTGTTCGACCTGCTGCGCGACGATCTCGCCGCCTATCAGAACCGCCGCTATGCCGCGCGCTTCGCCGAGGCGGTCGAGGCCGTGCGCGCGGCGGAGCGGGCGGTGCGGCCGGGCTCGACCGCGCTGGCCGAGACGGCGGCGCGCACGCTGCACCGGCTGATGGCCTACAAGGATGAATACGAGGTGGCGCGGCTGCATTCCCTTCCCGCGTTCCGCGCCGCGCTGGAGCGCACCTTCACCGACACCGGCGATATCCGCCTGCATCTCGCCCCGCCGCTGCTGGCCCGGCGCGACAAGGTGACCGGCCTGCCGCAAAAGCGCGAATACGGGCCGTGGATGCTGAAGGCACTGGCGGCGCTGGCGCCGCTGAAAGTGCTGCGCGGCACGGTGCTCGACCCGTTCGGCCACAGCGCCGAGCGGCGGGCCGAGCGGGCGCTGATCGGGCGCTACGAGGCGACGCTGCGCCGCATCGCCGCAGCCCTGGATGAGGGGAATTTCGCCGCCGCGCTGGAGCTTGCCGCCATTCCCGCCGAGATCCGCGGCTTCGGTCCTGTGAAGGCGCGCAGCCTCGCCGCCGTGGGCGCGCACTGGGCGGAGCGCGAGGCCGCCTTCATCGCGCCGCCCGCCGCCGCGCAGCACCTGCCGGCGGCGGCGGCGGAGTGACCAGCCTGGATGATCAGTGCGGCCGGGCGGCGCGGCGGCGGAGCAGGCGGGCGAAGAGCGGCATGGTGAACATCACCAGCAGCACCCGCAGCACATGGACGGCGAGGACGAAGGTGACGTCGGTCCGCGCGGCGATCGCCATCGCCAGGGCGGCGTAGATGCCGCCGGGCAGGGTGGCGAGATAGCCCTCGAACGGGGTGGCGCCGGCGAGATTGGCGAGCAGCGCGCCGAGCCCGGCGCAGATCGCGTTGACCAGCAGGATGAGGCCGAGCGCGGTCGGCAAGGCGCGGCCGATTTCGGCGAGGCGGGCGCGGGTGAAGCGCACCCCGGCCTGCCAGCCGATCGCGGCATAGGCGAGATCGACGATCGGCGCGGGCACGCCGGCATCGCCGGTGCGGCCGGTCAGGGTGATCGCCGCGGCGACGATCAGGGGCCCGAGCAGCGGCCCGGCGGGCATGCGGGTCAGCCGCGCGAGCAGCAGGCCGAGCGGGGCGGCGAGGGCGACGAGGACGAGCCCTTGCAGCCCGGCGTGAGAGACGTGACCAGCGCCGGCATGGCCGCGGACGTGAAGGAGGTGGTCGGCGGCGGGGTGGCCGCCGACGTGAAGGAGGTGGTCGGCGGCGGGGTGGCCGCCGACGTGAAACACCAGGGCGGCGACCAGCGGCATGATCGCGGTGACGAGGCCGACGCGCAGATATTGCACCACGGCGACCATGCGGATGTCGGCGCCGAGTTCGGCGGCCAGCGCCACGATGGCCGAGGCGCCGCCGGTGGTCAGCGCCAGCGCGCCGGTTGTGGCGTCGACATCGCGGCGCAGGCCCATCAGCAGGCCGGCGCCGATCGAGACCAGCAGCGTCGCGAAGGTGACGAGGACGACCGGGATGGCGTGGGCGGCGAGGGCGCGCAGGGTCGGCCCGCTGACCAGCGCGCCGATGACGACGCCGAGCACGGCCTGGGCGGCGAGTGTGGCACCGCGCGGCACGAAATCCGGCGCGCGCCCCGCCAGCGCCAGGGCGGTGGCGACGAAGAGGGCCGCGAACAGCGCCGCCGAGGGCACGCCGAGACGGGCGAGCGGCAGCGCGGCCGCGACCGTCGCGCCCGCGAGGGCGGTCCAGCGCCACGCCGCCGCCCGGCGCGGAACCATCATGGGGCGGCGGCCATGTTCAGCCGGGGCGGCTCAGCGGCGGCCGATCTCGTTCACGAGGAAGTCGCGGAAGACGGAGACGCGCTTCGAGTTCCGCAGTTCCTCGGGATAGACGAAATACATGTCGATCTTGGGTGCCTTCACCTCGGGCAGGAGGCGGACCATGCCGGTGGTGTCTTCGGTGAGGTAGTCCGGCACGGCGCCGATGCCGATGCCGCTGCGGATAGCGATCAGCATGGCCTGGAGCGAGTTCACCTCCAGCGCGCCGGTGCGCGGGGCGGCGCCATCCGGCCGGCCGATGCTGGCGATCCAGTTGACGTCGGCCACCGGCGGCTTGCGGTCGCCGAACAGGATCAGGCGGTGATCGTCGAGATCCTCGGGCCGTTCGGGGGTTTTGCCGGCCTCGCGCAGGTAATCCTCGGAGGCGAAGATCTGCCAGCGGATTTCGCCGAGGCTGCGCTGCACGAGATCGGGCTGGCGGGGCGGGTGCATGCGGATCGCGACATCCGCCTCGCGCATCGCGAGGTCGAGATCGACATCGTCGAGCAGGAGCGAGATGCTGACATCGGGATATTGCTTGAGGAAGGCGCGCAGCCGCGGGGCGAGCCAGACCACGCCGAAACTGTGCGTCGTCGTCACTTTCAGGCGGCCGGCCGGGCGTTCCTTGCTTTCGGCCAGCAGCGCCTCGGTCATGGCGAGCTTGGCGAAGACGTCGCGCACCGTGCGGTTGAGCTGCTCGCCCTGCTCGGTGAGGATCAGCCCGCGGGCGTGGCGGTGGAACAGCGGCACCGCCAGCGCCTCCTCCAGCGCCGAGATCTGCCGCGAGACGGCGGATTGCGAGAGGTTCAGCACGTCGCCCGCATGGGTGAAGCTGCCCGCCTCGGCCACCGCGTGAAACACGCGCAACTTGTCCCAGTCCATGTGATTGCCTGTCACGGTCAGCGTCCCTTTCCCGGCCCGGCAATGGGCCGTATTTTATATTGTCTCATGCAGCCTGTTGTTCGATTCGCGCATGGTGCGCAAGAAATTTCTCCGCCTCAAGCGCGGCCATGCAGCCGGTGCCGGCGGCGGTGACGGCCTGGCGGTAGACGCGGTCCTGCACGTCGCCGGCGGCGAAGACGCCGGGAACCGAGGTTTGCGCGGTGCCGGGAATGGTGCGGATGTAGCCTTCGTCGTCCATGTCGATCTTGCCGCGGAACAGTGAAGTGGCCGGATCATGCCCGATGGCGATGAACACGCCGTCAACGGCGATGTCGCGCTCGGCGCCGGTTTTCACATCGCGCAGCCGTGCGCCGGTGACGACCGCCGGCGCGCCTTCGCCGGTGATTTCCTCGACCGTGTGGTTCCAGATCACCTCGATCTTGGGGTGGGCGAACAGCCGGTCCTGGAGGATTTTTTCGGCGCGCAGCGAGTCGCGGCGGTGGATCAGCGTGACCTTGGTGGCGTGGTTGGTGAGATAGAGCGCCTCCTCGACCGCGGTGTTGCCGCCGCCGACCACGGCGACCGCGCGGCCGCGATAGAAGAAGCCGTCGCATGTCGCGCAGGCGGAGACGCCGGCGCCCTGGTAGCGCTGCTCGGAGGGCAGGCCGAGCCAGCGGGCCTGCGCGCCGGTGGCGATCACGACCGAATCGGCGCGGTAGAGCGCGCCGGAATCGCCGCGCGCGACGAAGGGGCGGGCGGATAGATCGATGTCGGTGATGATGTCGTATTCGATGCGGGTGCCGACATGCTCGGCCTGGGCGCGCATCTGCTCCATCAGCCAGGTGCCCTGGATGACGTCGGCGAAGCCGGGATAGTTCTCGACATCGGTGGTGATGGTGAGCTGGCCGCCCGGTTGCAGCCCGGCGACGATCACCGGGGCGAGATTCGCCCGCGCGGCGTAGATTCCCGCCGTGTAGCCGGCCGGCCCCGCGCCGATGATCAGCAGTTTCGTCTCGATCGTGGCCTGATCCGCCATTTGATGCACCTCTGATGCGGAATTAAGGGTGCGGCGGCGGGATTTCCAGCTTTCCGCATGCCGCATTCACACCCTGTGGTTATGCAATTATATGACCGGACTATATCTGTCACGCGATCAACTCTTTCCGAGCGGTGAAAACCCATGCCGTCAACCCCGGCCATCCCGTCCGCGCCGCGCCTGGCCGCCGAGGCCACGCCGATCGACGATATCGACCGGCGGATCATCGCCGAATTGCAGGCCGACGGGCGGATGACCAATGTGGAGCTGGCGAGCCGCGCCGGGATTTCGCCGCCGCCCTGCCTGCGCCGGGTGCGGCGGCTGGAGGAGGCCGGGCTGATCCGCGGCTATCACGCCGAGACCGACGCGCAGAAGCTGGGCTGGCAGATCGAGCTGTTCGCCATTGTCGGGCTGGACAGCCAGCGCCAGGCGGTGCTGGACGCGTTCGAGGCGATGGTCGGCGGGTGGGAGGAGGTGCGCGAGTGCCACATGATCCGCGGCGGCGACGATTTTCTGCTGCGCATGGTCGCGCGCGACACGGCGCACGAGAACCAGCTCACCGAGCGGCTGACCGCCGCCCCCAACGTCACCCGCGTGCAGACGCTGCAGACCATCCGCACCAGCAAGGCGCTTGCCGGGGTGCCGATCTGAGACCATACCCGGCGCATGAACACGTCCCGGCATGAATTCGACCGCACCGACGCGCGCGGGCTGATCGCCATCGCCGTGCTCGGCGCCGCGCTCGACCTCGCGAGCCGGCTGGCCCCCGCTGTGCTGCCCTATCTCGCGCCATATATCTTCAACGCGCCGCTGTTCGCCGGGCCGCTGCTGGCGGCGTTCTGGTATGGGCGCGGGCTCGCGCGGTGCGAAACGCGGCCGGCGCGCTGGCGCATCCTCGCGTTCTATGCCGGGGTGGCGGCGATCTATTTCGTCGGGCAGACGCGGTTCGAATATGCCGCCCAGCACATGTTCTTCCTCAACCGCGTGCAGCAGGCGACGTTCGGCGTGTTCGGCCCGTTCCTGATCGCGTTTTCCTGGCCGCGCGACGTGCTGGCCGCCGGCGTGCCGGCCGGGCTGATCCGCGCCTTCGAGCGCGGCGCGGGGCGGGCGGCGCTGGGTGTGCTGCGGTTTCCGCCGGTGGCGATCGTGGTGTCGCTGGCGGTGACGGATGTGTGGCTGATCCCGGAGGTGAATTTCGCCTCGATGATCAACCCGCCGCTCTATGCGGTCATGAATGTCGCGATGATCCTGTCCGGCCTGCTGTTCTGGCTGGTGGTGCTCGACCCGCGGCCGCGCGCGGAGGCGGGGTATTCCTATCTGACGCGGATGGCGGCCGGGTTCCTGCCGATGTTTCCGCAGATCGCGGTGTCGTCGTATATCGCGCTGACCCAGACCGGGCTGTATAATTTCTACGACCTGTGCGGCCGGCTCTATCCGGCGATTTCGCCGATGAAGGACCAGATGCTGGGCGGCATCATTCAATGGATTCCGCCGGGGATGCTGAATACGGCGGTGCTGTTCGTGCTGCTGCACGCGATCCGCAGGAGCGAGGACAGGCAGGTGGCGGCGACGCCGATCCCGCCGGGGGCGCGGGTGATCGAGGCGCGCTGGACCGGGCGCTAGGCGGGGCCGCCCTTGCGGCGCGGGGCGGTTGCGGCTAGGCCGCTTGTCTGAGCGGATGCGGGATGCGCCCGGGTCCGGTTGATGAACATCGTGTGATGGGGAGACGGTCCTTGCGGCGACTGCGGTTGGCTCTGATGACCACGGCGTGCCTCGCGCCGGTGTTCCTGGCTCCTGCCGCCCGGGCGGCGACCCCCGCCCCGGCCGCGGCCGCGGCGAGCGCCGGGCGGATCGCCGCAATCCGGGTGCGCGGCAACCAGCGCATCGACGCCAGCACCATTCTCTCCTATATCCTGCTGCGCCCGGGCGAGCGGTTCAGCCAGCGGCGGATGAATCTCAGCCTGAAGACGCTCTACGCCACCGGCCTGTTCAGCTCGGTCTCGCTCACCCGCGAGGGCGACACGCTGATGGTGGACGTGCAGGAGAACCCGGTGGTCAACCAGGTGTTCTTCCGCGGCAATTCGGTGCTGAAGGACGACAAGCTCTCGAAGGCGATCTCGCTCAAGCCCGGCGCTGTGTTCACCCGGGCGGCGGCGGCGGCGGACACCAAGGCGATCCTGGCGCTCTATGGCAAGCAGGGGCATTACAGCGCCACCGTCACTCCCGAGATCGTCAAGCTGCCGGAGAACCGGGTGAATGTGGTGTTCCGCTGCCATGACGGCGCTGAGACGCTGATCAGCCGGATCGACTTCATCGGCAACCACGCCTATGGCCAGACGCGGCTGCGCGAAGTGATTTCGAGCCGGGAGAACGCCTGGTTCCGCTTCCTCTCCAGCGCCGACGAATACAACCCCGAGCGGGTGAAATACGACGAGGCGCTGCTCAGCCGGTTCTATTTCCATCACGGCTACGCCGACTTCAAGGTGCAGAGTGCCACCGCCCAGTTGGCGCCGGACCGCAAGTCGTTCTTCCTGACCTTCGTGGTGCATGAGGGGCCGCGCTATCATATCGGCGCGGTGAAGGTGCAGAGCAGCGTCGCCAACCTGCCCGCCGCCTCGCTGCGCGCGCTGGTGCCGATCGAAAAGGGCGACCTGTTCGACGGCGATGCGATCCAGACCGCGGTGAAGGCGATCTCGAAGGCGGCGCAGAATCGCGGCTTCGCCTTCGCCCAGGTGGTGCCGGACGTTCACGAGGACCACGCGACGCACAAGGTGGACCTCACCTTCCGCGTCGTCGAGGGGCCGAAGGTTTACGTCAATGACGTGGTGATCAGCGGCAATACCCGCACCGAGGACGAGGTGATCCGCCGGCAGGTGGAGCTGGCGCCGGGCGATGCGTATAATCAGGACGCGGTCGACCAGTCGAAGCAGAACCTCGAAAATCTCGGCTATTTCAAGAAGCAGGACGGGGTGCGGATCTCGACCGCGCCGACGAGCACGCAGGACCGCGTCAATCTCGACGTCAATGTCGACGAGCAGGCGACCGGGCAGTTCTCGCTCGGCGGCGGCTATTCGACCGATCTCGGCGCGCTGGCGAATATCGGGCTGAGCCAGGACAATTTCCTCGGCACCGGGGTCAGCGCCTCGATCTCGGCGCTACTGGCGCAGAAGGGCACGCAGTTCAACCTCGGCGTCACCAACCCGTATTTCCTCGGGCGCAACCTGATCGCCGGTTTCGACCTGTTCCGCACCGATACCTACAACTCGACCGCCTATGTGTTCAGCGAGCGCTCGCTCGGCGGCGACGTGCGGGTGGGCTTCCGCTACAACGACCATGTCAGCCAGGCCTTCACCTACACGCTGAGCACGCGCGACATCTACAACATCGCCTCGACCGCCAGCCTCTACATCCAGAGCGAGCAGGGCAAGACCACGCTCTCGCAGCTCGGCACCACGCTGACCTTCGACTACCGCAACAACCGCATCGATCCCTCGAGCGGCGAGATTCTCTCGCTGTCGGGCGATTTCGCCGGGCTGGGCGGGAGTGCGAAATATGTCCGGCTCGAAGCGCGCGGGGCGTATTACATTCCGCTCGAACGGCTGCTCGGCGACAAGGCCTGGGTGCTGGAATTCGACGGCCATGTCGGCAAGATCCTCGGCATCGAGGGCTACCGGACGACGCTGGCGGACCGCTTCTTCCTTGGCGGCGACAGCATGCTCGGCTTCCAGACCGGCGGCGCCGGGCCGCACGACACGCAGTATGGCGACAGCATCGGCGGCAATTTCATCTGGACGCAGGACACGGTGCTGCACTTCCCGCTGCCGGTCAGCCCCGATCTCGGCGTGACCGGCTTCGCCTTCGCCGATATCGGCAGCCTGACCGGCGTTTCGCCGATCACGGTGAACGGCACCACGCTCGGCGTTTACGACAACGCGGCGCCGCGCGTCTCGGCCGGTCTCGGCGTGGCGTGGAACACGCCGTTCGGGCTCATCGACCTGTCCTATGCCCAGCCGATCAAGAAATACAAATACGACCAGATCGAGCAATTCCGCGTTTCCTTTGGTACGAGGTTCTGATCACGTGACACGCATCGCGACATTCCGCGCCGGGCTGGCGCTTCCGGCCCTCATCATGGCGTTCGCCGGCACCGGCCACGCGCAGTCGAACAACGGCAAGGGATATTTCATCCCCAAGCCGAAGGTCGAGGCGCCGCACACCGCGCCGATCCACGCGCCGCTGCCCCAGCAGCAGCCCGCGCCCGCCGGCCAGCCCGGCGTGCAGCAGGTGCCGCCCGAAAAGCTGCCGCCGATTCCGCAGCTCGCCCCGCTGCCCAAGGAAAAGGCGCCGCCCGCCGCCGTGATGGGCGTGCTCTCGGTGCCCGACGTGATGCGCAGTTCGACCGCCGCCCAGGGCGTCGAGAAGATCATCAACGCGCGGCGGCAGAAGCTCGCCGAGGAAGCCCAGGCCGACCAGAAGAAATGGGAAGGCGAGCAGCACGCGATCATCGCCGAGAAGGGCAAGCTCTCGAAGCCGGCGCTGGCCGCGCGCGAGCAGCATTTGCAGCGCGAGATCGAGCAGGCGCAGCTCGATTTCCATAACCGCAGCGTCGCCATCGAGGTCTCCGCGCGCACCGCGCTCGGCAAGATCGAAAGCTCGCTGATCGCGGTGATCCGCCAGGTGGCGCAGGCGCATGGCATGAACCTCGTGCTGCACCGCTCGCAGGTGGCGCTGAACGTCAACGCCTTCGACATCACCAAGGAAGTCGCCGACCAGCTCAACAAGATCCTGCCGCAGGTGGCGGTGCCGCCCTCGGTCGTGCCGAAGATGGCGCACGACGCGCAGAAGGCCGCGAAGAAGAAGTAGGCCGCGATGAGCGGCGGGCGCGATTCGCGGCCGGGCGATGCGCGGTTCTTCACCCGGAGCGGCCCCTTCAGCCTGGCGGAGATCGCCACGGCGGCAGGGGCCACGGTGGCGGCGGAAAGCGGTGCGGACGGGCGCGGCGCGGGGCGGCGCCTTTCCGGCGTCGCCCCGTTGCAGTCGGCCGGGCCGGAGGATGTCAGCTTTCTCGACAACCGCAAATATCTCAGGCTGCTGGCGGAAACCCGCGCCGGGGCGGTGATTCTGCGCGCCGAGATGGCGCAGGCGGCGCCGGCGACGGTGGCGTGCCTGATCACGCCCACCCCCTACGAGGCCTGGGCGCGGACCTGCGCGCTGTTCCACCCCGCCCCGGTGGCGGTGCCGGGCATTCACCCGAGTGCCGTGATCGGCGCGGGGGCGGAGATCGATCAAGCGGCCGAGATCGGGCCCTTCGCGGTGATCGGCGCGGGGGCGCGGATCGGCGCCGCCTGCCGTATCGGCCCGCACGCGGTGATCGGGCCGGGCTGCGTGCTGGGCGAGGGCGTGAGCGTCGGCGCCGGGGCGAGCGTCAGCCATGCGCTGATCGGCGACCGGGTGATGATTCATCCCGGCGTGCGGATCGGCCAGGACGGGTTCGGCTTCGCGACCACGAAGGACGGGTTTCTCTCGGTGCCGCAGCTCGGCCGGGTGATCATCGAGCATGACGTCGATATCGGCGCGAACACCACGATCGACCGCGGCTCGGCGCAGGATACCGTGATCGGCGCGGGCACGCGGATCGACAACCTCGTGCAGATCGCCCACAACGTGCGGATCGGGCGCTGCTGCGTGATCGTCGCGCAGGTTGGGATATCGGGCTCGACCACGCTGGAGGATTTCGTGGTTCTGGCCGGCCAGGCCGGGGTTGCCGGCCATCTGACCCTCGGCAGGGGCGCGCGCATCGGGCCGCAGGCCGGGGTGATGTCCGACGTGAAGCCGGGGATCGACCTGCTCGGCAGCCCGGCGCGGCCGGCGAAGGAGTTCATGCGCGAGGTCGCGACATTGCGGCGCTTTGCGCGGCGCGGCGGATTGAGGCATTCTCCGCCTTCACCGGAGCGGGATGCGAAATCCTGACCGGATCATCCACAACACGAACGGGACACGGACGCTCTGACATGGACCGAAGCGCGACGGACGACACGGAACGGCAGACGGGGGGGATCACGGTGGATATCGCCGGGATCATGCACGCGATCCCGCATCGCTATCCGTTCCTGCTGATCGACCGGGTGGTGGAGCTGGTGCCGAATGTCTCGGCGGTGGGGGTCAAGAACGTCTCGGTCAACGAGCATTTCTTCCAGGGCCATTTCCCCGGCCACCCGGTGATGCCGGGCGTGCTCATCATCGAGAGCATGGCGCAGACGGCGGCGGTGCTGGTGGTGGAGACGCTCGGCCCCGAGGAGGCCGGCAAGGTGGTCTATTTCATGTCGGTCGAGGGGGCGAAATTCCGCCGCCCGGTGGTGCCGGGCGACGTGCTGCGCATCCATGTCGCCAAGGATCGCAACCGCGGCAACGTCTGGAAGTTCACCGCCATCGCCAGGGTCGACGGCGTGACCGTCGCCGAGGCGGGCTTCGCCGCGATGATCATGGACAAGAAAGCCGGCGAGGCATGATCCACCCCACAGCGTCGATCGACCCGCGCGCCACGATCGGCGCGGGGGTCAGCGTCGGGCCGTTCTGCACGGTCGGCCCGGATGTGGTGCTGGAGGACGGGGTGGCACTCGTCTCGCACGTGGTGGTCGACGGGCATACGCGCATCGGCGCCGGCACCAGCGTGTTTCCCTTCGCCACCATCGGCCTCGCGCCGCAGGACCTGAAATACAAGGGCGAGCCGACGCGGACCGAGCTGGGGCCGAACTGCGTCATCCGCGAGCACTGCACCATCCATCGCGGCACCGTGACCGGCACCGGCATCACCCGCATCGGCGCCGGCTGCCTGCTGATGGCGGTGGTGCATGTCGCGCATGATTGCGCGCTGGGCGACAATATCGTGATCGCCAACAACGTGGTGATGGGCGGGCATGTCGAGATCGCCGATCGCGCGATCATCGGCGGGGCGACCGCGATCCACCAGTTCGTGCGGATCGGCACCGGGGCCATGGTTGGCGGCGCCTCCGGCGTCGAGGCGGATGTGATCCCCTATGGCTCGGTGATCGGCAACCGCGCGCGGCTGCACGGGCTCAACATCGTCGGGCTGCGCCGGCGCGGACTCGACAAGGAGGGCCAGCACCGGCTGCGCAACGCCTATCGCCTGCTGTTCCAGGGCGAGGGGACTTTCGCCGCGCGGGTGGAGACGCTGCGCGGCGGCGCCGGGGATGATCCGTATCTCGCGGAGATCCTCGCCTTCATCGACGCACCGAGCAAGCGCGGCCTGATCCGCAGCACGACCCGCCACGGCGACGACGCCGAGGCGTGAGCGCGGATGCGCGCTTCGCGGTCATGAGCCGGACGACGACGCCGCTTGGCATCGTCGCCGGCGGCGGCACGCTGCCCGGGCGGGTGGCGGCGGCGGCGCGCGCCGGCGGGCGGGATGTGTTCATCGTGGCGCTCGATTCCTATGCCGATCCCGCGGTGGTGAGCGCGTTTCCGCACGAGACGATCCGGGTTGGCGCGGTGGGGGCCGCGATCGCGGCACTGCGCGCCGCCGGCTGCCGCGAGCTGGTGCTGGCGGGCCCGGTGAAGCGGCCCTCGCTGCTCGATCTGCGGCCGGATGCGGTGGGGGCGAAACTGCTGGCGCGCATCGGCCGGGCCGCCTTCGCCGGGGATGACGGGCTGCTCGCCGCCATCGTGCGGGTGCTGGGCGAGGAAGGGTTCACCGTGATCGGCGCGCATGAGGTGATCGGCGAGGTGCTCGCGCCGGAAGGGTTGCTGAGCACGACGGCGCCGGACGCGGCGGCGCTGGCGGACATCGCGCGCGGCGTTGCCGTGGTGCTGGCGCTGGGGGCGGCGGATGTCGGGCAGGGGGCGGTGGTGCAGCAGGGCATCGCACTCGCGGTCGAGGCGGTGGAGGGCACGGATGCGATGCTGGCGCGCGCGGCCACGCTGCGGCGGCCGGGGCCGGGCGGCGTGCTGGTGAAGCTGGTCAAGCCCGGGCAGGACCGCCGCGCCGATCTGCCGACCCTTGGTGTCAAGACCGTGCAGGGGGCGGTGGAGGCAGGATTGCGCGGCATCGCATTCGAGGCCGGCGGTGCCATATTGATGGATCGCGAGGCGATGACGCGCGCCGCCGACGCGGCCGGGCTGTTTCTGCTCGGGATCGACCCTCGCGCCGCGCGATGGACCGAAGGGAGACAGTCATGAGCGATTTCCAGTATCTGCACACGATGATCCGGGTGAGGAACCTCGATGAGAGCGTGAAGTTCTACACCGAGCTGCTCGGCATGAAGGAGCTGCGCCGCAACGACGTGCCGGATGGCAAGTATACGCTCGCCTTTGTCGGCTATGGCGACGAGGCGACGCACACGGTGCTGGAGCTGACCTATAATTACGGCGTCGAGGCGTATGACCAGGGCACCGCTTTTGGACATCTCGCCCTCGGCGTGCCGGACATCTACGGTGCGGTGGAGAGGCTGCGCGCCGCCGGTGTGAAGATCACGCGGGAGCCGGGGCCGGTGAAGTTCGGCAAGACGGTGATCGCGTTCATCGAGGACCCGAACGGTTACAAGATCGAGCTGATCGAACGGAAGTGATCTGACCATGCCGCGGGATCCGGTGCCGGAGCCGCCTTCGCGACGACCGGGGAAGAGCCTGAAATTCCAGCTGCTGTCGGCGGCGTTTGGTGCTGCGGAGCGGGTGCTGCCGCGCGGGGTGCCGGCGCTGGACGCGGCGGGGATTGCCGCCGCCGCGGGCGGGGCGATGCCGAATTTCGCGCGCGAGGGGCTGGAGCGGCTCACGGCCTCGCTGGCGGCGGAGACGCGGCTTTCGCTGTTCGGCCGGGTTTCGGTTCGCTACGACCTGATGCGGCTGGCGCGCAATGCCGAGGCGATCCGGCGGATGCACGCGGCGGCGCCGGAGATTGGCGCGGCACGGGTGGCCGCGCCGGTGTTCATCATGGGGCTGCCGCGCTCGGGGACGACGTTTCTGCACACGCTGTTCGGCCATGACCCCGAGGTGCTGGTGCCGCGGGTGTGGCAGACGCTGTATCCGGCGGCGCGGCCGGTGGGGTTCGATGCGCGGCGGAACGCCGCCGTGCGCCGGACCGACCGCCAGCTCGACATGTTCGCCGGGATGGCGCCGGAGTTTCCGGCGATTCACCCGATCGACGCGGACAGCCCGCAGGAATGCAGCGAGATTACCGCGCATGTGTTCCACTCGCTGCGGTTCGACACGACGTTCCGGGTGCCGAGCTATACGGCCTGGCTGGACGGCGAGGATGACGGGGCGGCCTTCGCGTTTCACCGGCAGTGGCTGCAGGCGATGCAGCACGGGACGGGCGGGCGGTTCTGGGCGCTGAAATGCCCGGAGCATACGTTTTCGGTCGAGGCGATTCTGCGGACCTATCCGGATGCGCGGTTTGTCGTGGTGCATCGCGACCCGGTGCATGTGTTCGCCTCGGTCGCGCATATGACGGAGGTGCTGCGGCGGCCGTTCCTGCGGGGGATCGACACAGCGGAGATCGGCCGGCAGGTGACGGAACGGTGGATCGACGGGGCGCGGCGGCTGGTGGCGTTCGACCGGAGCGGGGCGGTGCCGGCGGAGCGGCTGGTGAATATCCAGTATGAGACGCTGACGGCGGACCCGATTGGCGCGGTGGCGGGGATTTACGCGCGATTTGGCGAGACGTTCACGCGGGCGGCGGAGACGGCGATGCGGCAGTATCTCGATGCGGCGCCGCGCGGGGGCTATGGGCGGAACCGCTACCGGCTGGCGGATTTCGGGATCAATGCCGAGCGGCTGCGGCCGCGCTTTGCCGGATATGTCGAATATTTCGGGGTGCAGGCGCGCAAGCCGGGCGGGCCGCAGCCGGCCTGAGGGGCGGCTGGGACGATATTCCCAGGGTTTTATAGGAATATGATCCTGTTTGCGCGGGGCGCGGGGCAGGAAGATTTTCCTTGCGCGGTTACCAGCCGAGGAAGGTTTCGTGGTGGTGGGCGAGGCGAGGCGGGGTGTGGCGCCAGAGGCGGGTTGTGGCGCCGCGGAGGGATTCGGCGAAGCGGAGGGTGGCGAGGTGTTCGCGGCCGGCGCAGATGTCTTCGGCGGTGATGGCGAGGGAGGCGCGGAGTTTCTGGCCGGTGAGGGTTTCGATGGCGGCGAAGGTGCCGCGGAAGCCAGCGGCGCTGGCGGTGGCGAAGGCGGCGCAGGCGGGGAGGTTTCGCGCCCTGGTGGCGAGCCAGGCGCGGAGCGGGGCGGCGAGGGAGAGGGCCCAGACCGGGGTTCCGAGGATGACGAGCGCGTAGTCGGCCGGGTTGAGCCTGGTGGGAAGGATTGCCGGCGGGCGGGCGCCAAGGCAGGTTCCGAGCGCGTGGAGCGCGCCGGGAATGCCGGAGGCGCAGGCGGGGCTGCGGATCATTTCGAGGTCAGCGCCGAATTCCGCGGCGATCATGCTGGCGATGCGTGCAGTTGTGCCGGTGCGGGAATAGTAAGCGACGAGGACGCGCATGGCACTCGGTCCTTCTGTGTAATGAAGATTTTTTATACAGGCGAGACGCGGGTTTGGGGCGCGAAAGCGGTGAAGCGGGGGTTAATATTTTGATAGTTTATCGACTGCTGGCGCGGATTGTTTACCGATAGGACTGCCGTGGCGTGCGGTGAACTCGAAGGCAGGGAATGTTTCACGGGAAACAATTGCGGCGGCGCGGGGAGGGTTGCCGGGACGAGCCCGGTGGGGTCGCTCAGCCGGCCGGTTTCAGCCGGGTCCCCGCCGCGCTGATCCGGTGGAGGAGGTCGGCCAGTTCATCGTCCCAGCCCTCAATTTCGCGGACGGCGAGGACGCCCAGAATGATCTCCCCGAGCCGTTCCGGCCCGGCGGTTCCGGCGCAGACTTGCTGAAGATAGATCAGCTGGTTGCGGATGGAGATGAGGGGCTGCAAGCCCGGACGCCCGGCGAGCAGAGTTTCGCACCGTTGCAGCGCTTCGGCGAGGTCGGGTTTCAGGTCATCCATGGTCATGTCGTTGCGTCTTCAGCGTCCACCGGAGGTTTTGCACCGCGTGGGCGATGATGGCGTTGACCTCGCGGTTCGCGTGGCCTTGTCGGTGTGACGCTCGGCGTCAAAAGGGGACCAAAGCATATAAAATAGACTGCGGCACGATCTCCGACTATCTATCTCAAACATGTTGTCTCATTGTTTCTTTTTCTGTAGAAAAGCAATCAATTGAATCCCGATAAATCCTAGCATCAAAAACGAAATGAACGAAACCAAGATAGCTTCCTCAATTTCGCCACAACTATATTTAACAATCGCGATCAAACCCGCGAAAAAACCGATAAGCGATAATATTATCCACACACCATTGCGAGAATGGAATAATATATTTTTATTTTTATTTCGGAAATATTCTGTAAATTTTATCTGAGGATAGTGAATTACAAGAAATTCGTTACAAAATCCCACGATTTTGTCTTGCCAGAAAAATCTTAAATATCCATATAATGTAATAGTCAGAGGCAATAGCGCTATATACGGCTTAAAGTCTTGTCGCCCTTCAACAGAAAATATAAACGCAAATATTGCACCAGAAGCGCCAATACAGAACCTTTCTAACCCATCCATAGAATACGCATTAAGTTCAATGATACGTCTAACACCACTATATTCTTCAACTTTAAGGCACTTTAAGAGATCATTATCAATATTAGAAGCACTATTATCCTCGTTATCCTCCGACAATCCTCATTCCTTTTCAGAATTAATTACGCCAAACGGTATATGTACGGACGGAACCACATCACTAGCTTTCTCAAGATGCCTAGATTGGTCGTCGAAAAAGATATGCGGCTTAAGCACCGATAGAACACTCTTCTTCTCAATTCCACCTAAGAAAAACGCGTCATTGGCCATGACTCCCCAACTCTTTAACGTTCGTAGTGCGCGTTCGTGCGACGGCGCATTTCTTGCTGTTACGATTGAAACCCGCAATCTATTTTTATATGATCGATGTTCTTTTTTATAATCTTCCTCGACTCTTTGAATTTTATTAATCCTAACGAGAAATTCTTTCAATGGACCTGGATTGTGAGAAGACATAACATTCTGAACTTCATGTTCATGAAATCTCACTAATCCATTTGATTGCATTACCTGTTCAGATTCATCACCCGCAATTACACCATCAAAATCAAATGCTATCCGCAAAGCATTATCATCATCATCATCTTCAAACTTTGACTCAAGAACATGCCCAGCAGGATAGCCTGCCTTAATCGCAGCATCAACATCTGGTTTATTTCCAGATAAAAACAATGATATATTCAGAGCGGGTATATATTCGTATGGCGCCTTCCCTTGCATAAATATTGCTCTTGTAATATTTAATTTATGTAGTTCGATCGTTTTCATTACCCGAAGGCCGGTATCAGGGTCATTTCTCGACAACAATACGACTTCTACCAAAGGATCTTCTGGATCAGACACTAAGTCATTGAGAGAAAGTAGGCGTCTGATAAACGGATATGCAACGCCCGTTGGAAGCGGCACCTCTAGATTTTGTTCTTGAAATTCTCGATATTTTTCTTCACCGTCTTTCTTAAAAACCGCATCAGATTCACTCAAATCAAAAACGGCGCTTGATGCAACACCGATTACCAGCCGGTTTGCTAAATCATAAGGCATAAATTTCTCTATCTCCCGATTTTGGCCAGTTCTTAGTTAAGAGCCGGACCGAAAAAGATAGTTGAGCGATTTCAGTAAGTTGTGATTCAGTTCGTTTGCGAAGACGGACGGAGACACGATGACCTGGACTGAAATCGCTCGGCGACGATATTGCCGGGCCGGATTGCGCTACGCAAGCGACCTCACCGACGCTGAATGGGCCATGATCGAGCCGTTCATGCCCGCTCCGCAGCATCGAGGCCGACCCCGAAGGGTGGCGCTTCGAAGGATTGTGGAGGCCATCTTCTACATGCTGGCAACCGGCTGTCAGTGGCGCCAGATCCCGAAGGAATTCGCTCCGTTCACCACCGTGCAGGGGTATTTCTACCGCTTCTGTCGTGACGGCACGTTCGATCGCATCAATCACGTCCTAGTCATGCAGGCGCGGGAAATGGCCGGACGCGAGGCTTCGCCCACAGCCGGTGTGATCGACAGTCAGTCGGTCAAGACCACCGAAGCCGGCGGGCCGCGCGGGTTCGATGCCGGAAAGAAGATCAAGGGCCGCAAGCGCCACATCATCACAGATACAATCGGCCACCTCGTCGGTGCCGTCGTTCATCATGCCGGTATTCAGGACCGCGACGGGGCGCCCGACGTGCTCAAATCCGTCAAATCCCTGTATCCCTGGTTGCGGCACATATTCGCTGACGGCGGTTATGCCGGTCCTAAACTCAATGGACGCCTCGCCAAAATCGGCAAATGGACCATACAGATCGTAAAGCGCTCCGACGCCGCGAGCGGGTTTGAACTCCTGCCGCGGCGCTGGGTGGTAGAAAGAACCTTCGCCTGGCTCGGCAGATGCCGACGTCTCGCAAGGGATTTCGAGGCCACCGTTACCAGCGCCACCGCATGGCTCTTCCTCGCCCATATCCGCCTGCTCACACGAAAAATCGCCCGTCACCGATAGTCGCACTACCATTCAGATTCGGGCTCTAAGACAATAAGTTATCACTCACACTCTCATAAACTAGCATCTGCACACCGTTGCGGGAGAAAGAATCAGATTCGGTCATGCCGATGGCGCCGAGGACGGTGCGGCTGGCGAAATTGTCGGCGCGGGCGATGGCGATGATGCGGGGGAGCGAAACGCGGTCGTGGCCGTAGCGGAGGGCGGCGCTGGCGGCTTCGCGGGCGAGGCCGGCGCCGCGGACTTCGGGCCATAGGGCGAAGCGGAGGGCGATGCCGCGGCCGTCCGGGCGGTCTTCGAGGCCGGTGATGCCGAGGAAGGCGTTGGTGGACTGGCCGCGGATGGTCCAGATTCCGTAGCCGTGCGCGCCCCAGGCGGCGATTTCATCCGCGAGTTCCGCCGTGGCCTGCTCGGGCGTACGGACGCCGCCGAGCATCATGGCGAAGGCGCGGGGGTCGGTTTTCAGGGCGATCAGGTCGTCGCGGTCCGCCCAGCTTACCGGGTCCAGTCGCAGCCGCGCCGTGGTGACGCGCCAGGCGGGGTTGGTGGTCATGGAGATGGCGGGGCTTTGCCCCGGACCCCATCAGGGGCGCTGCCCCTGAACCCCGCCAAGGGCTGAGCCCTTGGAACCGCTTTACGGTTTTGGTTTTGGGGAGGGCATCCGCGCGATTGCCTTGGCGAAGGCACGTCCATGCCCTCCCCAAAACCAAAACCAGAGGATTCCAAAGGCTCCGCCTTTGGCGGGGGTGCAGGGGGTAGAACCCCCTGCGTGGGCCCGGAACCAAGACCCTGCATCCGCTGGCTACCGGGTGAGGGGGCGGTATTTGATGCGGTGGGGTTCGGTGGCGTCGGCGCCGAGGCGGCGCCGTTTGTCTTCCTCGTAGTCCTGGAAGTTGCCCTGGAACCACTCGACGTGACTGTCGCCCTCGAAGGCGAGGATGTGGGTGGCGAGGCGGTCGAGGAACCAGCGGTCGTGCGAGATGATGACGGCGCAGCCGGCGAATTCGGCGAGGGCTTCTTCCAGGGCGCGGAGGGTGTCGACGTCGAGGTCGTTGGTGGGTTCGTCCAACAAGATGACGTTGTGTTCGCCCTTGAGCATTTTCGCGAGGTGGACGCGGTTGCGTTCGCCGCCGGAGAGGATGCCGACCTTCTTCTGCTGGTCGGAGCCCTTGAAGTTGAAGGCGCCGACATAGGCGCGGGAGGCGACGGTGCGCTTGCCGAGGTGGATGACGTCGGTGCCGCCGGAGATTTCCTCCCAGACGGTCTTGTTGCCGTCGAGGCTGTCGCGCGACTGGTCGACATAGCCGAGTTTCACGGTGTCGCCGACGGTGAAGGTGCCGGCGTCGGGTTTTTCGACGCCGGTGATCATCTTGAAGAGGGTGGACTTGCCGGCGCCGTTGGGGCCGATGACGCCGACGATGCCGCCGGGGGGGAGCTTGAAGGAGAGGCCGTCGATCAGGAGGTTGTCGCCGAAGCCCTTGCGGAGGTCCTGGGCCTCGATGACGGTGCCGCCGAGACGCGGGCCGGGGGGGATGACGATTTCGGCGACGCCGGAGACCTGCTCGGTCGATTTGGCGAGCATTTCCTCGTAGCGGCTGATGCGGGCCTGGTTTTTCGCCTGGCGGGCCTTGGGGGAGGCGCCGATCCATTCGCGCTCTTCCTTGAGGGCGCGCTGGCGGGCGGATTCTTCCTTTTCCTCCTGGGCGAGGCGCTTCTGTTTCTGCTCCAGCCAGGAGGTGTAGTTGCCCTCGAACGGGTAGCCGCGGCCGCGTTCGAGTTCGAGAATCCAGTTGGTGACGTTTTCGAGGAAGTATCGGTCGTGGGTGACGAGGATGACGGTGCCGGCGTAGGCGCGCAGCGTCTTTTCAAGCCAGGCGACGGATTCGGCGTCGAGATGGTTGGTGGGTTCGTCGAGAAGCAGGAGGTCGGGCTTTTCGAGGAGGAGGCGGCAGAGGGCGACGCGGCGGCGCTCGCCGCCGGAGAGGTTGGTGACGGGGCTGTCGGAGGGGGGGCAGCGGAGGGCGTCGAGCGCGATGTCGATCTGGCGGTCAAGCTCCCAGCCGTCGCCGGCGTCGATCTTTTCCTGGAGGGTGGCCTGTTCGGCGAGAAGGGCGTTCATCTTCTCGTCGTCCATCGGCTCCATGAAGGCTTCGGAGATTTCGTTGAAGCGGGCGAGGGCGGCGCGCATGTCGGCGAAGGCGAGGGCGACGTTCTCGCCGACGGTGAGGGTCGGGTCGAGATGCGGCTCCTGCGGGAGGTAGCCGACGCGGGCACCCTCGGCAGCCCAGGCCTCGCCGCCGAATTCGGTCTCGATGCCGGCCATGATTTTCAGCAGGGTGGATTTGCCGGCGCCGTTGACGCCGAGGACGCCGATCTTGACGCCGGGGAGGAAGGAGAGGGTGATGCCCTTGAAGACCTCGCGGCCGCCGGGGAAGGCCTTGGTGAGGTCTTTCATCACGTAGACGTACTGGTAGCTGGCCATCGGGAGTTCCTGTGCGCGTGCGGGGTTTTGCAGCCGGTATAGGTGGGGGGCGACGCGCGGGCAACCGAGGGGGGGGTTGCGCCCGTGGCAGGTGCGGAATGCAGGGCGGCCGGCACGAGGGCCGGAGCAAGATATAAGAACGGCCGGCACGAGGGCCGGAGCAAGATATAAGAACGGCCGGCACGAGGGCCGGAGCAAGATATAAGAACGGCCGGCACGAGGGCCGGAGCAAGATATAAGAACGGCCGGCACGAGGGCCGGCCGTGTGATCAGGCGTTGGGGTTGCGTTGGGTCAGATGTGGATGTGCCAGCCCAGGGCGAGATCGAGCACGATGCCGTAGGTGAGATACATCAGCCAGAGGCCGGTGACGGTGTGGAAGAAGCCCTGGGCCCGGAGGCTGAGCGGGGCGCCGATGCCGAAATAGGAAAAGATGCCGGCGAAATAGACGCAGGAGAGGCCGACGAAGAGGATGGCCACCGGAATGTCGCCCGCTTCGGCGAAGACGATCAGGCCGAGAATGGAGACCAGGAAAAAGGCGACGGCCATGAAGCCGTTCACCCGCATGTCGCCCTGACGCATGCGGCTGAGGCCGATGGCGAACCAGTGAACGCCGAAGACCGAGGTGAGGATGCCGGCGGCGTAGAGCGGCGCGCCGTGGAAGACGTGGAACCAGGTCAGGCCGACAAGGATGTAGGTGCCGCAGAGGAACTGCAGGAAGCCGGGCATCCAGACGCCGTACCAGCCATTGGCCCAGTCGACCGCAGGCGAGCGCTCCGGAAAGCCGAAAAGCTCCTGCGGGCCGTAGATGAGATAGCCGGTGCCGAGGCCGAAAAAGGCGAGGCCGAGCGGCACGTAGGCCGAGGTTGGAAAACTGAAGATGGTGGGTGTCATCGGGCGTCTCTCATTGGTTTGATTGAGCCCGCGCCGGCACGGGGCCGGCGCGGACGGTCCGACAATTGTTCGGCGCCGCAAGCTTCTTATTCAAACCAGATTACGAGATCGCCACCTTTTGTATTCACTTATACGTGAGTCGCATGGATGTGATCAGACGCCGGCGATTCTGGCACGCTGGCGCACAAGGGCGAGCACGGCGGCGCAGGTGGGGGAAGGCAGGCCGACCCAGCCAGCCATTTCCACCACGGCGCCGAGCAGCGCCTCGATCTCGATCGGGCGGCCGCGCTCCAGATCCTGGAGCATCGAGGTCTTGTGCGCGCCGACCTCGGCCGCGCCATCGATCCGCTTCTCGACATCGATGGCGAAGCGCACGCCGAGCGCCTCGGCGATGGCCGCGCCTTCGAGCATCATCCCCCGCGCGAGGGCACGGGTGCCGGGGTCGGCGGTGATGACGTCGAGCGTCGCCCCGGTCAGCGCGCTGATCGGGTTGAAGGCCATGTTGCCCCAGAGTTTCACCCAGATGTCGTCGCGGATGCGGGGGCGAACGGGCGCCTTGAGGCCGGACTCGATCATGAGGCGGCTGATCAGGGACGCGCGCTCGGTGCGGGCGCCATCGGGCTCGCCGAGGATGAAGCGGTCGCCATAGGTGTGGTTGACCACGCCGGGTTCGACGATCTCGGCGGCGGGATAGACGATGCAGCCGAGCGTCTGCGCCGGCGGCAGGGCGGCCCAGACCGCGCCCTCGGGATCGACCGCGGTGATCCGACGGTCGGTGAAGGGGGCGGGCAGGCCGTAGGTGTACCACCAGGGGATGCCGTTGATCGCGGCGATGATGGTGGTGTGCGGGCCGATCAGGTGGCGGAGCTGCGGCAGGGCGGGCTCGATGCCCTGGGCCTTCAGCGTGATGAGAACATAATCCTGCGGGCCGAGTTCGGCGGCGTCGGCTACGCGGGGGCGGGTGATGATCGTTTCGTTTTCAGAAACAAGTTTGAGGCCGTTGGCCTCGATGGCGGCGCGATGCGGGCCGCGGGCGACGATCGAGACATCGGTGCCGGACGCGGCGAGCCGGGCGGCGACGAGGCCGCCAATGGCGCCGGCGCCGAAGACGCAGATGCTGGTCATGCCGTGATTCCAAGGCGGGTGGCGAGGCCGACGCGCTGGACCTTGCCGGTCGGGCCCTTGGGGATCGCCTCCATGATCAGGATGCGGCGGGGCACCTTGAAGGCGGCGAGGCGCGCGGCGGCGAAATCGCGGATCGCCTGCGGGTCGGGCGCGGTGCCGGCGCGGGGGACGACGATGGCGGCCACTTCCTCGCCCAGCTTGTCGTGCGGGATGGCGAAGGTGCAGACCTCGGCGATGTCCGGATGGTCGAGCAGGGCGACATCGACCTCCAGCGGGCTGATCTTTTCGCCGCCGCGGTTGATCTGCTCCTTCAGCCGGCCGGTGAGGAAGAGATATCCTTCGGCGTCGAGCATGCCCTGGTCGCCGGTGCGGAACCAGCCATTGGTGAAGGCCTTGGCGTTGGCCTCGGGGTTGGCGGCGTAGCCGGCGGTGACGTTGGGGCCGCGGATGACGACCTCGCCGGTTTCGCCCTGCGGCAGGAGGGTGCCGTCATCGTCCATGATGGCGATCTCGGGGCCGGCGGCGATGCCGACCGAACCGGCCTTGCGGGCGCGCGGCGGCAGCGGGTTGGAGGCCATCTGGTGGGCGGCCTCGGTCATGCCGTAGGCCTCGATCACCGGGGCGCCGAATTTCTGCTCCAGCGCCGCCATCACCTGCGGCGGCAGCGAGGCGGAGGAGGAGCGGATGAACCGCAGGCTGGCCAGCGCCCTCACCGCGTCATCCTCGGGGGCGCGAAGCAGGATGGCCTGGTGCATGGTCGGCACCGCCGTGTACCAGGTGGGGTTTTCCTCCTCGAGCCAGGAGAAGAAGCGGAAGGCGTTGAAGCCCGGCGTGCAGCAGACGGCGGCGCCGGCGCGCAGCGAGGCGAGGGTCGCCGCGATCAGGCCGTGAATGTGGAACAGCGGCATGACGTTGAGGCAGAGATCGTCCGGCGCGAGGGCGAGGCTGGCGGCGATGTGCCGCGCCGAGGCGGCGAGGTTCCTGCTCCGCAGCGGGACGATCTTGGGCCGCGCGGTGGTGCCGGAGGTGTGCAGGACCAGCGCCTCGTCCTCCGGTTCGGCCGGGCCGGGGTTGGCGGCCGGGGTTTCGGGCAGGGCGGAGACGTCGAGCGTGAAGACGCCGGCGGGGGCTGAGTCGTCCTCGGCGAGGTCGAGCAGCGGAATGCCGAGTTTCGCGGCGACGCCGCGCACCGGGCTGTCGGACCCGGCGGCGACGATGACGGCGCGGGGTTTCAGGTCGTCGAGATAGAACTCGAATTCCTGGTCCTTGTAGGCGGGGTTGAGCGGGGCGGCGCAGCACATCGCGGCGATGGCGGCGAAGGCGGTGGCGGCGGCGGGGCCGTTGGGCAGGACGATGGCCACACGGTCGCCACGGCCGATGCCGCGCGCGTTCAGCGCGGTGCGCACCTCGTCCGCCAGCGCGGCAAGACGGGGGCCGGAACAGGGGTGCCGCGCGGGCGCGGCGATGGCGCGGGCGCCGGTATGGGCGCGCAGGATGTCATGGACTGTTTCGCTCATGGCTGGCTTGCCGCCTCCTCTTATGTGCTGCGATCAGAGGTTTTAGAGCATCATCCGATCAGATGGAAACATCTGATCGGATGAAGATGCTCTAGTTATCAACAAGATAGAGCACGTTCCGATCCTGATGGACCGGAACGTGCTCTCGTGCGGCGATGTCTCTGGCGCGGATCGGGCCGGCGGGCAAGAGGCCGCGCGGGGTCAGGGCGCGGCGTAGGCGGCGATGAAGCGGCGGTCGATCCGGTCTTTCCAGCGCCGGACCCAGGCACCGGAGACGACGAGGCCGTTGCGGGTGCCGATCGCGTGGTCCGGCCCGGTGGCGAGGAGATAGAGGGCGGCGCGCTGCGGGCGGAAGCGGCGGAGCCTTTGCCCGGCGAGGGCGCGGCGGAGGTTTTCGGCGAGCACCTTGCCCTGGCGGATCGCGTAGAGGCCGGATTTCGGGACGCCGAGGGCGCCGAACCCGGCAATGTCGCCGGCGGCGAAGACGGTGTCGTGCGAGCGGGAGCGCAGGGTGGGGGCGACGGCGACGAACCCCGCCGCATCGAGGGCGAGGGAACCGCCACGCAGCCAGGCGGGGGCGGCGGCGCCGGCGGCCCAGACCACGGCGTCGGCGGGAAGGCTGGTTCCGTCATCGAGCGGGATATGCCCCGCCTGCGGGATGCCGGCGCGCGCGGGCGGACCGAGCGCGATGCCGCAGACGGCGAGGCGGGCGGCGACCAGCCGCGCGGCGCGGCGGGGCAGGCCGGGCAGCAGGCCGGACGGGCCGGGCAGCAGGGTGAGCGAGAGCGCCGCCGGATCGGCGCCGGCGGCCGCGCGGCGGGCGCGCAGCCGGTGGGCGAAGGCGAAGGCGAGTTCCACCCCGGCGGCACCGCCGCCGACCACGGCGAGGCGGAACGGCGCCGGGCCGGACGAAGCCGCGTCCAGCTCCGGCAGGCGGGCGAGCAGGGCATCCGGCGGGCGGACCGGGATGACGCGATCGGACTCCGGCGCCGCCGGCGGGGCGCCGGCATCGAGCGCCAGCAGGTCGTAGCCGAGCGGCGAGCCGCCGGCGCGGAGGACACGGCGCGCATCGGGATCGATGCCGGTCGCGCGGTCGAGGCAGAGCGTGGCACCGGCGGCGGCGGCGAGGCGGGCGATGTCGATCCGCCCGGCCGCGGCGTCGGTATCCCCGGCGACGATGCCGGGCAGCATGCCGGAATAGGCCAGATCGGTCGCCGGGGTGAGCACGGTGAGGCGCAGGCCGGGGAGCGGCGCGCGCGCCAGGTCGCGCAGCACCGCGATGCTGGCATGGCCGGCGCCGACGAGCAGCAGGTGACGGGAATCCGGCATCGGGGCGGCGCGATCAGGCCGGGCGCTTCACCTTGTAGCCCTCGTCCTCGATGGCGGCGGCGAGGGCGGCGGCCTCGGCGGCGACGGCGGCGGGGACGCTCACCTTGCCGGCCGCGAGATCGACCGCGACCTCGGCGCCCGGATGCACCGCGCGGATCGCCTCGGTGACGGCGCGGACGCAATGCTGGCAGGTCATGCCTTCGACGTCGAATTCGATCATGGTTGGCTCCTTGGTTCGGTATGATGCCAGTCCAACGTGGGGTCTGACACAGGGACAAGGTCAAGCCCGGCGGGTGGGGGCAGGGATGCGCGGCGCGGGAGGCGGGGTTTGACCTTCCCACGATGGCAAACCCATATCCTGCGGCGAAGGAGTTTGCCATGGACCAGATGAGCGACGCCGCGACGGGCCGGAAAGATGCGGGGGACAGGGTGATCGACCTCGCGGTCGAGGGCATGACCTGCGCCTCGTGCGTGGCGCGGGTGGAGCGGGCGGCGCGGAAGGTGGCGGGGGTGAGCGGTGCGGCCGTGAACCTCGCCAGCGAGCGGGCGCGGATTTCCGGCGCCGGATTCGACGCCGCAGCGGTGATCGCGGCGATCGGCAAGGCGGGCTACGCCGCGCGCGAGGTGGCGGAGAGCGGGGCGGCGGAAGCGACGCGGCGGGCGGCGGACGGGCGGCGGGAGCTGCGCCACGTGATCATCGCCGCACTGCTGACGGCGCCGCTGATCGGCAACATGGCGCTGCATATGGCGGGCGCGCCGCTGGGGCTGCCGGGCTGGGCGGAACTCGCGCTGGCGACGCCGGTGCAGCTCTGGCTCGGCGCGCGGTTCTATCGGGCGGGGTGGGCGGCGCTGCGGGCGGGGGCGGGGAACATGGACCTGCTCGTCGCGCTCGGCACCAGCGCCGCCTATGGGCTGAGCCTGGTGCTGCTGGCGCAGGGCTGGGCCGGCGGGCATGGCGGGGCGCCGCTCTATTTCGATTCCGCGGCGACGGTGATCACCCTCATCCTGTTCGGCAAGTGGCTGGAGGCGCGGGCGCGGCGGCAGACCGGGGCGGCGCTGGCGGCCCTTGCCGCATTGCGGCCGACCACGGCGCGGCTGCGCGACGCCGATGGCGGCGAGCGGGAGGTGCCGATCGGGCAGGTCGGGCGGGGCGATCTCGTCGCGGTGCGGCCGGGCGAGCGGATTCCGGTGGATGGCGTGATCGAGGCGGGGGAGTCGAGCGTCGATCTGTCGATGCTGACGGGCGAGAGCCTGCCGGTGGCGCGCGGGCCGGGCGGGCTTGTGCCGGGCGGGGCGATCAACGGCGAGGGCGCGCTGCTGCTGCGCACCGAGGCGGTGGGGGCGGAGACGATGCTCGCCCGCATCATCCGCCTGGTGGAGACGGCGCAGGCCGAGAAGGCGCCGATCCAGCGCCTGGTGGACCGGGTAGCGGCGGTGTTCGTGCCGGTGGTGGTGGCCGTGGCGGCGGCGACGCTGGCGGGATGGCTGCTGGCGGGGGCGGGCGCGCCGGTGGCGATTCTGAACGCGGTTTCGGTTCTCGTGATCGCCTGCCCCTGCGCGCTCGGCCTCGCGACGCCGACGGCGGTGATGGCGGGCACCGGCGTTGCCGCGCGGCACGGCATTCTGGTGAAGGATGCCGAGGCGCTGGAGGCGGCGGCGCGGGTGACGGCGATCGCCTTCGACAAGACCGGCACGCTGACGGAGGGGAAGCCCTCGGTGTGGCGGTGGCGCCGGCCGAGGGGGTTTCGGACGCGGAGCTGCTCGCGATGATGGCGGGGGTGCAGGCGGGCAGCGAGCATCCACTGGCGCGCGCGGTGTGCGCGCGGGCGGCGGCCGACGGGATCGCGGCGCAGCCGGCCGAGGCGGTCAAGGCGCTGCCGGGGCGCGGGGTGAGCGGGGAGGTCGGCGGCCAGCGGATCACGATCGGCAGTTCGCGCCTGCTGGAGGAGAGTGGCGCTGCCGCCGGGGCGCTCGGCGCGACGGCGCATGAGCTGGAGGCGGCGGGGCGCAGCGTGTCCTGGGTGATCGGCGCCGATGGGGCAGATCGCGCGGCGCGGGTGCTCGGGCTGGTCGGGTTCGGCGACCGGGTGAAACCAGGGGCGGCCGCCGCGGTCGCGGCCTTGCGGGCGCAGGGGCGGCTGGTGGCGCTGCTGACGGGCGACAATGCCGGCGCGGCCGCCGCGGTGGCGCGGGACCTCGGGATCGACAAGGTGTTTTCGGGCCGGCTGCCGGCGGACAAGACGGAGATCGTCAGCGCCCTGCGGCGGGATGGGCACGTCGTCGCCATGGTGGGGGACGGGGTGAACGATGCGCCCTCGCTTGCCGCCGCCGATATCGGGATGGCGATGGCGACGGGCACCGACATCGCCATGCACACCGCGGGGATCACGCTGATGCGCGGCGAGCCGGCGCTGGTGGTGGCGGCGCTGGACGTGGCGCGGGCGACGATGCGCAAGATCCGCCAGGGGCTGTTCTGGGCGTTCGTCTACAACGTGGTGGGCATCCCGCTGGCGGCCCTCGGCTGGCTGAGCCCGATGGTCGCCGGGGCGGCGATGGCGGCATCGAGCGTCAGCGTGGTGACCAACGCGCTGCTGCTGCGCCGCTGGCGGCCGCCGGTGAAATAACGCCGCGTCAGTAGGTGGCGCGGCCGCCGGAGATGTCGAACACGGCACCGGTGCTGAAGGAGGCTTCGTCGGACGCGAGAAAGCAGATCAGCGCCGCGATTTCCTCGACCGTGCCGAACCGGTTCATCGGGATTTTCGAGAGCATGTAGTCGATGTGCTGCTGGCTCATCTGCTCGAAGATCGCGGTGCGGACGGCGGCGGGGGTGATGCAGTTCACCGTGATCGGGGTGTTCGCCAGTTCCTTGCCGAGCGACTTGGTCAGGCCGATGACGCCGGCCTTGGAGGCGCTGTAGGCCGGCGCGTTGGGGTTGCCTTCCTTGCCGGCAATGGAGGCGATGGTGACGATGCGCCCGGCATTGCGCGCGCGCATGTGCGGCACCACCGCCTTGCAGGCGCAGAACACGCCGGTGAGATTGACCTCGATGACCTGCCGCCAGGAATCCAGCGGGTAGTCCCATGTGGTCGCGTTCGGCCCGGTGATGCCGGCGCTGGCGATCAGCGCGTCGATCGCGCCGTGTTCGCGCACCACCTCGGCGGCGGCACGCTCAAGGGCGCGCAGGTCGGTCACGTCGAGCGCGACGCCGGAGCAGGCGGGGCCCAGCTCCTGCGCGGCGGCAACGATGGCCTCGCGGCTGCGATCCCACAATATGGCGTTGCCGCCCTCGGCGATGATGCGCGTGGCGGCGGCAAGGCCGATGCCGGCAGCGCCCCCGGTGATCACCGCCGTCTTGCCTTCGAAACGGTTTTTCAACTGTGGATTCCTTCAGAAACGGGCGCGGGGTTCGTGCTTCGCGAGACGGCGGATCAGAAAATCGATTTCGGCGCGCGCGGTGTCGGTGAGTTTGCCGGCGGGGGCGCGCTGGGTGTCGTGCGCGATGGCGCCGCGTTTCCGCAGCACGTATTTTCGTGTCGCGAGGCCGACGCCCTGCTGCTGCTCGTAGCGGATCAGCGGCAGATGCGCATCGAACAGGTCGTGCGCCTCGTCGCGCTTGCCCTCGTTCGAGAGGCGGACGATATCGGCCAGCATGTCGGGGAAGCAGTAGCCGGTCATCGCGCCATCGGCGCCGCGCTCCATTTCGAAATCGAGAAAGAGGCCGCCATTGCCTGTGAGAATCGAAAGCGGGCGCAGGCTGCCCTTGCGCTGGAAGGCGCGGAGGGTGGAGATTTTTTCAAGCCCCGGCCAGTCCTCGTGCTTGAGCATCACGCAGGAGGGCAGGTCCATCACGATGCGGCGGATGACGTTCGGCGTCATGATCACCGAGAGCGTTAGCGGGTAGTCCTGGATCACGAACGGGATGTCGCTCCCGATCGCCGCGATCGCGTTGTGATAGTAGTTCACGATCTGATCATCGGTGCGCAGCGAGGACGGCGGGGCGATCATGACGCCGGCGGCACCCGCATCCATCACCGCGCGGGCGAGGTTGCGCATGGCGGCGAAGCCGGGCGCGGAGACGCCGACGATGACGGGAATTTCGCTCCGCCCGATGACCTGGCGGGAAATGGCTAACGCCTCGTCAGCATCGAGCTTGGGAGCCTCGCCCATGATGCCGAGAATGGTCAGGCCGGTGGCACCGCAGGAAAAATAGAAATCGCACATCGTGTCGATCGAGCGCGTGTCGACCGCGCCATCGGGCAGGAAGGGCGTGGGCGCGATGGGGAAGACGCCGCTCGCGGTATGGTCGAGTTTCATTGCGGCGGCATCCGGACCGGCGTTTCGGCGACGGGCGTTTCGGCGACGGGGGTGATCGGGCCCTTGCCGTCGAACCAGGAGATGACGTTGCGGATGAGCAGATCGGCCATCAGGCCGCGGGTGTGATTTGTGCCGGTGCCGATATGCGGCACGAGAACCGCATTGTCGCAGGCGAGAAGCGCGGCTGGCACATGCGGCTCGTTTTCGAAGACATCGAGGCCGGCGGCGAGGATTTTGCGATGCGTCAGCGCGTCGATCAGGGCGGCTTCATCGACCACGGTGCCACGGGCGACGTTGATCAGGATGCCGTCGGGGCCGAGGGCGGCGAGCACCTCGGCATTGACAACATGGCGGGTGGCGGCACCGCCGGGGAGCACGACGATCAGCACATCCACCGCCGCGGCGAGATCGCGGAGCGAGGGAAAATGCGGATAGTCGAGATGCGGGATCGGGTTGCGCGAATGATAGGCGATCGGCAGGTCGAAGCCCGAGAGGCGGCGGGCGACGACGCGGCCGATACGGCCCATGCCGGCGATGCCGATGCGCCGGCCGCGCAGGCTGTGGCCGAGCGGGAAGGCGCCGCCGGTCCATTTGCCGTCGCGAAGATAGCGCTCCGCGGCGGGGATGGTTCGGATCGTGGCGAGCAGGAGGCCGACGGTGAAATCGCCCATCTCGTCGTTCAAGACATCCGGCGTGTTGGTGACGATGACACCATGTTGGGCGGCTGCGTGCGCATCGACCGTGTCGTAGCCGACGCCGAAATTGGCGATCAGTTCAAGCGCGGGCAGGCGGGCGATCAGCGCCGCATCGGTCGGGCGGCGGCCGCGCGTCACCAGGCCGCGAATCCTGGGGGCATGGGCGGCGATCAGCGCGTCGAGATTGCTGCCGTCATCGACCAGAATGTCGAAGCGGGCGGCAAGCGATGTCTCGATGACGGGCATCAGGTCGCCAAGAAACAGAAGTGTGGGGCGCTCGCTCATGCGCAGGGTCCTTCGCCACGGAGGAAATCGAAATCGCAGCCTTCATCGGCTTGCAGCACGGTGGTTTCGAACAGGCGGGCATAGCCGCGCGGGGGCGGCTGTCGCTGCGGGCGCGCCGCGTGGTCCGCGGCGCGGCGCTGCCATTCGGCATCGTCGATCAACAGATCGAGCGTGCGCGCCGCGACATCGAGCCGGATCGGGTCGCCGGTGCGGACGAGGGCGAGCGGGCCGCCGGCAGCGGATTCCGGGGCGATGTGCAGCACGATGGTGCCGAAGGCGGTGCCGCTCATCCGCGCATCCGAAATCCGCACCATGTCCTTCACCCCGGCGCGGGCGAGCTTGCGGGGGATGGGGAGATAGCCGGCCTCGGGCATGCCGGGCGCGCCGATGGGACCGGTATTGCGCAGGACGAGGACGGTGTCAGGTGTGACGTCCAGATCATCCGAATCGATTCTGGCCGCCATGTCCTCGACATTTTCGAAGACGAGGGCGGGGCCGGTATGGTTCAGCAGATGCGGCGAGGCGGCGGATTGCTTGATGACGGCGCCGCGCGGGCAGAGATTGCCGTGCAGCACGGCGAGGGCGCCGGAGGATTTCAGCGGCTTGTCCGCGCCGCGGATGACGGTCTGGCCGGGGACGATTTCGGCGGCTTCGGCGATCTCGCCGATGGTCCGGCCGCCGACGGTGGGTGCTGCGAGATCGAGATGGAGCGAAAGCTCGCGCAGCAGGCGGGGGATTCCGCCGGCATGGTGGAAATGCTCCATGTAGTGATCGCCGGAGGGTTTCAGGTCGACCAGGACGGGGACGGAACGGCCGATCGCATCCACCGTGTCGAGATCGATTCTCGCGCCGGCGCGGCCGGCCATGGCGGTGAGATGGATGATGCCGTTGGTCGAGCCGCCGATGGCTTGCAGCACGGTAAGGGCGTTGCGCAAGGCGGCGGGCGTGATGAGGTCGCGCGGGCGGGGCGCGCCGGATTTCGCGAGGTCGACGATGCGCCTGCCGCTGGCCTCGGCGATGCGGCGGCGCTCGGCGTGGACGGCGGGGATGGTGGCGCTCATGGGAAGCGAGAAGCCGAGCGCCTCGATCATGCAAGCCATGGTGCTGGCGGTGCCCATCACCATGCAGGTGCCGACCGAGGGGGCGAGGCGGGAGCTGATGGTTTCGATTTCCGCCGCGTCGATCTGCCCGGCGCGGTGCATGCTCCAGAGGCGGCGGCAATCGGTGCAGGCGCCGAGCACCTCGCCCTTGTGGTGGCCGACCACCATCGGGCCGGTGGGGACGACGATGGTGGGCAGGTTGGTGCTGATCGCGCCCATGAGCTGGGCGGGGAGCGTCTTGTCGCAGCCGCCGATGACGATCACGGCGTCCATCGGCTGGGCGCGGATCATTTCCTCGGTGTCCATCGCCATCAGGTTGCGCAGGAACATCGAGGTGGGGTGGGCGAAGCTCTCGCCGATCGAGATGGTGGGAAAGACCATCGGCAGGCCGCCGGCGAGCATGACGCCGCGCTTGGCGGCCTCGATCAGGTCGGGGCTGTTGCCATGGCAGGGGTTGTAGTCGCTGCCGGTGTTGGTGATGCCGATGATCGGGCGGTCCAGCGCATCGTCGGAATAGCCCATGGCCTTGATGAAGGCCTTGCGGAGGAACAGCGAGAAGCCGGAATCGCCGTAGCTGGTCAGGCCCTTGCGCAAGCCCGACATGGTCAGGCTTTCCGGCTGGCGCGGAAGGCTTCGTACCGGGCTCTGGTTTCGGCGTTCGCCGGGTAGAGGCCGGGGAGCGGCACGCCGCGTTCGATCTCGGTCATGATCCAGGCCTCGAGCGCTTCCTGCTCGATGGCTTCGGGCACCACTTCGGCGAGCAGGGCCTGGGGGATGACCACGGCGCCGTCGTCATCGACCACGATCATGTCGTCGGGGAAGACGGCGACGCCGCCGCAGGCGATGGGCTGCTGCCAGGCGACGAAGGTGAGGCCGGCGACCGAGGGCGGGGCGGCGGCGCCGCGGCACCAGACCGGCAGACCGGTACCGAGCACGCCGGCGAGATCGCGCATCACCCCGTCGGTGACGAGGCCGGCGACACCGCGCTTGCCCATGCGGGCACAGAGAATGTCGCCGAAAATGCCGGCGTCGGTGATGCCCATCGCATCCGCGACGGCGATGCAGCCTTCGGGCATCGCCTCGATCGCGCCGCGAGTGGAAATGGGCGAGGCCCAGGAGGCGGGGGTGGCGAGATCCTCGCGGGCGGGGACGAAGCGCAGGGTGAAGGCGCGGCCGACCTTGCGGCCCTGGCCGGGGGCGAGCGGCGTCGTGCCGCGGAGCCAGACATTGCGCAGGCCTTTTTTCAGCAGGACGGTGGTGAGCGTCGCGGTCGAGACCGATTGGAGTGCTGAGATGAAGGCGGCGTCCTGCGCCTTGTCGGTTCCGGTGTCGGGCGTCGCATTCGCGGTCATTGGCGTTTCCCCTGTCTGGCGCGGACGGCGCCATGCGCGCCAGTCGGTTGTTTGTATATTAGGGGCACGCCAGGCCGCAAGGCGGGCCGTCAGTCGTCATCGCCATGATGCCAGCCGTGATAGTAGCCGGGCGGACCGTAACCGTAGGGGTAATAGACGCAGCCGGCCAGAGCGGTGGCGAGGCCGGCAAAGGCAAGGGCCAGAATGGCGGCCCGGAGTGCGGAGCGGTTCATCTGCGGTTTTCCTCCTCGTGGATCGGAGGCAGCAGATCGGGCAAAGCCGGTGTTTCGATGACGCCAATGTGGCGGGGATGTGGAATTTTGTCCTGATCAAGTAATTTGGGATAGTATTCCTATACTGGAATTAGGAATTTGTTCTATAATCCCGCGACGTCAGGGCTTCACGAAGACCATGATGACGATGATGACCATCAGGATGGTCGGGACCTCGTTGGCGATGCGGTAGAAGCGCTCGGGTTTCGTGTTGGCGTCGTTGAGGAAGTTTTTCCGCCATTTGGAGAGCGCGCCGTGAAAGCCGCTCATCAGGATGACGCAGATGAATTTCGCCCACCACCAGCCGGCCGACCAGGAGATGGCGCCGGGGGTGAGGATGAGCAGGATGCCGAAGGTCCAGGACGAGATCATCGCCGGGGTGGCGATCTGCTTGAGCAGGCGGCGTTCCATCACCTTGAAGCGGGCGGATTCGGCCGAGCCGGGAGCAAGCTGGCAGTGATAGACATAGAGGCGCGGCAGATAGAACAACGCGGCCATCCAGGCGATGATCGACATCACGTGGAAGGCGAGTTCCCAGCGGTAGAAGGGTGCCAGGGCGGCGATGGTCATGCTTTGGCTCCGATCGCGGCGGCGACGAGGTCGCGCAGTTCGTGGTGGCCGCTTATGACGCGGTGGGCGCCGGCGGCGAGAAGAAGCTCGCCGTTGCCGTGCGGAGCAAAACCGTAACAGGTCATGCCGGCGGCGACGGCGCCGGTGATGCCAGTGACGCTGTCCTCGATCACGAGACAGGTTTCGGGGGCGGCGGGCAGCGAGCGCGCGGCGGCGAGGAAGACATCCGGCGCGGGTTTCGGGCGACCGCCCTCGGGGAACAGACGCGGGGCGGAGAAGGTGCGGCCGGCGACGAGATCGCGCCAGCCGACGCGGCCGAATTTCGCG
This sequence comes from Acidocella sp. C78, assembly GCF_907164655.1. Taxonomy (NCBI): domain Bacteria; kingdom Pseudomonadati; phylum Pseudomonadota; class Alphaproteobacteria; order Acetobacterales; family Acidocellaceae; genus Acidocella; species Acidocella sp. C78. The sequence goes on from NZ_CAJQZK010000010.1 coordinate 86,809, forward strand.
TCCATCTCCACATCCGCCGAATTGGAGGCGATGCGCCAGGGCTGACCGGCGGCGTCGAAATGCTCAAGGATGTCGCGCGCGCCGGGAATGGGCTCGGCGTGCCGCTCCATCGCGGCGACGATGCGGGCGACGAGCATGGTGTTCCAGTCCGCCGGCAGCGGGCGGCCCAGATCGGCCTCGATCATCGGGCGCATGGCGCGGAGCGAGACGCCGACGAAGCGGGCCATCGCCGCATCCGGCGTGATCGGCAAGCCAAGCTCGGTCATCGCCGCGGCGATGACCGTGGCGGAAACGCGCTCGCTGTCGATCAGGACGCCGTCGCAATCGAAGATGACGAGGCCGAAAGTGCGTTTCATGCCTCCACGACTGCCCGATAGCGCGCCCAGGGGCAATCCCGGTTGCGCGCATCGCAGGACCGCCCGCCGCGATGCGAGCAGAGGCCCGGACCATGCGCCACGGCGCGGCGGGCGATGCCGGCCAGGGCGGCGATGAAGGCGGGATCGTCGTTCTGCGCCGGGGCGCGGTAATAGCCGGGGAGCTTCAGATGGTCGGCGATCTCGCGATATTCGACGTCAAGCTCGACCAGCGTTTCGATATGCTCGGAGACGAAGGCAATGGGGATGACGACGATGGCGGTGTTGTCCTTCGCGGCCTGTTCGATGGCCTGCTCGGTCGAGGGTTCGAGCCATTTCTGCGGCGTGGCGCGGGACTGGTAGCAGACCTGGTGATCGGGGCGGTGGCCGAGGCGGCGCTCGATCGCCGCCATCACCGCGGCAGTGCAGGCCTCGACCTCCTCCTGATAGGGATCGCCGGCCTTGACGATGGATTCCGGCAGGCCGTGGGCGGAGAAGAGCAGGCGGATTTTCGCTCCCGCCCCAAGTTCGGCCCGGGCCTTTTCGTAGGTGGCGATCACCGGCGCGGCGGTGGCGGCGGCGAAATCGGGGTCGTCATACCAGCAGCAGAGCGTGGTGGTCGGCGCGACGAGGCCGGCGCGGGCGGCGGAATCGTGCCAGTCGGCCAGGGAACTGCCGGTCGTGGTGGTGGAGAACTGCGGATAGAGCGGCAGAAGCAGGATGCGCTCGGGGTTCCAGGCCTTGACCTCGCGGGCGACGTCGCGCGCGAAAGGATGCCAGTAGCGCATCGCGATGAAGCATTTCGCGCCGGGAAGGGCGGCTTCCAGCGCATCCGCCTGCTGGCGGGTGAGGTCGAGCAGCGGGGATTTGCCGCCCATCAGCGCGTAGCCTTCCTCGGCCTTTTTCTGGGCGGAGCGGGCGATCAGCCGCGCCAGCCAGAAGCGGATGAAGATCGGCGCGCGAATGATCGCGGGGTCGGAGAAGAGATTGACGCGGAACGGCTTGATCGACTCGGGGCCATCGGGGCCGCCGAGATTGAACAGCACGATCGCGGTGCGGACCGGCAGGACGGGTTCGGAATCGTTCATGGCGCTCAGGTGGCGGCGAGGGCGGATTCCTCAAGCTCGCCGGGTTCCAGCGAGCGGAGGCGTTCGATCACCGCGGCGACGTGCTCGGGCGGGGTGTCCGGCACGATGCCGTGGCCGAGATTGAAGATGTGCGGATGGCCTTCGAGCCCGCGGGCGATCCGCTCCACCGCGTGGCCGAGCGAGATGCCGCCGGCGCGCAGCAGCAGCGGGTCGAGATTGCCTTGCAGGGCGACGCGGCGCGGCGCGAGCCGGGCGAGGGCGACGGGATCGACCGACGTGTCCATCCCGACGCCATCCACCCCGGTTTCGGCGATGTAGGACAGGGTCATCAGCCCGCCGAGACGGGGGAAGCCGATGATCCTGATGCCCGGATGACGGGTGCGGAGCTGTTCGACGATGCGGGCGGTGGGGTGGATGACATGGGCGCGGAAGAGATCCGGCGGCAGCAGCCCGGCCCAGGAATCGAACAGCATGACGCAGTCGGCCCCGGCCTCGATCTGCCAGGAGAGATAGTCGATCGTCGCGGTGGTGACGGTTTCGATCACCGCGGCGAGCAGCGCGGGATCGGCATAGGCGGTGGCGCGGGTGAGCGGAAAATCGCCGCCGCGGCCATCGATCATGTAGCAGGCGACGGTGAAGGGGCTGCCGGCGAAGCCGATCAGCGTGGTTTCCGGGGCGAGGCCGGCGCGGACGCGGGCGACGGTTTCCATCACCGGCTCGGTGCCGCGGCGCAGGGCGGCGGGATCGAGCGCTTCCAGGGCGGGCAGGCCGTCGATCCGTTCGAGGCGGGGTCCTTCGCCCTCGGCGAAGCGGAGTTTCTGACCCAGCGCCCAGGGCAGGATCAGGATGTCGCTGAACAGGATCGCGGCATCCATGCCGAAGCGGCGGACGGGTTGCAGGGTAACCTCGGTCGCTAGCGCGGGAGTGGTGCAGAGGGCGATGAAGTTTCCCGCCGTTTCCCTGAGCTTGCGGTATTCGGGCAGGTACCGGCCGGCCTGGCGCATCAGCCATACTGGCGGCGGCCAGACCGCCTCGCCCCCGAGCACCCTGAGAACCGGTTTTTCCGCGCTTTGTCCCGTCATGCGACCTGCCTAGCTTCATTTCGACTTATAGGAAAGGACGGTGGTAGGGCTTGTGGCTGTGAACTCTGGGGAACCCCGTAAACCGGATTTTTCTGCACAAAGTTTTCCACAAGCAAAACCGGCCTACAATCTGCTGATTCTGCATCAAACCCCCAGGTTTTCCACATAAGCCGGGAGACCCTGCGGAATTCATCCACCGGCAGGGGCGGCGGAAAATTCATCCCCGCTTTCCACCGCCTCCGGTATCGCGGCCCGGGTTATCCACGCTATGAAACCGGGCATGGACGGCAAGCGGCTCAATCTCCACCTGGTTTCCGACGCCACCGGCGACACGCTCGGCGCGGTGGCGCGGGCGGCGAGCGTGCAGTTCGAGGGGGCGGACATTCATCTGCACCGCTGGAGCCTGATCCGCTCGCGCTTGCAGTTGCACCGGGTGCTGGAGGGGATCGAGGCGGAGCGGGGGCCGGTGCTGTGCAGCCTGCTCGACCAGGCGCTGCGCCATGAGCTGGACGAGGCGTGCCAGCGGCTCGGCGTGCGCATCCAGCATGTGCTCGACCCGGTGTTCGAGCTGCTGGCCGACGAGCTGGGCGCGCCGGCGCGGCCGACGCCGGGGCGGCAATATGTGCTGGATGCCGATTATTTCCGCCGGATCGACGCGATGCATTTCGTGCTGTCGCACGATGACGGGCAGGCGCTGCGCGGGCTGGCGGAAGCGGATGTGATCCTGGTGGGCGTGTCGCGCTCGTCGAAGACGCCGACCTCGTTCTATCTCGCCAATCGCGGCATCAAGGCGGCGAACGTGCCGCTGGTGCCGGGGATCGACCCGCCCGCGATGCTGGACGATCCGCCCTGCCCGGTGGTCGGGCTGTTCATCGATCTCGAACCGCTGATCGAGATCCGGCGGCACCGGCTGACGCTGCTGGGCCAGGGCGGTTCGGTCGGCGGTGGCGCGGCCGGCGGCTTCCGGCCGGATCGCGGCGACTATGTCGACGAGGAGGCGGTGAAGGCGGAGCTGCTCGGGGCGCGGCGGATCTGCGCGGCGCGGGGCTGGCCGACGGTCAATGTCACCCGACGCTCGATCGAGGAGACCGCGGCGGCGGTTCTGAAACTGATGGATGCCTGGCACGAGCGGCGCCGGCGGAGCGGGGCGCCGGACCGGTGAGGGGCGGGCGATCACATCCGCTTGACTTCCGGAGGTGAGGCTCTAGTGTCCGCAAAACGAGATCAGATGGGCCTCGACATGAGGCGGACACGAGCAAAATCAGTATTTTAGTGGCCCGATGGTCCCTGAAGCCGAGATGCGCCGTTCAGGGATGGGCCACGAGCCTGAAAATGGGGAAGGTCCTGTGGCCCAGCTTTCGATGCGGCATAAGGTGTTCGGCGGTTTCGTCCTGCATGAGCGGGACGGGGCGATCGTGTCGGTCGATTTCGGCGCCGGCGAGGATGCGGCGGCGGACGAGCCGACGCCCTTGCTGCGGCGGACGGCGGCCGCCCTCGCGCGCTATTTCGACGGTGACGCGCTTGACGACGACCTGCCGCTGGCGCCGGCGGGCACCGAGTATCAGCGGCGCGTGTGGGACCATCTGCGCGCCATTCCGCGCGGCCAGACCAGAACCTATGCCGAGGTGGCGCGCGCCGTGGGCGGCAGCGCGCGATCGGTCGGCGGGGCGAACCGGGCCAATCCGATCCCCATCCTGATCCCGTGCCATCGGGTGCGGGCGGCGGACGGGCTCGGCGGCTATTGCGGCAGTAGCGCGGAAGGCTGGGGCCTGGCGATGAAACGCCGGCTGCTCACCCTCGAAGGGGCTGCGTTCGGCGAACGGACGCGCCGCGGCATCTGAAAAATCCGGGAGACAGGACATGACGACCAAGGCCATCCGTATCCATACCCATGGCGGACCCGACGTGCTGCGCTGGGAGGACGTGCCCACGCCGGAGCCGGGACGCGGCGAGGCGCTGGTGCGGCATGAGGCGGTGGGGCTGAATTACATCGACGTGTATTTCCGCACCGGCCTCTACAAGGTGCCGCATCTGCCGGCGACGATCGGCATGGAGGGGGCGGGCGTCGTCGTCGCGGTGGGCGAGGGCGTGAGCGAGGTGGCGGCGGGCGACCGCGTCGCCTATGCCGGCGGGCCGGTCGGCGCCTATGCGACCGAGCGGGTGATCGCCGCCGACCGGCTGGTGAAGCTGCCGGCGGGGATCGACTTCCAGACCGGGGCGGCGATGATGCTCCAGGGCATGACCGCGCAATATCTGTTGCGGCGGACCTACCGGGTGCAGGCGGGCGAGACCATTCTCGTGCATGCCGCGGCCGGCGGGGTCGGCCTCATTCTCTGCCAGTGGGCGCGGCATCTCGGGGCGACGGTGATCGGCGTCGTCTCGACCGAGGCGAAGGCGGAACTCGCCCGCGCGCACGGGGCGCATCATGTCATCGTCGGGCATGACAATCTCGCCGCCGAGGTCAAGCGGCTGACCGACGGCGCGATGGTGCCGGTGGTCTATGACTCGGTGGGCAAGGACACGTTCGGGCCGAGCCTTGATTCGCTGGCGCCGCTTGGGCTGATGGTGAGTTACGGCAATGCCTCGGGCCCGGTGCCGCCGGTCGATATCAGCATCCTCTCGGCCAAGGGCAGCCTGTTCCTGACCAGGCCGACCCTTGCGACCTATACGGCGAAGCGTTCCGACCTCGTCGCCGTGGCGAACGACCTGTTCGGGGTGGTTGAGGCCGGGGCGGTGAAGATCCGCGTCAACCAGACCTTTCCGCTCGCCGAGGCGGCGGCGGCGCACGAGGCGCTGGAAGCGCGGCGGACCACCGGCAGCACCGTGCTGCTGCCCTGAAGGGACCGCTCGCGGCGCGCGGTCACGATCGCGCGAGCGCCGGATTCCTGCCACGTTTGGATTTGCAGAGTGGAGAGACCCGGCGCGGTGCTTGCCGTACCGGGTTTCGTTCCCACACTCCAATCCTGTCCTTTCGAGGACAGTCCAAAACAGGAGCAGAGACAATGTCCGACGACAAGAGCAGACAGAATGGCCGGCGCGCGCTGTTGCGCAAGGCGGCCGGAATTTCCGCCGGCATCGCGGTGGCCGGCATCGTCGCCACGCAGGCGGCGGAAGCGGCCGGCATGGCCAAGTCCGCGGTGAAATATCAGGACATGCCGAAGGATGGCCATCAGTGCGACGGCTGCGCGCTGTACATCCCGGCATCGACCGCCGGCAAGGATGGCCGCTGCAAGGCGGTGGCCGGCGCGATTTCGCCCAAGGGCTGGTGCGAACTGTGGAGCCCGAAATCGTAACCACGCCATTGGCGTGACCGCTCGTGGGGTGGCCGGGTGCGGCCGCCCCGCACACCCCCTGGCGCGAGGGGATGATCGCGCCGCATCGACACACAGGAGACGAATGTGAGAGTGACCAGGCGAGGCTTGACTGCATTTGTGCTTGCGGCCGGGCTGGCCGGCGGGACCGGGATTGCGCAGGCGAAGACCGTGCGGCTTTCCGCCCGGCTTCATCCGGTGGCCGGGACGATGTCCCACGCGACGGGCGCGATGCACGGCACGTTCAACACGGCGACCCGGCGGGTGACCTGGGACGTGACCTACAGCCACCTCACCAGCAAGGTAATCATGGCGCATTTCCACGGGCCGATCAGCAAGCCCGGGCAGAACGCGGGGGTGCAGGTGTGGCTGACGAAGAAGCCGCCGCATCCGATGGCGGCCGGGCCGATCAGGGGTTCGGCGGTGCTGACGTCGGCGCAGGCGAAGGAACTGATGGGCGGGCAGTGGTATGTCATGATCCATACCGTCATGCACATGCCGGGCGAGCTGCGCGGCCGGGTTCACGCGGGCTGAGGTTTCTCTGACGCGCGCTGGCCGGGCGGGTCTGCCCGGCCGGATGCGCATCCGCCCGCACTTGCCTTTGGCGGCGCGGCGGCGCATGGGCGGAGCATGAACGAAAGCCATTTTCCCGCCCCGCCTGCCACCGCAGCGCAGGCGCTGCGGCGGATGTTCGTGCGGGACATGGTGCTGGAGGCGCATATCGGCGTCCATGCCCATGAATTCGGCCGCACGCAGCGGGTGCGGATCAATCTCGATCTCGCGGTGCGCGAGGAGCACGACGCCGCCGGCGCGCAGATGTCGCGCGGCGGGGTGGGGCGGGACGATCTGGCGCGGGTGGTGGATTACGAGCGGATCGTGCTCGGCGCGCGGGCGGCGGTGGCGGCGGGGCATGTCCAGCTCGTCGAGACGCTGGCGGAACGGCTGGCGGAGCTGTGCCTCGCGGATGCGCGGGTCGTGCTGGTGCGGGTGCGGGTCGAGAAGCTCGACGTGTTCGCGGACATGGACTCGGTCGGCGTGGAGATCGAGCGGCGGAATTCCTGATCGGATGTAGCGCTCTAGCTCTAGCGTACAGATAAAACGAGCATCTTCATACGATCAGATGACTCCATCTGATCGTATGATGCTCTAGACCAGCAGCATCGCCAGGGTGCAGGCGCCCATGAGTGCTGCGGTGAGCCAGCCCATGATCCGTAGCTTCCGGGGCAGGACGTGGCCGTCCATCACCGCGGGGCGGCTGGCGAGGGCGACCATCGCCGCGATGATCGGCACCGCGGCGATGCCGTTGATCACCGCCGCCAGAACAGCGCGCGGATCGGCGGGAGCGGCGAGAAGACGATGCCGACGCCGGCAAGCGTCGCGACGGCCAGCACGCCGTAGAAGGCGCGGGCCTCCAGCGCCCGGCGGGAGAGGCCGACCGTCCAGTGCAGGGCCTCGCCGATCGCATAGGCGGTGCTGCCGGCGAGGACGGGAACCGCGAGGAGGCCGGTGCCGAAAATGCCGATGGCGAAGACCAGCCGCGCGAAGGGGCCGGCGATGGGGGCGAGGGCGCTGGCCGCATCCGCCGCCGAGGTGATGTCGGTGATGCCGTGGACATGCAGCGTCGCCGCCGTACCGATGATGATCGAGAGCGAGACGGCGTTGGAATAGGTCATGCCGGCCCAGGTATCGAAGCGGATGCGGGCGAGCTCGCCGGCAACCTCCGCGCCGGCGGCGGGGATGCGCCCGGCATCCTCGGCTTCCTCGGCGGCCTGCCAGAAGAACAGATAGGGGCTGATCGTGGTGCCGAAGACCGCGATCAGCGCGAGCAGGGCCGGACGGTCGAGGCTGAGGCGGGGGATCAGCGCGCCGGCGAGGATGTCGCGCGCGGGCAGGCGCAGGACGAAGAGCAGGGCGACATAGGCGAGCAGGGCCGTGGTGAGGAATTTCAGCACGGCGACGTAGCGGCGGTAGGGGATGCGGATTTCGGCGATGACGCAGAATATCGCGATCGCCACGGTGTAGAGCCGCTCGGGGCCGCCGGCGAGCATGTGCGCGGTCTGCGCCATCGCGCCGAGATCGGCGCCGAGATTGAAGACATTGGCGATGGCGAGCAGCAGGATCAGGAAGAGGGCGAGCGGGCGGGGCAGATGGGCCTCCATCGCCGCGCCGAGGCCGCGCCCGGTGATGCGGCCGATCCGCGCGCTGATCTCCTGCACCGCGACCATGAAGGGCAGGGCGAGTACCACCGTCCAGCCGAGGGTGTAGCCGAACTGGGCGCCGACCTGGGAATAGGTGGCGATGCCGCTCGGATCGTCGTCGGCGGCGCCGGTGATCAAGCCGGGGCCGAGGCGGGCGAACAGGGCGCGGGGGACGCGCAGCCAGCGTGCCGGCCGGGCGGGATTGCTGTTCATCGGCGGCACCCTGTCGGTTCGGGATCGGGGACCGCCAGTCTATAGCCTTGGTCTGCCCGCGGAAAACAGGGCCTCGTCCGATCAGGCGGGTTTACCCGATCGGACGAGGCTCCAAGTTGTCAACGGGATAGAGTACGTTCCGATCTGGAAGGATCGGAACGTGCGCGAGGCGCCGCCCGATCAGGCGGCGCGGGCGACCTCGATCTCCCGCCAGATATGGCGCAGCGCGTCGATCAGCCGGTCGATATCCGCCTCGGTGTGCAGTGGCGAGGGGGTGAGGCGCAGGCGCTCGGTGCCGCGCGGCACGGTGGGATAGTTGATCGGCTGGACGTAGATGCCGAAGCGGTCGAGCAGGGTGTCGCTGATCTGCTTGCAGAGCGTGGCGTCGCCCACCATCACCGGCACGATGTGGCTCGGGTTGGGCAGATGCGGCACGCCGATCGCGTCGAGCTTGCGGCGCAGGGTGGCGACGCGGGCGTGCATCGCCGTGCGTTCGGCGTCGCTGGTCTTGAGGTGGCGGATGCTGGCGAGCGCGCCGGCGGCGACCGTCGGCGGCAGGGCGGTGGTGAAGATGAAGCCCGAGGCGTAGCTGCGCACGAAGTCGCACAGCGCGGCGCTGCCGGTGATGTAGCCGCCGATGACGCCGAAGCCCTTGGCCAGCGTGCCCTCGATCAGGGTGAGGCGGTGGGCGAGGCCCTCGCGTTCGGAAATGCCGCCGCCGCGCGGGCCGTAGAGGCCGACGGCGTGCACCTCGTCGAGATAGGTCATGGCGTTGTAGCGGTCGGCGACGTCGCAGATCTCGGCGATGGGGGCGATGTCCCCATCCATCGAGTAGACGCTCTCGAAGGCGACGAGCTTGGGCCGGGCGGGGTCGAGTGCCGCGAGGTGGCGGGCGAGGTCGGCCGGGTCGTTGTGGCGGAAGACGATGCATTCGGCCCGGCTGTGGCGGATGCCCTCGATCATCGAGGCGTGGTTCGAGGCGTCAGACAGCACCGCGCAGTTCGGCAGCTTGTGTGCGAGGGTGCAGAGCGAGGCCCAGTTGGACATGTAGCCCGAATTGAACAGCAGTGCCGCTTCCTTGCCGTGCAGGTCCGCCAGCTCGGCTTCGAGCAGCACGTGATAGTGGTTGGTGCCGGCGATGTTGCGGGTGCCGCCGGCGCCGGCGCCGCAGCGGTCGAGCGCCTGGTGCATGGCGCTGAGCACGGCCGTGTGCTGACCCATGCCGAGATAGTCGTTCGAGCACCAGACGGTGACCGGGCGGCCGCCATCGTCGCCGTGCTGGGTGGCGCGGGGGAAGTTGCCGGCATGGCGCTCGATGTCGGCGAAGACGCGGTAGCGCCCCTCGCTGCGGAGCTGGTCGAGCTGGGAGCGGAAGAAATGTTCGTAGTCCATGGCGCGTATCCTCCCTTTCTTGGTGTTGGTGCCGCGCGGTGACGGATCAGGTGGCGAGGTGCAGTTCGCAGCCGGCGAAGGCGGCGGCGAGGCCGGTTTCATCGAGATCGCGGCCGATGGCGACGACGCGCGGGGATTCCCCCTCGGCGGCGGCGAAGGCGGCCATGCTGGCGTGGTGGCCGGCGACATCGAACTGAATCCAGCCGCGGCCGACGCGGGCGAGGCCCTTGAGCCGGGCGACCGGGCCGAAAGTGCCGCGGGCCGCCGCCTCGATCACCCGGCCGATCGCCTCGGCATCGCAGAGCGGGCCGAGCGGTCCGTGCCAGGAGGCGAAGCCGGCGGCGGCGCCGTGGTCGTGATCGTGGTGATCGTGCTCGTGGTCGTCGTGATGGCCGTGGGCGGTGTCGTCACGATCGTGATGGTCGTGATGATCGTGGGGGGCGTCGTGGTGGTGGGCATGATCGTGCGCGTGGTGATCGTGTGCGTGATCGTGCGCGTGAGGGGGCGCGTGAGGGGGCGCGTGAGGGGGCGCGGCGTCCGGCGCGGGATCGGGGCGGAGTGCCGCCGGCGGCACCGCGCCGTAGCAGGCGGTGACCAGCCTGGTCTCCGGGCTCAGGCGGTGCAGCGTCGCCTCGACGAGCAGGCGCTCGGTCGGGCTGACGAGATCGGTCTTGTTGATCACCACGAGCGAGGCGAGCCGGGCCTGGACGGTCAGGTGCGCCTGCATTTCGGCGAAATCGGCGAGGAAGGCGCCGGCATCGATCAGGGTGATCACCCGCAGGTCGCGCACGAAGCCGGCGATGGTCGGGCGCTGGATGACGCCGATCAGCGAGGCGAGGTCGGCCACGCCCGAGGGTTCGATCAGGACGCGGTCGGGCGCGAAGCGGGCGACCACCTCTTCGAGCTGGGTGGCGAGATCGTCGCGCAGCGAGCAGCAGATGCAGCCGTTCGGCAGCTCCACCACATCCGCCCCCTGGCCGCGCAACAGCGAGCCGTCGATGCCGACGGTGGCGAAATCGTTGACGAGGACAACGGTTTTCTCGCGGCTGGCGGCCGGCTGCTCGGCCAGCATGGCGAGGCGGCGGCGCATGAAGGTGGTCTTGCCGGCGCCGAGGAAGCCGGCGACGATCTCGACCGCGAAGGGCCGCGCCGGGGCGCGCGAGCGCAGGCTCCATTTCCACAGCCGCGCCGCCGGCAGCGGCAGCACGAGGAACCAGTGCTCGAGGATGGCGAGCGACATCATCGTGCCGAGGAACATGCCGCCGACGCGGGCGAAGGCGGTGGGGGCGGCGCCGGCGCGCTGGAACATCAGCACGGCGATCACCGTCGAGATCGTGATGGAGAACGGGAAGAGCAGGTTCATCGGCCGCTTGCGCAGGAAGCTCTTCAGGAAGGTCAGGTGTTCGGGGAGGAATTCCTCGTTGAGGTTGCGCACGCCGAGAAAGACGTTGAGCTTGGCGCTCTGATGCATCCACCACAGCACCATGAAGGTCCAGGTGCCGATCTGGTTCGGCTGGCCCCAGGTGAGGGCGACGACGAGGCCGGCAGTGGCGATGATGGCCAGCTCGTGCCACAGGCTGGTCTGCACCGCGTGGCCGAAATGCCGCCAGCCGGCGCAGTTCTCCGGGCAGGGCGCGCGGCGCGGCCCGGTGACGTAGCCCATGTAGAAGCTGATTTCCTGCCAGCCCCAGGCGAACAGGCCGTAGAAGAAGGCGAGATAGGCGGCGCCGACGGTGGTTCGCCCGGCGGTGTCGTGCAGGCCCCAGAGGCAGGCGAGCAGCACCGCGCTGGCGCCGAGCATGCTCCATTTGAAGGTGCGGCGGGGCAGGCCATCGAGATAGATGATCGCGCCGGTGCTGAACCACCAGACGAACAGGGCGAAGGCGGCGGGGATGACATACTGGTGCATGGCGCGGCTCCTACCAGACCGGCTGCATGCGGATGTCCGCCGGCAGGGCGTTGGGCTTCGGGCGCATCAGGTAGAGCCGGCCGAAGGCGAGGGCGGCGCGGGCGGCGTTCGCGCCGCGGCGCAGCCGGGCGAGCGGGCCGGGCACCTCGCGCAGGGCGAGAGTGGCGACGTCGAGCCGGCGCAGGGTTTCGAGCCCGGCGAGGAAGGCGGGGTTCTCGATATCGAGCGTCAGCGGGAAGACCTGCCGGCAGATCGCCGAGGTGATGCGGAAGACCTGCATGTCGTAGGCGGTGGGGTCGAGCCCGAGGGCGGCGTGGAAGCGGGGGCGGGCGTGATCGCGGATGTACATCGTCGCGAAGACCGCGAGCTGGAAGAAACGGACCCAGAGCCGGTTGGTGCCGGTGAGCATGCCGGGATTGGCGCGCATCAGCAGCGCGAAGGCCTCGCCGTGGCGGAACTCGTCGTTGCACCACTCGCGGAACCACTTGAAGATCGGGTGGATCCGCAGCTCTGGATGGCGTTCGAGCTGGCGGAAGATCGAGATGTAGCGGGCATAGCCGATCTTCTCGGAGAGATAGGTCGCGTAGAAGATGAATTTCGGGCGGAAGAAATGGTATTTCTTCGCCTTTGTCAGGAAACCGAGATCGACCTTCATGCCGATGTCGTGCAGGGCCTCGTTGATGAAGCCGGCGTGGCGCGCCTCGTCGCGGCTCATGTAGCCGAACAGGGCCTTGAGGTCGGGGTTGGCGATGCGCTTGCGGATTTCGGCATAGAGCACGCAGCCGGAGAATTCGGCGGTGACGGAGCTGACCAGGAAATCGATGAATTCGCGGTGCAGTTCGGGCTCCATTTTCGAGAGATCGACGGCGAATTCGTCGGTCCGCACGAAATGGCCCTTGTTGGGATCGGCCTCGAACTCGGCCATCAGCCGGTCCCACTCGGCGCGCACCGGCTCGATCGAGAGCCGGTCGAGGGCGGCGAAATCGGTGGTGTAGAAGCGCGGGCTGAGCATGGTGCTCGACTGGGCGATGGCCGTCTGCGCGTTGGGGGCGGCCGTGGGCGCGGTTCTGGCGTTCATGGTTCAGGCTCCCGGCGCGGCGAGGGCGGCTTCGGCCTCGGCGAACGGCATGAAGCCGACCTCGTAAAGCTCGTGATCTCGAGGATCGAGCGGAACTCGACCCACCAGCGCTCGATCGGGCCGGCGCGGCGCAGGGTGGCGCGGCGCGCGCAGGTCAGGCGGGTGCCGAAGCCGATCGCGGTCGGCATGTCGTGGACGATCACGACATCGCCGGGGCGGATCTCGACATCCTCGGGAATGGCGTGGGCGTGCAGGCTTTCGGGTGTCTGCTCGATGTCGATCGAGCAGAGCAGCTCGATGTCGCGGATGCTGCCGATCATGGTTTCTCTCCCGGTTTGAGGGTCTCCGCGTTGCGGAGCAGCGTCGCGAACTGTTTCGCGTTGGCGGGCCCGAAGGCGCGCAGGTCGATCCGCTCGTGCGTGGCCGGATCGGCGACGACGAGGCGGTCGGGCCCGTAAAGGGCGAGCTGGAAGGGAGGTCGCGGGTGATGCCGGCGCGGGCGCGGGCGGCGA
>NZ_CAJQZK010000011.1:0-96816 GCF_907164655.1 Acidocella sp. C78
CAGGATGTAATCTTCGGGCATGATGATTTGCGGATATCGCGCCCGCGCGGCGGCGAGGGGCGCGGCGTGAGCCTGCAGCGCGGCGCGGCGAGGGGAACGGCGTGGAACCTGCTGACCGTGCTCGGCGAGCGGAGTTTCGGTTTCGCCGTGCTGGTGATCCTGCTCCGCCACGTCTCGGCGCAGGATGTCGGCACCGTCGCCCTCGCCTCGGCGATTTCCGAACTCGCCCGCATGGTCACCGCCGGCGGCGCCGGCGAGCAGGTGGTCGCCGCGCCGGGGGATCGGGTGGTCGAGGCCGGGGCGTTCTGGGCGCAGCTCATCCTTGCCGTGCTGGTCACCATCCTGCTCTTCGCCGCCGCTGCGCCGATCGCCGCCTATTACCGCGCCCCCGCCCTCGGCTGGGTAACCCGCGCGCTCTCGCTCAACATCCTGCTCGGCGCCTTCCTGATCGTCCCGGCGGCGCGGCTGTCGCAGGCGTTCAGGTTCCGCGCCCTCAGCCTCATGTCGGTCGGCAGCACGGTGCTGGGCGGGGCCGTGGCGCTGGCGCTGGTGTTTCGTGGCTATGGCTGGCGGCGCTGTTGGTGCAGCGCATGGTGGGGATCGGGTTTTACGCGCTGGCCGCATCCATCGCCGCCGGATGGCGACCGCCGGCGCCGCCGCGCTGGGCAGCGCTGGCCGCCGCCCTCAGCTTCAACCTGCCGATGATGGGGGCGGCCTTCGTCGATTACCTCGCCCATACCGGCTATGTCGTGCTGGTCGGCATGCGCGTGCCGGTGGTGGCGGTGGGCGAGTTCCGGATCGCCCAGCGGCTGGCCGAGGTGTTGCAGGAACTCGCGATCCTGCCGGCCAGCAAGGTGTTCCTGCCGATTTTTCGTCGCGGTCCGCGAGGACCCGGCGCGGCGCTTCGCGGTGGCATTGGCGCTGATGGACATTCTCGCCATTCTCTCGCTCGGCGCCGCGTCGGTGAGCGGCGCGGTGGCGGGGCCGCTGGTGGTGCTGATGTTCGGCGCGCGCTGGGCCAGCGCGGCGCCGGTATTCGCGGCGCTCAGCCTGATCGTCCCCGCCTCGACCATCTATGCCTTCGTCAAGCCGATGCTGACGGCGCTGCGCCGGCCGGGGCTGGTTTCGGCCTTCGCCGCGATGAATGCCGGCACCATCGCGTTCGCCGCCTGGTTCGCGGCGCCGTTCGGGCTGGTGCCGCTCGGCTGGGCGCTCTCCGCCCGCGGGCTGGTGGTGGCGCTGCTGATGCTGCCGGCGCTGTCGATCGGGATCGGCCAGCCGGCCTGGCCGCTGCTGCGGCTGATGGGCGCACCGGTCGCGGCGCTGATCGGTGCGCGGCTCGGCACCGCCGCGCTGATGGCGGCGCTGGCGCGGGAGTTCGGTCTCGCCTTCGGGCTGCGGCTGCAACTCTTGATTGGCGGCGGCGCGGCGGGGGTGATTTTCCTCGCGGTGATGCTGGCGCTTGCGCCAAGGCGGATGACCGGCATGGCGCGGCGGCTTGCCGCCGCCTTCCGCCGCGCCCCGGCGGTGCCGGTCGCCGGCTGAGCGGCTCAGACCGGCCGCGCCGCGGCGCCGAAAACCCCGGCGAAGGCATCGGCCAGCGCGGCATCGACCGCCTCCATCGGCGCGGCGATGCCGAGTGCGGCGAGCGAGGTAACGCCGTGCTCGCTGATGCCGCAGGGCACGATGCCGCCGAAGCGGCCGAGATCGGGCGCGACATTGAGCGCGATGCCGTGATAGCTGACCCAGCGCGATACCCGCACGCCGATCGCCGCGATCTTGAACTCGCGGCCGGCGGCATCGGCAACCCAGATGCCGACCCGGTCGGCCCGGGTTTCGCCGCGCACGCCGAATCCGGCCAGTGCGGCGATCAGCCAGGATTCGAGCCCGGTGACATAGCCCCGCAGGTCGCGCGGCGGGACCGTGCCATGCGGCCGCGACAGGTCGAGCATGACATAGGCGACGCGCTGGCCCGGCCCGTGATAGGTCCACTGGCCGCCGCGCCCGGTGCGGAAAACCGCGGCATCGCCGGCGCGCAGCAGATCCGCGTCGCGCGCCGAGGTGCCGGCGGTGTAGAGCGGCGGATGCTCGACCAGCCAGACGCGCTCGGCCGCCGCGCCCGCGTGGATCGCCGCCGCCCGGACCTGCATTTCCGCGAGTGCCGCGGGATAATCGGTCAGGCCCGGCGCTTTTGCCCATTCGATGTGGTCATGGGTTGTTGATACGGCGCGCGCCATCGGCTATAGCGCTCCCGCTGCGAGGCGGTCGTGGCGGAATGGTAGACGCGCAAGCTTGAGGTGCTTGTGGGGGAAACCCTGTGGAAGTTCGAGTCTTCTCGACCGCACCAACGCTCCGGGACATGCCCGGAGCGCCCCGAGGGGCCGGAACAGCCCGGTATCTGACAAACTCTTCATCGCTATCCTGCCATGTGAAAGCCCGGTTGTCCGGGCGACCCTGATCGCGCATTCTGGCCCGACCCAGGAGGGACCGGACATGGATGAAGCGTTACGCAAGGCCGCACTCGATTACCACCGCCATCCGCGGCCGGGCAAACTCGCGATCACGCCGACCAAGCGGATGGAAACCTCGCGCGACCTCGCGCTGGCCTATTCTCCCGGCGTCGCGGCGGCGTGCCTCGCCATCAAGGACGATCCCGACACCGCGTTCGACTACACCACCCGCGGCAATCTCGTCGCCGTGATCACCAACGGCACGGCGGTGCTCGGCCTCGGCAATATCGGCGCGCTCGCCTCCAAGCCGGTGATGGAGGGCAAGGCCGTATTGTTCAAGAAATTCGCCGGGATCGACACGTTCGACATCGAGGTCGACCAGCCGGACCCGGACAAGTTCATCGAGGTGGTCGCCGCCCTCGAGCCGAGTTTCGGCGGCATCAACCTCGAAGACATCAAGGCGCCGGAGTGCTTCCGCATCGAGCAGACGCTGCGCGAGCGGATGAACATCCCCGTGTTCCACGACGACCAGCACGGCACCGCCATCATCGTCGGCGCCGCCGTGCAGAACGCGATGATCGTGCAGGGCAAGACGATCGACGATGTCAGGATCGTTACCTCCGGCGCGGGGGCGGCGGCGATTTCCTGCGTGCGCATCCTGATCGCGCTCGGCGCCAACCCCGAGAACATCGTGATGACCGATATCGAGGGGGTGATCTACAAGGGCCGGCCGAACCTGAACGAGACGCTGGAGCCCTTCGCCCGCGACACCGCGGCGCGCTCCCTGCCGGAGGTGCTCGACGGCGCGGACATCTTCCTCGGCCTGTCCGCCCCCGGCGTGCTCAAGCCGGACTGGCTGGACAAGTTCGCCGCCAATCCGCTGATCCTCGCCCTCGCCAACCCGGAGCCGGAAATCCGCCCCGAGCTGGTGGCCGAGCGCCGGCCGGATGCGATCGTCTGCACCGGGCGGTCGGATTTTCCGAACCAGGTCAACAACGTGCTCTGCTTTCCGTTCATCTTCCGCGGCGCGCTCGATGTGGGGGCGACCGCCATCACCGAGGGATGAAGCTTGCCGCCGTCACCGCCATCGCGGAGCTGACGCGGATCGAGGCGTCCGAGACGGTGGCGGCGGCCTATGGCGGCGTCGCGCCGGTGTTCGGGCGGGACTACATCATTCCGAAACCGTTCGACCCGCGGCTGATCCTGCACATCGCCCCCGCCGTCGCGCGGGCGGCGATGGATGAGGGGGTGGCGCGGCGGCCGATCGCGGATTTCGACGTCTATCAGCACGATCTCGAACGGCTGGTGTTCCGCTCGGGCCTGCTGCTGCGCCCGGTGATCGAGGTCGCGCGCTCGGCGAAGGTGCGGATCGTCTATGGCGAGGGCGAGGACGAGCGGACGCTGCGCGCCGCCCAGAGCGTGATCGACGACCGGATGGGCACGCCGCTGCTGGTCGGCCGCACCGCGGCGATCATGCAGCGGATCGCGGCCCTCGGCCTGCGGATGAAGCCGGAGCAGGATTTCCGCATCATCGATTTCGAGCGCGAGCAGGGCCTGTTCCGCCGGCTGCTGGAAAACTACCAGCACATCGTCAATCGCCGCGGCGTGCCGCCGGATGCGGCCCAGCGCCAGCTCTCCCGCCGGCCGACCGTGGCCGCCGGCATGCTGCTCGCCGCCGGCGAGGCGGATGCGGCGATCTGCGGCGGGCTCGGCGACTGGTCGCGCCAGTTCCGCTACGCGATGCCGATCATCCCGCGCAAGCCGGGCATCAAGCGGGTTTCGGCGATGACGGCGCTGATCCTGCAAAGCGGCAACCTGTTCTTCTGCGACACGCATGTGAACGAGGACCCGTCCTCCGAAGACATCGCCGAGATGACGCATCTCGCGGCGGAAATGGTGTCGCATTTCGGGATTGCGCCGAAGGTCGCACTGCTGTCGCACTCGAATTTCGGGGCGTCGAACTCGGCCTCGGCGCGCAAGATGCGCCGGGCGCTGGCGCTGATCCACGCGCAGGACCCGGAACTTGAGGTCGATGGCGAGATGCACGCCGACGCCGCGCTGTTCGAGCCGATCCGCGCCCGCGCGGTGTGCGACAGCCGGCTGACCGGCTCGGCCAACCTGCTGGTCATGCCCTCGATCGACGCGGCGAATATCGGCTTCAACCTGCTCAAGGCGGCGGGCGAGGCGGTGACGGTGGGGCCGTTCCTGCTCGGCCTGTCAAAGCCGCTGCATATCGCGATCCCGAGCGTGACGGCGCGCGGCCTCGTGAACATGAGCGCGGTGGCGGCGATGGAAGCGGCGCTGATGGCCGGTTAGGCAACGGTTTTTTGCAGCGCAATACTTTCGGATGCCGCACAAACATGCCATACCGGTAAAAAAAAATGGCTTAATAAATTTGATGAGGAACCGAGCATGTCGCAGCCCGAAATCATTCCCGTAAAGCCGGAAATCGCCGCCGGCGCGCTGATCAACCGCGCGAAATATGACGACATGGCAAGCCGCGCGGCGGAGAACCCGGAGGCGTTCTGGGCCGAGGAGTGCAAGCGCATCACCTGGATGACGCCGCCGACCCGGATCAAGGATGTCAGCTTCACCGGCAACGTCTCGATCAAGTGGTTCGAGGATGGCGTGCTGAACGCCTCCGCCAACTGCCTCGACCGGCATCTCGCCACCCGCGGCGACCAGGTCGCCATCATCTGGGAAGGCGACGATCCCAGCGAACAGCGGCACGTGACCTATCGCGAGCTGCACGCCGAAGTCTGCCGCATGGCGAACGTGCTGAAATCGCTCGGCGCGCGCAAGGGCGACCGGGTGACGATCTAC
This sequence comes from Acidocella sp. C78, assembly GCF_907164655.1. Lineage (NCBI taxonomy): Bacteria > Pseudomonadati > Pseudomonadota > Alphaproteobacteria > Acetobacterales > Acidocellaceae > Acidocella > Acidocella sp. C78. Next base: position 5,274 of record NZ_CAJQZK010000011.1, read on the forward strand.
ATGCCGATGATCGTCGAGGCCGCGGTGGCGATCCTCGCCTGCGCGCGGATCGGCGCGATCCATTCCGTGGTGTTCGGCGGGTTCTCGCCGGACAGCCTGGCCAACCGCATCCAGGATTGCGACAGCTCGATCCTGATCACCGCCGACGAGGGCCGGCGCGGCGGCCGCAAGGTGCCGCTCAAGGCCAATGTCGACGCCGCGGCGAAATCCTGCCCGATGCTGAAGAAGGTCGTGGTGGTGAAGGCGACCGGCGGCGCTGTGGACATGCAGGACGGCCGCGACGTGTGGTATCACGAGGCGGCCGCGACCATGCCGCTCGACTGCCCGCCGGAGCCGATGAACGCCGAAGACCCGCTGTTCATCCTCTACACCTCCGGCTCGACCGGCAAGCCCAAGGGCGTGCTGCACACGACCGGTGGCTACATGGTCTGGGCGAGCTTCACCCATCAATACGTGTTCGACTATCACGAGGGCGAGGTGTACTGGTGCACCGCCGATGTCGGCTGGGTGACGGGGCACACCTATATCGTCTACGGCCCGCTCGCCAATGGCGCGACGACGCTGATGTTCGAGGGAATTCCGAACTACCCCGACACCAGCCGCTTCTGGCAGGTGGTGGACAAGCACAAGGTCAACATCTTCTACACCGCCCCGACCGCGATCCGCGCGCTGATGCGCGACGGCGAGGGGCCGGTGAAGAAAACCTCGCGCGCCTCGCTGCGGGTGCTGGGCTCGGTCGGCGAGCCGATCAACCCGGAAGCCTGGCTGTGGTATTACCGCGTCGTCGGCGACCAGCGCTGCCCGATCGTCGATACCTGGTGGCAGACCGAGACCGGCGGCATCCTGATTTCGGCGCTGCCCGGCGCGATCGACCAGAAGCCGGGGTCGGCGACGCTGCCGCTGCCCGGCGTGAAGCCGGTTCTGGTCGATGGCGACGGCAACGTGCTGGACGGCGCGACGGAAGGCAATCTCTGCCTCGCCGATAGCTGGCCTGGGCAGATGCGCACCGTCTATGGCGATCACGAGCGCTTCATCCAGACCTATTTCTCGACCTTCCGCGGCTTCTATTTCTCCGGCGACGGTGCGCGCCGCGACGAGGACGGGTATTACTGGATCACCGGCCGGGTGGACGACGTCATCAACGTCTCCGGCCACCGCATGGGCACCGCCGAGGTCGAGAGCGCGCTGGTGGCGCACGCCATGGTGGCCGAGGCCGCGGTGGTGGGCTTCCCGCACGACATCAAGGGCCAGGGCATCTATGCCTATGTCACGCTCGTCGCCGGCCAGGAGCCGACCGAGGAGCTGCGCAAGGAACTGGTGATGTGGGTCCGCAAGGAGATCGGCCCGATCGCGGCGCCGGATGCGATCCAGTGGGCGCCGGGCCTGCCCAAGACCCGCTCGGGCAAGATCATGCGCCGCATCCTGCGCAAGATCGCCGCCAATGAGACCGACAGCCTGGGCGATACCTCGACCCTCGCCGATCCGGGGGTGGTGGACGACCTCGTGCGCAACCGGCTGGGCTGAGCGGCCGCGCGGCGGTGGGCGGAATGATCGAGCACGAGGCCGGCCGGGTCCATCGGGTGATGGGCTCGGGCGGCGTCGGGCTGCATGTGCGTGAATGGGGGCCGGAAGCGGCGCAGCCCATCCTGTTCATCCATGGCTGGTCGTCCTGCTATCTCGCCTGGCGCGGGCAGTTCGACAGCGCGCTGCGCGAGCGCTTCCGCCTGGTCTGCATGGACCTGCGCGGCCACGGGTTTTCCGACCGGCCGCTCGACCCTGAACTCTACCAGACCGGCGCGCACTGGGCGGACGACATCGCCGCGGTGATGATCGCGCTCGGCCTGCGCCGGCCGGTGCTGGTCGCGGCGAGCTATGGCGGCTACGTCGTCGGCGACTATCTCGCCCGGCACGGCACCCGCAATGTGAGTGCGGTGAATTTCGTCGGCGCCGCGGTGATTTCCTCGAACCCGCCAATGCATATCGGCCCCCGCTTCATCGAGGGCGCGGTGATGGCGGCCAGCGACGATCCGGCGGTGATGATCGAGGGCGCGCGCAGCGTGATCCACGCCACCACCCACCGGCCGCTGCCGGCGGCCGATGCCGAGCGGGCGCTGGCGGGCTTCGCGCTCACCCCGCCGGCGGTGCGCGCCTTCCTGCTGATGCGCACGCTCGACTTCACCGACACGCTGGCCGCGCTCGACCGGCCGGCGCTGGTCACCCAGGGCGAGGAGGACGATATCGTGCTGCCGGCAATGGCGCGGCATATCGCCGAAACCGTGCCGCAGGGGCGGCTCTCGCTCTACCCCGAATGCGGGCACACCCCGCAATACGAATTCGCCGAGCGGTTCAACCAGGAGCTCGCCGCCCTGGCCAGCGCGGCCTGAGCCGCGTTGCTGACATTCCGCGCGGCCTGAGCCGCGTTGCGGACATTAGACGCGGCCTGAGCCGCGTCGCAGACATTCAGGTTATGCGATAAGTTCATGGCGGCTTCATGCCGTCCCCCCTTTTCCGGGGCTCGCGGCGCATTATCTGCATGAGAGACGGGTTCGCCCGCTCAGGAGTTTCGGCAGCGATGCCGTTTGCCATCCGGTCCTGACCGACCGGATAGGGGTCTTCGGATCCCGACGTCTCCCAGACGTGAAGCCTCCCTGTTGACTGCCCCGCCGGTGTTCCGGCGGGGCTTTTTTTGTGTCATTTCAGTGAAATGTAGCCTCATCGATCGCCGATCGCAATCGCGCGATGGCAACCGGCGCGGTTTCGCGACGGAGTGTTGCAGGGCAGACACGCCGCGGATCACGAGGTGGGTGCCGATGCGGTTTGTCTCGCGCGGCCAGCTATGGAATGCTGCCGTCAAATCATGCGGGAGGATATACGATGACGCTGCAACAACACTGGGAGTCCGGCCGTGCCGTGCTGAATGGCTGGCTGTCGGTCCCCGCCGGCTTCGCCACCGAGCTGATGGCGCGGCAGGGCTGGGATAGCCTGACGGTCGACATGCAGCACGGGCTGGTGGACTATTCGGGCCTGGTGCCGATGCTGACGGCGATGGCCGCCGCCGATGTGATCCCGATGGTGCGGGTGCCGTGGTTCGACCCGGGAATCGTGATGAAGTCGATCGATGCCGGCGCGCTCGGCGTGATCTGCCCGATGATCAATTCGCGGCAAGAGGCCGAGGCCTTCGTCTCCTGCCTGCGCTACGCGCCGCGCGGCCGGCGCAGCTATGGCCCGATCCGCGCCGCCCTCGTGCATGGCGCCGATTACGCGCGCCGCGCCGATGACATGGTGACCGGCTTCGCGATGATCGAGACGCGCGCGGCGCTGGAGGCGATCGACGAGATCGTGTCGATCCCCGAGCTGGACGCGGTCTATATCGGGCCGAACGATCTCGCGCTCTCGCTCGGCGAGGCGCCGCGCTTCGACCCGGAAGCCTCGCCCGTCTATGACGCGATCCTGCACATCCTCGCCCGGGCGAAGCATCACGGCAAGCGCGCCGCGGTGCATACGGGTTCGCCCGCCTATGCGCGGAAGATGGTCGCGGCCGGGTTCGATCTCGTCACCGTCGGCTCCGATGCCGCCTTCATCGCCCAGGGGGCCGCCGCCGCGGTGCAGGCCTTCCGCGGCGGCTGAGCGGCGCCATGGCGTATTGATATTCCGAGCATCTTGATCCGATCAGATGACCCCATCTGATCGGATGATGCTCTAGAACTTCACCTTCACCCCCGCATAGCCGGCGATCGGCGCCGCCGTGGAATAGGCGCGGTTGTCGGCGGCATAGGCCGGGCCGAGCACATAGGCGATGCCGGCGGGGTTGGAGAAGCCGCCATAGACGTAATAATGCGCGTCGGTCACGTTATCGACCTCGCCGAACACGGTGATGCGCGGGGTGAGCCGGTAGCTGGTGGTGACGTTCAGCACGACGAAGCCGGGCAGTTGCGGCTGCTGGTTCGACTGGTCGCCATGCAGATACGTGCCGGTCTGCGCGTTGGCCGACAGGCCGAGCGTCCAGGCCGGCGTCGCCTTGTAGTCGGCGCCGAACTTGAAAAGGTTCTCCGGCACGCCGGCCAGACGGTCGCCCGGCCGCACGGTGATCACCCCGCCCACATTCGAGGGGCTGTGCGAGGCGACCTGAAAGCCGCTCCGATAGGTCGCCTCGATCAGCGAATAGTTGAAATACGCATCCCATTTCGCGAAATCGAGCCGCAGGGCGAGATCGGCGCCCTGGCGCAGCACGCCGCCGATATTGGCGAAATAGCCGTTGGTGTTGTTGTTGAGGTCGGTGGCGAGGAACTCGACATCGTCATTCGCGCGGATGTGGTAGTAATCGAAATTGTAGGTCAGCGTGCCGTCACCGCCGACCAGCAGCGCCCCGCGGATGCCGGCTTCGAGATTCTTGGTGACGGTCTGCTTCAGGTTGGGGTCGAAGGTGATGAAGTTGGACAGGGTGCAGGGGTCGGTGGGGTTGGCGCAGGTCAGCTCGGCCGGGGTGGGCGCGGCATTGGCCTCCGAGTAGCTGCCATAGAGCGAGGCGAGCGGGGTCAGCCGGTAGCTGAAGCCGATCGTGGGGTTGAAGTGCTGGTAGTTGTGATGCCCGCTGAGATCCGCCTGGTTCTGCACCTGGCCCGCGGCGAGCACGCTCGCGGCCTCGGTATTGTGCAGGTCGATCTGGGCGATGTTGAGCCGCCCGCCGAGCGTCAGGGTGAGGCGGGGGGTCAGGTCGAGCGAATCCGACAGATAGAGGCCGTAATAGGCGTTGCGGATGGCCTCGGCCGAGGGCAGGGCGCCCGGCTCGTCGGTCTGGTAGCCCTGTCCGCTGCCCGGCGGCGCGGCATAGACGCGGACGGCGTTGAGCAGCCCGTCGAAATTGGTGGCGGTGAAGGTGGTGAAGCCGCCATCGAAGCTCGCGCCGGCGATCAGGTGGTTCTTCAGCCCGAACAGCACGTCCTTGCGGCTGAGCTGGGCGGTGGCGCCGTAGCCATCGGTAGTGGTGCTGTTCACCGCGAGCGAGCCGTAGCCGACATAGCCGGACGGCACCGCGAAATAGGGCACGGTGCCCCCGCCGAGCAGGGTGGCCGGCGTCGTCGAGCCCAGCCCGCAGAGATGGCTGGTCGAGCCGTCGGTGCATTGCGCATCGACCGGCCCGTTGCCGTTGATCAGGTGCTCGCGCAGATGGTCGTAATACAACACCGCCTGCACCGATGTGTGGCTGTCGATCCGGTCGTTCAGCGTCGCGGCGATGCGCGCATAGGTGTCCTCGATCGAGTTCGGCCCGGTATATTCCGCTCCCGGCGCGATCGCGAGCAGCTTCGCCGGCACCGTCGCCGGGCCGTTGAGGAAGGAATGGCCGAACATGCCGTTGATGTGCAGCTCGGCATGCGGGCCGCGCCAGCCGAGATCGGCATAGGCGCTTTCGAGGGCCGAGGATTGCAGGTCGCGCCAGCCGCCCGAGCGCGCGCCCTGCACCGCGATATAGGCGGCGGTGTCGCCGTGGCTTATGCCATACTGGCCGTTGCCGCGCAGCGTGCCGAACGAGCCGCCGGACAGCTCGACCTCGCCGCGATGATAGGTGAAGCCGTTCTTCATCTGCACGCTGAGCGCGCCGCCGAGGGCGTTGAGGCCGAAGAGCGGGTTGGCGTCCTCGACGCTGATATGCGCGATCGCCGCCTGCGGCAGCACGCTCCACAGCGCGAGGTCGCCGAAGGGAACGTTGAAGCGCGCGCCGCCGACATAGACGCTGATGCCCTCCGGCGTGCCCTGGATCGGCGAGAGGGTGAAGCCGTGATAGATGATGTCCGGCTGGTAGGGGTTGGCCTGGCTGTTCTGCAGGTTGACGCCGGAAGCGGAGCGGCCAAGGGCGGCGACGACGCTCGGGTTGCCGGCAACGTTGATCTGCCGGCTGCCCAGTTGCTGCACGAGGGCGGGCCATTTCGCCGCGTTGATCGCCGCACCGGCGAGCGGGGCGACATTGACGCGGATGGTGCGGATGGCGATCGGCGCCTTGGCGCCGGTTGCCCTGGCTTTCGCGTCCCGCGGCTGCGCCGGCGCGAGCGGCGCGACGATGAGGGGCGCCTTCGCCGCGGGCGTTTGCGCAGCCTTCGCCGCGGGCGCCAGCGGCGCGGCGAGCGTGCCCGCCGCCATCGCCGCGGCGGCCCGAAGTGCGAGTCGCCGCGCGTGCGGGATGGCTGATCTCGGTTTCATCGTCGTTTCCTCCATGTCCGGGGCGGTCGTTGCCGCCGCCGCGCCGCCTGTCACGGCGCGGGATTGTGCCGCGTTGCGCTCAGTCCGCGAAGGGGTCCTGCATCAGGATCGTGTCATCCCGCTCGGGGCTGGTGGAGAGCAGGGTGACCGGGCATTCCACCAGCTCCTCGATGCGGCGGACATATTTGATCGCCTGCGCCGGCAGATCGGCATAGGAGCGGGCGCCGCGGGTCGAGCCGGACCAGCCCTCGATGGTTTCATAGACCGGCTCGGCCTTCGCCTGCGCCGCGGCGCCGGGCGGCAGATGGGGCAGGGTTTCGCCGCCGATGCGGTAGCCGACGCCGATCTGCAGCGTCGTCATCCCGTCGAGCACGTCGAGCTTGGTCAGCGCCAGGCCCTGGATGCCGCCGACCTTCACCGCCTGGCGGACAAGGGCGGCGTCGAACCAGCCGCAGCGGCGGGCGCGGCCGGTGACGGTGCCGAATTCGTGCCCGCGCTCGCCGAGATGGCGGCCGATCTCGTTGTCCTGCTCGGTCGGGAAGGGGCCGGAGCCGACGCGGGTGGAATAGGCCTTGGCGATGCCGAGCACCCGCCCCGCCGCGTCGGGCCCGACGCCGGCGCCCGCCGCGATCTGGCCGGAAACGGTGTTGGACGAGGTGACGAACGGGTAGGTGCCGTGATCGACATCGAGCATCACCGCCTGCGCGCCCTCGAACAGGATGCGCGCGCCGGCCTTCTTGGCCTCCGCCAGCCGTTCCCACACCGGCTCGGCGAAGGGCAGGATCTGCGGTGCCAGAGCGAGGAGCTGGTCCATCAGCTCGGCCTTGCCGAAGGTGGGCGCGCCGAGGCCGGCCAGCAGCGTGTTGTGGTGCAGCAGCAGCTCGTCGAGCCGCCAGTCGAGCGTTTCGGGTTCGGCGAGGTCGCAGATGCGGATGGCGCGGCGGGCGACCTTATCCTCATAGGCGGGGCCGATGCCGCGGCCGGTGGTGCCGATGCGCCGTGCGCCGCGTGCCGCCTCGCGCGCGGCGTCGAGGGCGGCGTGCAGCGGCAGGATCAGCGGCGCGTTGTCGGCGATGCGCAGGGTTTCCGGCGAGACGTTCAGCCCCTGCGCGCGCACCCGGCCGATTTCGGCGAGCAGCGCTACCGGGTCGACCACCACGCCATTGCCGATCACGCCGAGCTTGCCGCGCACGAGGCCGGAGGGAAGCAGCGAGAGCTTGTAGGTCTGGTTGCCGACCACGAGCGTGTGCCCGGCATTGTGCCCGCCCTGGAAACGGACGACGACATCGGCGCGGGAGGCCAGCCAGTCGACCACCTTTCCCTTGCCCTCGTCGCCCCATTGCGCGCCGATGATGGTGACATTTGCCATGGCGTTATCCTTCGAGCGGAACGGCGCGGCCCTCGCGCCAGAGATGGGAGCAGGACAGGCGGCGCGCCTCGGCGGCGTCATCCGCCGCGGCGGCGAGGCCGCGAATGGTCGCGAAGCCCTCGGCGCGGGCGCGGGCCCCGGCATCGGCCGGGGTGCCGGCGGGCAGGAACAGGCGCGGGCGCAGGGAAGGGCGCGGGGCGACGGCGAGGATCGTGTCGGGATAGAGGGTGATCCCGGTCGCCGATTCGCCATTGTCGCAGAGATAGCGCCCGCCGCGGCCGAACTCGGCCTGGCGGCCGGGCGCGAAGATCGTGAGGGCGACGCCGGTATGGTAGCGGTAGCCGCGGAACTCGACCGGGTCGATGGTCAGCCGCAAGGCCGGCATCAGCGCGCGAATGGCGGCGACCGTGGCGCTCAGCCGGTCCGCCAGGGCACGAACCGGGGCGGGCAGGTCGATCGCCGCGAGGCGGACGATCGCGGTCTCGGCGGTGCCGGCGGCATCCAGCAGGGCGAGCAGCGTCGGGGCCAGCGCGCCGCCATGCGCCGCGATCTCGGCGGCGTCCTTGCGGTCGAGCGCGCGGACCAGCGCGGTGTGGGCCGAGGTGTCGCCCAGCAAGGCGGGGATCAGCGGCGGCATGGTCAGATCGACGCTGACCTCGCCGATGCCGGTCGCCGCGAGCGCGGCGGCGGCGGTGATGATGATCTCGGCGTCGGCCGCCGGCAGATCCGGCCCGATCAGCTCGATGCCCGCCTGCGCCACCTGCCGCTCGGGGGCGAGCTGCGAGCCGCGCACCAGCAGGCACTGCCCGGCATAGGCGAGGCGCAGCGGCCTTGCGGCGGCGGCGAGCCTTGTCGTGGCGATGCGGGCGATCTGCGGCGTGGTGTCGGCGCGCACGCCCATCATCCGCTGCGATTCGGGGTCCATCAGCCGGAAGGTCTGCTCGGCCACGGCCGCACCGCTGCCGGCGAGCAGCGTGGTCTCGAACTCGACCAGCGGCGGCTTGACCCGCTGATAGCCATGCGCGCCGAAGCTCGCCGTCAGCGTTTCGGTCAACCGCGCCTCGGCCTCGGCGTCCGGCGGCAGCAGGTCGGTGAAGCCCGCGGGCAGCAAAGCGGGGTGGGGCGGCAGGTCGTCGGTCATGTCGATACGGGTTCCGGCGCGGCGTGGGGAAGGCCCGGAGGGGCCGGGCTCGCGCGGCCTATAGCATCCGGTGCCGCCGGGGCCAATTCGGGGTAGAAATCGCCCGCGCCGCGTGGCAAGGTATTTTCAACCTAAGCGAGTATTTTAATCGTGCTTTTCAACGCGGCTCCTTTCGTCTTCGGGTTTCTGCCGGTGTTTCTGGCCAGCTTTGCCCTTGCCGGGCGGATTGCCGGGGCGCGAGCGGCGCTCGGCCTGCTGCTGCTGGCGAGCCTCGTGTTCTACGGCTGGTGGAAGCCGCTGCTGCTGCCGCTGCTGGCCGGATCGATCCTCGGCAATTACGCGCTGGCGGCGGCGATGCGGCGCTCGCCCCGGCCGCGTCGCTGGCTCATTGGCGGGCTCGCGGCGAATCTTCTGCTGCTCGGCTGGTTCAAATATGCCGGGCTGCTGGCGGCGACGGGCGCGGCGCTGCTCGGCCTGCCCGCGCCGGCGATCGTCATCCTGCTGCCGCTCGGCATCAGCTTCTTCACCTTCCAGCAGGTGATGTATCTGGTCGATACCGCGCGCGGCGAGGTGCCCGCCTGCGGCTTTCTCGACTATGCCTGTTTCGTCGCCTTCTTCGCGCATCTGATCGCCGGGCCGATCGTCCGCCCGGGCGAGATCATCCCGCAATTCGCCCGCCATCGCGGCCGGCTGCGGCATGACGACCTCGTGGCCGGCATCGAAATCTTCCTCCTCGGCCTCGGCAAGAAGCTGGTGCTGGCCGACAGCCTCGCCCGCTTCGCCGATCCGGGGTTCGCGGCGGCGGCGGCGGGGCATTCGCTCTCGCTCGTCGAGGCGTGGCTGGCGCTGCTCGCCTATGGCGCGCAGATCTATTTCGACTTCTCCGGCTATTCGGACATGGCGATCGGCCTCGCCCGGATGATCGGCATCGGCTTTCCGCTGAATTTCCGCAGCCCCTGCCAGGCGCGCGACATCTCGGATTTCTGGCGGCGCTGGAACATCACCCTGTCCTGCTTCCTGCGCGACTATCTCTACATCCCGCTCGGCGGCAACCGCTGTGGCGAGGCGCGGCGCAACCTCAACCTGATGATCACCATGCTGCTCGGCGGGCTTTGGCATGGCGCCGCGTGGTCGTTCATGCTGTGGGGCGGGCTGCACGGGCTTTATCTCGTGATCCATCACCAGTGGCGGCGGTTAGGGACGCGTCTGCCCCGGTTGGCGGCGCAGGGGCTGACGCTGCTCGCCGTGCTGCTGGCCTGGGTGCCGTTCCGCGCCGAAAGCCTTGCGGCCTGCCGGATCATGCTGCGCGGTCTCGCCGGCGCCGGCGGGGTGCTGCTGCCGCGCCAGATCATCGCCGCGATTCCCGCGCTCGGCGCGATCGCCCAGCCCGTCGCGGTGCTGCCCTGGCTCGGCGCGGCGCGGACGATGAGCGTGGTGCAGGCGGCGGCGCTGATCGGCCTCGCCTGGGGGATCATGCTGCTGTCGCCCGATATCCACGCGCTCGGCGCGCGCGGCCGCAACGCGGCGCTCATCGCCGGCTTCGCCTTCACCGCGCAGGCGCTGATCTTCGCGCCCTATGCGCGGCCCTTCATCTATTTCCAGTTCTGATGCGCCGTCTGCTTCTCTGCGCCATCGCCTCGCTCGCGCTCTACCTCGCTTCCTTCGCCTTTCTGCTCGACCGTCCGCTCTCGCTCGGCCTGCTGCGGCTGGAGATGCGCGAGAAACTCGCCCGCGGCGCGGCGCTGCCTTCGCCGAAGCTGGTGATCCTCGCCGGCTCGAACGGGCCCTATTCGCATTCCTGCCGGGTGATGGGGGCGATGCTGGGGGTGCGATGCGAGAACGGCGGCATCGCCGTCGGCATCGGGCTCGACGATCTGTTTCGCCGCTGGCTACCCCTGCTGCATCGCGGCGACATCGCCTACCTGCCGATGGAGGTGCAGCAATACGTCGTCAGCCGCGCGGCCAACCGGATGGATGTCGATGGCGCCATGCTGTTCCGTCACGACCGCGCGCTGCTCTGGCGGCTGCCGCCGGGGCGGATTCTGGGGGCGGCCTTCGACAACACCATGCCGGACGGGCTGGAGGCGCTGGCCGAGATGGCGGCGCGGGCGGCGGGGCTTGGCCATCTGCGCGCCCGCCTCGCCCGCGAGGAGGATGCGGAGGGCGACGAGATCGGCACCTCGCTCGCCACCGCCGACCGGTCTTTCCTCGCCGGGCTGCATCGGGTCGAGCCGTCGGCGCGGGAGATCCGCCGCGGCTATGGCGCGGTGCTGATCGCCCGGTTCGTCACTGCCGCGACGGCGCGGGGGGTGATCGTGATCGGCGGGCTGCCCACCGATTTCCGCGATGTGCGCCTGCCGGAGGCCGATCTGCGCGCCATCCGCGCCGTCTATCTGCGCCATGGCGGGCGGTTCCTCGAACTCGCCAACCGCAGCCGCTATCCGCGCGCCGATTTCTACAACAGCGAGGATCACCTGGCGCAGCCCTGCCAGTATTTCCACAGCCTGCTGGTGGCGCGCGGCCTCGCCCGGCTGCTCCATCGCAAGCTGACCGCGCCGGCGTCGGCGATGCTCAGCCTGGCGGCGACCTGCCCGCAAGAAACGCTGCCGCCCGCGCAACACAGCGTTCGAACGTCGCGAGCGAGTCGAACGGCAGATCCTGCCCGTCCGGCGGGGTGAGCAGCCCGCCTTCCAGCGCGCCGATCATCATCAGGTTGTCGCCCAGGCCGAAATCCTCGATCGCGGTGCCAGGCAGCGGATCGGGCTGGGCCGCGACCTGCATGCGGCTGCGGGCGGCGAACGGGGTGGCGGCGTTGGAATAGCCGAAACAGGGGCGGCGGCGGCCGAGGAACCAGCCCAGCTCGACCAGCGTGCCGGCATCGGCCGAGGCGCCGCGAAACGGGGTGAGATGGGCGATGACGATGTCGCTGGCCTCCATCATCGCCACATCCTGGCGGAAGATCGCCTGCCACAGTGCCTCGCCCGGCCGGCATTCCGGGGCCGGCGCGTCGAGCGGAGCGAGCGCCTCGATGCCATGCCGCGCCGCGATGGCGATCCTGCGCGCGGCATGCGCGGCGGCGCCGGGCAGGAACAGGTCCGGCCCGGCGAGATAGGCGACCGGGCGGCGCGTCACTTCGGCTCGTTCATCAGGCCGAAGCGGTGCAGCTTGCGGTAGAGCGTGTTGCGGCTCATGCCGAGGCTGGCGGCGGTGGTGCCGATGCGCCAGTGATGCTCGTCGAGCGCCGCGACGATCCGCGCGCGTTCGGGGTCGGGGCTGGGCGCAGCCGGCGGCGGTGCCGCTGCGGCGGCGTCGAGCCGCTCGGCGATCACATGCGGGAGGTGATGCACCTCGATCCGGCCGGAATCGGCGAAGGCGAGGGCGGTGCGCAGCGTGTTGCGCAGTTCGCGGATATTGCCCGGCCAGTCATAGGCGGTCATCGCCGCCATCGCGGCGGGGGCGATGGTGACCGCGCCGTCCTCGCTTTCCTCGGCGCAGATCGTCTCGATCAGCTGTTGCCGGTCGGCCCGTCCGCGCAGCCCCGGCATGGTGAGGGCGACGCCGTTGAGCCGGTAATACAGATCCATGCGGAACGCGCCGCGCGCGACCATCGCCTCCAGGTCGCGGTGGGTGGCGCTGATCACCCTGATATCGACATTGATCGGCGTCGTGCTGCCGAGCGGGACGATCTCGCGCTCCTCGAGCAGGCGCAGCAGCCGCGCCTGGATGGCGAGCGGCATGTCGCCGATCTCGTCGAGAAAGAGGGTGCCGCCATGCGCCGCCACCGCCTTGCCGCGCGCCCCGCCGGGCCGCGCGCCGGTGAAGGCGCCGGCCTCGTAGCCGAACAGCTCGCTCTCGATCAGCTGCTCGGGGATCGCGGCGCAGCTCATGGCGACGAAGGGCGCGCCGCTGCGGCCGCTGGCGTTGTGGATGGCGCGGGCGAACGTGTCCTTGCCGGTGCCGGTTTCGCCGAGGAGAAGAATGTTGATGTCGCGGTTCATCACCCGCTCGGCGCGCCAGACATTGTGCGCCATCGCCGGGTCGGCGCCGGCGAGGGCGGCGAGCGAGGGCGGGGTGTCGCGGCGCGGCCGGGTCATGGCGGGCAGTTTCCGTGCGGTGCGCGGTTCCACCACCCCCAGCGCGCGGCGCGAGGCGGTGGCGCCGGCGGCAAGGCGCGCGCGGGCGCGTTTCGCCGGCCAGACGCTGGCGAAGCCGTGCCGGTCGTCGCCATGGGCGATCGGCCAGATGGCGAAAGGCTGGGTTTCGGCGTGTTCCATCAGCCGGTCGAGCGAGATGTCGAACACCTCGGCGACGCTGCGGCCAACCAGCGTCTCGTGCCCGCTGGCGCCGAGCATGGCGGGCACCGAATTGTCCACCGCCCGGATCAGCCCGTCCCCGTCGACGGCGAGCAGCGAGTCATAGGGCAGGCCGACGAGTTCGGGGCGCTCGTGAAAGCGCATGATCATGCAGTCGCGGAAACTGTTGGTGAAATGCAGCTGCTCGATGATGCGGGCGGACATGCTGACCAGGGCGATGGTGGGCACCTGGGCGGCGCGGCTGTCATCGCAATCGAGGCAGGTGGCGTCGATCGCGCCGAGCAGCCGGCCATTCGCCCCCCAGACCGGCACCGCCGAGCAGGTCATGTTGTTGTTGCAGGTGAAGAAATGCTCGTCGCGATGAACAACGCGCGAGCGCCGGTCGTGCAGCGAGGTGCCAGGGCCGTTCACCCCGGCATGCGGCTCGTCCCACAGGAAGCCGGGCACCATGTTCGCCGCCTGCGCGCGGGCGGCATTGGCGCTGTCGGTAAAGACGTCGAGCACGGTGCCCTCGGCGTCGGTCAGCATCAGCACGTAGCGCGATGGTGTGGCGGACGTTCCGGTCTGCTGGCCGATCTGCCCGAGCAGCCGGTGCATCTCGACCCGGCCGAGCCGCTCGAACAGCGCGTGTTCCTCGCGGATGTGGCACAGCGCCGCCCCGCCGACATGCACCGCCGCCGGCGGCGCCTCCGGGTTCAGCCCGTACTCGTCGCGGCACCGCCGCCATGCCGCCTCGATATAGTCCTCGTGCCGGAAATCCCGGCCGGGCGGCGCCATCGCGGCATGCACCTGCCCATGTTTCACGTCGGTCATCTTCTGGTCGCTCCCCTGACCGTATCCGCCGCCGTTCCGCATGCCGGTCTTGTGCCGGCTCGTCGTGTGACGACAACGCGAGACAGAGTGTTCCACACAAATTACACATTGTCACCCCGATTTGCCGCGATCCGCCGGCGGCGGAACCACAACCTCCGGATTTGTGCCGCCCCGGCGCGGCCGGCACGATTGGCACGCGAATTGCCTATGCTCATGCCAGCCGGGGGAATCCGGTAACGCGTCAAACGTCCGCAGCCGTCGTCATGTGGCGCCGGCGCGCATTTGGAGGGAGCGTAATGACAAGACTTGGGACGAAATCGCTGAAGCGGTCGCTGCTGGCGGCCAGTTTCGGCATTCTGGGGGCAGGGGCGCTTGTGCTTTCGGCGCAGGCGGCCACGTCGGGCAGCGCCAATGAGTCGCTGCTGCAGATGCAGAAGAACGCCAATGACTGGGTGATGCCAACCGGCACCTACAATAACTGGCGCTACAGCACGCTTGACCAGATCAACGCGAAGAACGCGAAGAACCTGCAGGTCGCGTGGACGATGTCGACCGGGACGGATCGCGGCCTCGAAGGCCAGCCGATCGTCGTCGGCAACATGATGTATTACGAGACGTCCTATCCGAACTACGTCTACGCCATCAATCTGGATCATCCCGACCAGATCGCCTGGAAATACACCCCGCCGCGCAACACGAACGCGCCGCCGGTCGCCTGCTGCGACGTCGTCAACCGCGGTCCGGCCTATGCCGATGGCATGGTCTTCATCGACGCGCTCGACGCCCGCCTCTATGCGCTCGACGCCAAGACCGGCAAGGTCGTGTGGTCGGCCGATAACGGGCATCCGACCGCGGGCCAGACCATGACCGGCGCGCCGATGGTCGTCGGCAACAATGTCATCATCGGCATCGCCGGCGGTGAATACGGCGTGCGCGGCTACATCACCGCCTACAACATCCACACCGGCAAGATGGTCTGGCGCGGCTACAGCGAAGGCCCGTCGAAGGACACGCTGATCGATCCGGCCACCACGATCGACGGCGCGACCGGCAAGCCCGTCGGCCCGCATTCCAGCACCAAGACCTGGCAGGGCGACGAGTGGAAAGTGGGCGGCGGCACCACCTGGGGCTGGTATTCCTACGATCCGAAGCTGAACCTGATCTATTACGGGTCGGGCAATCCCGGCACCTGGAACCCGAGCCAGCGCCCCGGCAAGAACCGCTGGTCGATGACCATCTGGGCCCGCAACCCCGAGACCGGCAAGGTCAAGTGGGTCTACCAGATGACCCCGCATGACGGCTGGGACTATGACGGCGTGAACGAGATGGTTCTCGTCAACGTCAAGGATCACGGCAAGGAAGTCCCGGCGCTGGTGCATTTCGACCGCAACGGCTTCAGCTATGTCATGAACCGCGCGAACGGCAGCCCGATCGCGATCCACAAATACGACCCCTCGGTGAACTGGGCGACCGGGATCAACCCCAAGACCAACGAGCCGATCGTCGATCCCGCCAAGATGACCGAGGCGGGCAAGAACGTGAAGGACATCTGCCCCTCGTCGCAGGGCGACAAGGACGAGCAGCCGGTTTCCTACGATCCGAAGACCGGCCTGTTCTACGCGCCGCTGAACCACCTGTGCATGAGCTACCAGGCGTTCAACGTGAAGTACAAGTCCGGCTTCCCGTTCGTCGGCGCCATCGTGAACATGATCCCGGGGCCGGGCGGCTATCGCGGCCGCTTCATCGCCTATGACCCGATGACCGGCAAGACCAAGTGGCAGATCCACGACATGTTCCAGGATTGGGGCGGCGCGCTGACCACGGCGGGCAATGTCGCGTTCTACGGCACGCTGAAGGGGATGTTCCGCGCGGTGGACATCAACACCGGCAAGATCCTCTACCAGTTCAAGACGCCGTCCGGCATCATCGGCAACCCGATCACCTACATGCATGACGGCAAGCAGTATGTGGCGGTGCTGAGCGGTGTCGGCGGCTGGGCCGCGATCGGCATGGCGGACAACCTGCACAAATCCTCCGCCGGTCTCGGCGCCGTGGGTCTGAACGCCACGCTGACCGACTACACCAACCTTGGCGGCACGCTGATGGTGTTCTCGCTGCCCTCGAAAGTGGCCAGCGCGAACTGAGGCGCGTCTTGACCATCCAGCCCGGGTCGCTCCCCTGCCCGGGCTGGAGCTTTTTCTGCCTTGCCCGCCCGAGCGCCGCCACGCGCGGCGGGTGCCTGCAACGACAGGAACCGGCCCGATATCCGGCCGGCCACGCTGACGGAGTGAAACCCATGAAATCGTCGATGATCCGCTGGATGATGTTCGCGGGCTGTGCCGCCTTCCTCGCCGCCACCCCCGAGGGCAGCGCCGCGGCCAGCACAACCGCTCAGCCCTCCAAGACCAGCCCCGCCGCGAGCGCTCACGTGCTGCGCGTCTGCGCCGATCCGGGCTACCTGCCCTACTCGAACCGCGCCGGCGAGGGCTTCGAGAACAAGATCGCCGAACTCGTCGCCCGGGCGATGGGCCGCAAGCTCGAATACACCTGGGCGAGCTACCGCGCGCATGGCGGCTTCTCGAACTTCCTCGCCCTCAATCTCGACGCGCACAAATGCGACGTCATCATGAACCTGCCAACCGGCGACAACGAGGAACTGGCCACCAAGCCCTATTACCGCTCCTCCTACGTGTTCGTGACCCGCAAGGACAAGCACCTGCATATCCGCTCGATGCGCTCGGTCTCGATGCATTCGGTCAGGATCGGGTTCGAGGCGGAAACCACGCCGGAGACCGCGGTCAAGATTCTCGGCCTGATCCGCAACGCCGTGGTGTTCCACGTCGCCGGCAATCCCGCCGCCTCGCCGCGCGAACTGCTCCAGGCGGTGCAGGATGGCAAGGTCGGCGTGATGGTGACCTGGGAGCCGGCGATCGGCGCCTTCATGAAGGACTACCCCGATCTGCAACTGCGCCGGGTGCCGTCGGAGGAATACGGCCCGGGTCTGCCGGCGGTGCATTATTCCTACGCGATGTCGATGGGCGTGCGGAAGGGCGACACCGCGCTGCGCGCCGAACTCGACAAGGTGATCGCCACCCACAAGGCCGAGATCGCCGCGACGCTCGCGAAATTCAACGTCGGACTGCTGCCCAACCCGCGTCATTACAATTATTCCAACGGCTGAACCCGGCCGCGCCACGATCCGAAGCATGAGAAAGTGATACGCATGACCAAGAGTTCGATTTCATCATTCATTGGCGCGAGCGTGATCGCCGCCGCCGGCGCCGGGTTGCTGAGCGCCGCCGCCTTCGCCGCAGGCGGCGCCGGCGCGATGCCGAAGGGCGAGCAGCTCGCCAAGGGGAGCGACTGTTTCTCCTGCCACGCGATCAACCAGAAGGTCGTCGGCCCCGCTTTCGACGCGGTGGCGCAGAAATTCGCCGGCCAGTCCGGCGCCGAGGACACGCTGGTGAACGCGATCCGCAAGGGGCATGTCGGCACCTGGGGCAAGATCCCGATGCCCGCCCACCCGCAGCTCTCGGAAGCCGACACCAAGGAGATCGTCTCCTGGATTCTCAGCCTCAAGGGCGCGAAGGCCGCGAGCGCGCCCGCCGCCGCCGGCAAGACCTACAGCTACAAGGTCAACGGCAAGACCGTGAAGGTCGATTTCCCGATCTTCCAGCCCGGCACCGACAAGGTGACCAAGGATGTCTTCCGCGGCTACGAGCTGTTCAACTCCTACTGCTTCCGCTGCCATGGCGAGGATGCCGTGGGCGGCTCCTACGCGCCCAATCTGCGGGCGTCGCTCAACAACGGCATGACCGAGGCCGGCTTCACCAATGTCGCGATGACCGGGGTGAAGGCGAAGGGCATGCCGAGCTGGGCCGGGTTCTTCACCCCGCACCAGATCCGCGTGATCTACGAATATGTGAAGGCCCGCGCGGTGGGCGCCGTCGGCACCGGCGCGCCCAAGGAGTGAGGGGGCGGGGCGCGGTCCCGCACCCCGACACGCTGTCCTGTTCCTGAAAGTCCCGGGTGAGTTTCAGGAACAGGCGCGAAACCGGACGACTGATCTCGCGGGTGTCCGGCCTCGATCCGGGAGCGGCCCGAGTGCGGGCTCGCGATACCGGAGCGCCGTCCGCCCGGATGGCGTCGTCTGATCGGCTTAAGGATGATCCAACCAAGATAGGGAGTCAGAAACATGGCCATCTCGCTGCATCCGTCCATCGATAACGGCATCAGGCCGGGCTCGTCCGGCTTCGCCGGCGGCACGCTGCGCTGCCACTGCCCGAGCCACCAGGTGGTGGTGCGGATCGATTCGCAGACCGCGCACAACCACGCCTGCGGCTGTTCCAAATGCTGGAAGCCGGCAGGCGCGAAATTCTCGATCGTCGCCGTCGTGCCGCGGGACAAGGTTCACGTCGTCGAGAACGGCAACAAGCTGCATATCGTCGATCACAACGCGGTCATCCAGCGCCATGCCTGCCGCGAATGCGGCGTGCACATGTTCGGCCGCATCGAGAACAAGGACCATCCGTTCTACGGGCTCGATTTCGTGCATACCGAGCTGTCGTCCGACCAGGGCTGGTCGGCGCCGGAATTCGCCGCCTTCGTCTCCTCGGTGATCGAGCAGGGCACGCCGCCGGCCGAGATGGGCGCCATCCGCGCGCGCTTGAAGGAACTCGGCCTCGAGCCGTATGACTGCCTGTCGCCGCCGCTGATGGACGCCATCGCGACCCATGTCGCGAAGGCGAACGGCAAGCTCGCGGCCTGATCGCCCGGCGGGTCGCACCCGCCAGGACGGCATCCATTGCCCGGCCGGGTGAACGCATCCGGCCGGCTTACGCTCACAGGAGGATAGATACGATGGACGTTCGCGCCGCGATTGCGTGGAAAGCCGGTGAAAAGCTCGAACTCGGCACGGTCCGCCTGGAAGGACCGAAGGCGGGCGAGGTTCTGGTCGAGGTCAAGGCCACCGGCATCTGCCACACGGACGAATACACGCTTTCGGGCGCGGACCCCGAAGGGCTGTTTCCAGCCATTTTCGGCCATGAGGGGGCGGGTGTCGTGGTCGATGTCGGCCCCGGCGTGACCAGCGTGAAGAAGGGCGATCACGTGATTCCGCTCTACACGCCGGAATGCCGGCAGTGCAAATCCTGCCTCTCGCGCAAGACCAATCTCTGCACCGCGATCCGCGCGACCCAGGGCAAGGGCGTGATGCCGGATGGCACCTCGCGCTTCTCCTGCGATGGCGAGCCGGTGATGCACTACATGGGCTGCTCGACCTTCGCCAACTACACCGTGCTGCCGGAAATCGCGGTGGCCAAGGTGCGCGAGGACGCCCCCTTCGACAAGATCTGCTATATCGGCTGCGGCGTCACGACGGGCATCGGCGCCGTGATCAACACCGCCAAGGTGCAGCCGGGCGACAATGTCGTCGTCTTCGGTCTCGGCGGCATCGGCCTGAACGTGATCCAGGGCGCGCGGCTCGCCGGGGCGAACATGATCGTCGGCGTCGATCTCAACAACGCCCGCAAGCCGATGGCCGAGAAATTCGGCATGACGCATTTCGTCAACCCGGCCGAGATCGGCGAGGATCTCGTCCCCTATCTCGTCAACCTCACCGATGGCGGCGCCGACTATTCCTTCGAGTGCATCGGCAACGTGAAGGTGATGCGCCAGGCGCTGGAATGCTGCCATCGCGGCTGGGGCACCTCGATCATCATCGGCGTCGCCGGCGCGGGGCAGGAAATCTCCACCCGCCCGTTCCAGCTGGTGACCGGGCGCAACTGGCGCGGCACCGCGTTCGGCGGCGCGCGCGGCCGCACCGACGTGCCGAAAATCGTCGACTGGTACATGAACGGCAAGATCAATATCGACGATCTGATCACCCATGTGCTGCCCTTCGAGCAGATCAACGAAGGCTTCGAGCTGATGCGCAAGGGCGAGAGCATCCGCAGCGTCGTCGTGTACTGATGTCCCGCCGGCTCCGCCTGCTCGCCGTGTCCCTCCTCGGGGGCACGGCGTTCGCCGCCCCGGCGTTCGGTCAGGTGGCAAAACCGCTGATCGTGCCTTCGCCGGGCGAGATCGCGATCCGCAGGATCGTGGTGAGCGCGACCCGCACGCCGGAGCCGAGCTTCGATGTTCCGGTGTCGATCTACAGTGTCTCCGGCCATCAGGTCAGCCTCGCCAACGAGGAGGAAAACCTCAGCGAGACGCTGAACCGCGTGCCCGGCATCGATGTGCAGAACCGGCAGGACTACGCGCAGGGGCTGCGCATCACCTCGCGCGGCTTCGGCGCGCAGACGCCGTTCGGCGTGCGCAACATCCGCATCCTCGTCGATGGCATGACGCTGACCGGGCCGGACGGGACGACCGATTCCGAGGTGATCGACCTTGGCGACATCAACCGGATCGAGGTGCTGACCGGCCCCTTCTCGGTGCTCTACGGCAATGCCTCGGGCGGCGTGATCCAGGTGTTCAGCAAGGATGGCCCGGCGCGGCCAACGGTGAGCGGCGGCATCACCGCCGCCTCCTATGGCGGCTGGCGCGTCGGCGCGAGCTATGGCGGCACGGCGGGCTTCGGGCGCGGCGGCTCGTTCAACTACATGATGAACGCGTCGGATTTCTACACCGGCGGCTATCGCCAGCACAGCGCCGCCCGGCGCCAGCAATTCTACGGCAAGTTCCGCGTGCAGGTGAACCCGGACACCAGCTACACGCTGCTGGTCGACGGTCTGAACGAACCCTATTCCGAAGACCCCGGCGGGCTGACCGCGGCGCAGTATCACGCCGATCCGACCCAGGCGGGAACCAACACCGAAGCATTCGGCACCCGCAAGGTGCTGCGCCATCTGCAATTCGGTCTCGTCTTCAACCATCGGTTCAACGCGCATAACGCCATGCGCGTCGTCGTCTACGAGGCGACGCATTCGGTGCTGCAGTTCCTGCCCTTCACCGGCAGTTTCGCCGCATCCGGCGGCGGCGTGGTCGATCTCGCCCGCAAGTCCGGCGGGATCGATGCCTCCCTGACCCACAAGGACCGGGTGGCCGGCATTCCCGTCACCCTCGTGAGCGGGGTCGATTTCGGCTACGAGCAGCAGCACCGCAAGGGCTATGTCAACGATTACGGCGCGATCGGCGCGCTGCGCCGCAACGAGCAGGATGTGGCGCGCAACGTCGCCGAATACGCGCAGCTCAACGCACACGTGACCAGCCGCGCGACGCTCGTCGTCGGTCTTCGCCACAGCAACGACTATTTCAGCGTGACCGACAATTACGTGACCAGCGCGCTGACCAACGATTCCGGCTCGGTCAGTTACGGCAATACCAGCTTCGTCGCCGGCGCGACCTATCACCTGACGCCGACGACCAATCTCTACGCCGACTATGGCGAGGGATTCGAAACGCCGACGCTCGACCAGCTCGCCTACCTGCCCAATGGCCAGGCGGGCTTCAATTCCGCGCTGCGCCCCACCAGCAGCCAGAATTTCGAGGCCGGGATCAAGAGCCTGATCGGGGCGGCGACCTATCTCCAGCTCGCTGTCTTCCACATCCACACCAACAACGAGATCGAGGTCTCCTCCTCGAAGGATGCGCGGACCGCCTATTCGAACCAGGGGCAGACGGCGCGCAACGGCGTCGATCTCAGCATCGACACGCATCTGCCGCATCATCTCGAGCTGTACGGCTCATATTCGCTGCTGAAGGCGCATTTCCTCGCCAACCAGTTCGCCGGCAAGGCGCTGCCCGGCGTGCCCGACCAGCGCGTCTATGGCGAGATCGACTGGCATGATCCGGCGAGCGGGTTCTATGCCCAGGCGAACGGCCAGTGGCAGAGCCGGATGTATGTCGATTCGCAGAACTCGGCCTATGCGGCGGGGTATTTCACCGCCGGGCTCGCCGCCGGGTTCCGCGAGGATTTCGGGCCGATCCGCTTCAACGAGTTCGCCCGGATCAACAACCTGTTCAACCGCACCTATGTCGGCGCCGTGGTGATCGCGGCGAGCAACGCCACCTATTACGAGCCGGCGCCGGGGCGGAATTTCGTGATCGGCATGCGCGCGCGCTACCGGTTCTGAGCGGGCGGGCCGACGACTTCAGGTCAGAACAGCTTGCCGGGGTTGAGCGTCGCCGCCGGGTCGAGTGCGGTGCGGATGCGGCGCATGATCTCGCGCTCGGGGGCGGCGCGCCAGTGGGCGAAGGCCCCGGTCTTGACCAGGCCGATGCCGTGCTCGGCCGAGAAGCTGCCGTCCAGCTCCATGACGATGGCGTTGACATCCTCCATCAGCGCCTCGGCGCCGGCCATGAAGGCGGCGGGGTCGGCCCCTTCGGGCTGCAGCGCGTTGAGATGGATGTTGCCGTCGCCGATATGCCCGAACGCGACCATGCGCGCGCCCCGGTGGCGGGCGGCGAGCATGGCCTCGGCGCGCTCCAGCAGGGCGGGCACGGCGGCGACCGGCACCGAGACGTCGTTCTTCACCGAGGCGCCGGCGCGGCGCTGCGATTCGGAGAGATGCTCGCGCAGCGCCCAGAAGGCGGCGCGCTGCCCCTGCGATTCGGCGATCGCCGCATCGCCGATCACGCCATCCTCCAGCGCGTCGGCCAGCACGGCCTCCACCGTCTCGCGCAGCCTGTCGCCGCGCCGCGTGCTGGCGAGTTCGAGCAGGACGTAATGCGCCGCCGGGGCCGCGAGCGGCAGGCGGAAATCGGGCATGTGCGCCGCGTTCACCGCCATGGCGGCGCCGGAGATGTATTCGAAGGCGTAGAGTGCAGCCTCGTCCTCGTCGCGGAAGCGGGCGAACAGGTCGAGCACGGCGGCCACGCTGTCGAGGGCGCAGAAGCAGGTCTGATACTGGCGCGGCGCCCGCGCTAGGCGCAGCACGGCGGCGGTGACGATGCCGAGCGTGCCCTCGGCGCCGGCGAAGAGCTGGCGCAGCGCGTAGCCGGTATTGTCCTTGCGCAGCCGGCGCAGCCCGTTCCACACCGTGCCGTCCGCCAGCACCACTTCGAGGCCGAGCACGAGGTCGCGCGCATTGCCGAAGCGCAGCGTATTGTTGCCGCCGGCATTGGTCGAGATCACCCCGCCGATCGTCGCCGATCCCTCCGAGCCGATCGAGAGCGGCAGCAGCGCGCCGGCGGCGCGCGCGGCCTCCTGGGCGGCGCGCAGCGGCACGCCGGCCTCAAGCTCGATGGTCAGCCCCGCGGGGTCGAGGGCGCGCACCGCGTTCATCCGCGCGAGCGAGAGCACCATCTCCCGCCCCGCCGTGGCCGGCACCGCGCCCGCGACCATCGACGTGTTCCCCCCCTGCGGCACCACGGGCACGCCGGCCTCCGCGCAGAGCCGAAGGGCGGCGGCAACGCCCGCGGCGTCGCGCGGGCGCAGCACGGCGCGCGGCGCGTTGCTGAACAGGCCGCGCCAGTCGGCGCCGTAAGGGGCGATCTCGTCGGCGGCGACGAGCACGCCGCCCGGCCCGAGTGCTGCCGCAAGCTGGTCGATCAGGTCTGGCATGGGCCGACTATATCGCCATTTCCCGGCGGGGAAAGCCGCCGGCGCGTGGCGGCGTTGCTCCGTTTGGGAACAGCGTGTCGCCAAACAGACACGAAAGCTTGATCGTTTCACATCTTATGATAGCGTTATCACGCAGTCGCGGGTGCGCCAGCGCGTCCCGGCACGCAGCCTCATTTTCAACAGGGGAAACGAATATGAAGTCGAATCGGATAAAGGGAGGCCGCGGCCTCGTCGGCGGCGTTGCCGCCGCCGCTCTCGTCGCCGGCATTGCCGGGGTTGCCCACGCGGGCGCCATTTCCAACACCACGCCGACTCCGAAGGACTACGCCAACACCGCCGCCAGCAACTCGACCTGGATTCTCGGCGCGAAGAACTACGACAACAACCGCTATGTCGATATCGGCGAGATCACGCCGGACAACGTCTCCAAGCTGAAGCCGGTCTGGACCTTCCAGGTGTCCGACAACGGCCCGATCGAGGCGGCCCCGGTGATCTGGAACGGCACCGCCTACATCACCTCGGCGCATGACCACGTCTATGCGGTCGACGTGAAGACCGGCAAGCTGAAGTGGCAGTTCTCCGACAACCCCCATGTCATCTCCTTCGCCGCCAACCGCGGCGTCACCCTGCTCGATGGCAAGGCCTATCTCGCGACCCTCGATGGTCACCTGATCGCGCTGAACGCGACCACCGGCAAGAAGGTGTTTGACAAGGTCGAGGTCTCCGACACCGCGAACTCGTTCTACACGATGCAGCCGCTGCCCTACACCAACCCCAAGACCGGCAAGACCGTGCTGCTGCTCGGCATCTCCAACGGCGACTGGGGTGGAATCGGCACGATCCAGGCGATCAACCCGACCACCGGCAAGGTCGAGTGGAAATACGAAACCATCCCCGGGCCGGGCCAGAAGGGCAACAAGTCCTGGAGCGGCGATTCGTGGAAGCGCGGCGGCGGCGCCGTGTGGACGATGATGGCGCTCAACCCCAAGACCGGCATGCTCTACGCCAATGCCGGCAACCCGCAGCCGGACTTCAACGGCCCGGCGCGCAAGGGTGCCAACCTCTATTCGGACAGCCTGCTGGCGATCAACATCTCGGGTGCGAAGCCGAAGATGGTCTGGGCCCACCAGTTCATCCCGCACGACACGCATGACTGGGATCCGGTGATGCCGCCGATCCTGTTCAACGGCAAGGTGAACGGGCAGGAAATGCCGCTGGTGGCCGATGGCGACAAGGCCGGCAATTTCTGGCTGCTGAACTCGCAGACCGGCCAGGTGGTGAACCACCTCGCGGTCAGCATGCAGTATCACCTCAACCTGCCGCCGTCGCTGAAGGGCAACGTGGCCTGCCCGAACACCAATGGCGGTGTCGAATACAACGGCGGCAGCTACGATCCGAAGACCAACATGATCTACCTGCCGAGCTCGAACGAGTGCGGCTTCTGGCGGTCGACGAAGAAGGTGGTCTACATCGCCGGTCAGTTCTACCTCGGTGGCGCGTTCCCGAAATTCGTCGGGCCGAACACCGGGCAGTTCAACGCGATCGACGTGAACACCGGCGTCTTCGCGTGGCGCGACAATTCCAAGCTGCCGATGGCGGGCGGCGCCCTCTCGACCTCGACCGGCGTTGTCTTCACCGGTCTCGAGAATGGCGACTTCAACGCCTATGACGCGACCTCCGGCAAGAAGCTGTGGAGCTATGACACCGGCTCCCCGATCATCGCGCCGCCGGTTGCCTTCACCCAGGGCAACACGGAATACGTCGCGGTCGCGTCCGGCCAGGCTGGCAACCAGATGCTGCCGACCATGCCGAAGACCAACAAGGGCACCATGCTGACCATGTTTGCGCTGGCGAAGTAATGTCAGCGACTGGTTTTGCGCGTAGCCTGATCATCGCGGGGGCGGCATTTGCCGCCCTCGCTCTGCCTTGCGCCCATGCCGCGGCACCCACCTCCGACAAGGCGCGCGCGGCGGCGGTGCTGGCGAATATCCGTTCCGCCGTCAGCACGATCATGACCGCCGAGAACGACGCGACCAACGGCCCCGCCCGCTACAAGACGGCCGCGCATCGCGCGATCAACCTGCTTGTCGGCAACAAGGACGAGGCCTATGACGCCGCCGCCGGCCTGCCCGGCGATCCGGCCGGGGCGATCGGCGAGGTCAACACCCTGCTCGACCGCCGCGCCTCGCCGCCCTTCGTGCCGATGCTGCACGGCGTTCTGGTCAACCTGCAATCCTCCGTCGCGAGCCTGCAGGACGCCACCAACGCGCGCGGCCTCGGCGCTTACGAGGTCGACGTGTCGCAGGCGTTGCAGACGCTGGCGATGGCCGAAGGCCGCCCCGGCGCGCATGACGTCTTTGGCGGCATGCTCGGCGCCATGGCCAATACCGGGCTCGGCGTGCCGTCCGGCGCCCCGGTCGAGAACGGTTGCGCTGCGCCGCGCGCGCCGGGCTATGGCATGTCGCAGGGCTGGCTGGTATGGCGGGCCGTGAAGCTCGGCAGCACCCCCATCGCCACCGGCGGTGCCGCCATGGTCAGGAAGGAAGGTTCCATGCTCGTGCTCTACACGCCCGTTGCCGCGATGGTGCAGCATCTCTGCGCCGCCAAGGCGACCCATCACGCCGCGTCGCAGGCGATGATCCGCCCCGCCGCGGCCCCGGTCGCGAAGGCGCCGGCCGCCCGGCTGATCCGCGTCTCCGCCACCAGCAGCGACGGCGCCGTGTCCTACACCATGGCGCAGGCCACGGCGGGCAAGGCGGTGTATTCCGCGCATTGCGCGAGCTGCCACGGCGCCAACCTCCAGGGCGTCGCCGCTCCGGCGATCGCCGGCAAGGACTTCCTGACCACCGCGACCAAGAACGGCTATTCCGCCTCGATCCTGAACACGATCGTCACGCAGAACATGCCGTTCAACGATCCCGGCTCGCTCAAACCGGCGGAATATGCCGATGTCATGGCCTATCTGATGGCGTCGAACTGCTTCCCCGCCGGCAAGACGGCGTTTCCCACCGATCCGGGCAGCGATTTCGGAACGGTGAAACTTTCGACCCCGCTTCATCCGGCCGGCACGCCGGACAAGTTTGGCGTCTGCGTGGTGAAATAACCACTCCGCGCCGATCACCATGAATTCGACCTGGCCGGAGCAGCCTCCGGCCAGGTTTTTTCATTGCGATGCAGCCGAGGGAAGCTCAGACGATTCCCGCCCGCCGCGTGTAGTCGCCAAACCCCTCGCCCGGCAGCCGGTCCCTGGCATAAGCGGCGATGACCGGCTCCAGCGCGGCGAGGATTTCCGCCTCGCCGGCATTCTCGCGATAGACCGTGTTGAGCCGCGCGCCGTCGGCAGCACCGCCGAGCATCAGGTTGTATTTGCCGGGGTTGCGGCCGACCAGCCCGATCTCGGCGATATAGGGCCGGGCGCAGCCATTGGGGCAGCCGGTCATGCGAATGGTGATCTTCTGCTCCGCGAGCCCGTGATCGGCGAGAATCCCGTCGATCTTCCCGACCAGCGTCGGCAGGTAGCGCTCGCTCTCGGCGAGAGCGAGGCCGCAGGTCGGCAGCGCGACGCAGGCCATCGCCCCTTCCGCGAGGCGCGAGACGTCCTGGCTCACCCCATGCTCCGCCAGAATCGCGTCGATCGCGGCGCGCTCGGCGTCGTTCGCGCGGGCGATGATGATGTTCTGGTTGGTGGTCATCACCAGCGCGCCGGTATCGATGAAGCCGGGCAATGCGGCGATGGCGGCGAGGGCGGATTTCAGGCGCGCATCGCTCCGGTCGGCGATGCGGCCGTTGACGATGTGCAGCGTTAAGTGATGGTGGCCCTCGGCGTCGGTGCTCCAGCCGAGCCGGTCGTGATTGCCCTCGAAAGTGAAGGCGCGTGCGGGCTCCAGCGGCGCGCTCATCCGGCGGTCGACCTCGGCGCGGAACCAGTCGAGCCCGTGGGTGTCGATCGTGTATTTCAGCCGCGCGTGCTTGCGGTTGGTGCGGTCGCCGAAATCGCGCTGGGTCGTCAGCACCGCCTCGGCCGACTCGATCAGCCGATCCGCCGGGCAATAGCCGATCACGTCGCCCACCCGCGGATAGGTTTCCGTCTCGCCATGCGTCGCCCCCATGCCGCCGCCGACCACGACGTTGTATCCCGCGATCACCCCGTTCTCGACGATCGCGATATAGGACAGGTCGTGCGCGAAAACGTCGACATCGTTCGAGGGCGGCACCGCGATGGCGATCTTGAACTTGCGGGGCAGGTAGGTCGCGCCATAGATCGGCTCGGCCTCGGGCTCGCCGCCGAGCACCCGCTCATCGCCGATGAACACCTCGCGCCAGGCGCCGGTGCGCGGCAGGAAATGCGCCGAAAGTACCCGCGCCGCCTCCGCCGCCTCGGCATGGGCGCGGGAGAGATAGGGGTTGGCGGTGGAAATCACGTTGCGGTTCACATCGCCGCAGGCCGCGATCGTGTCGAGCAGGGCGGCGTCGATCGCCTGGAGCGCTGCGCGCACGTTCGACTTGATGATGCCGTGGAACTGCACGGTCTGCCGCGTCGTCACCCGGATGGTGCCGTTGGCCCGCTCATCGGCGATGCGGTCGAGTGCCAGATACTGCCGCGGCGTCAGCACGCCGGCCGGAATTCGCAGCCGGGCCATGAACGAATAGGCGCGGTCGAGCTTGCGCTTCGCCCGCTCGGGGCGGAGGTCGCGGTCGTCCTGGACATACATGCCGTGGAACTTGACCAGCTGGCCGCCATCCTCGGTGAGGCCGCCGAGCGCCTGCTGGCCGAGTTCCTCGACCAGCGTGCCGCGGAGAAAATCGCTCCGCGCCTTGATGTCCTCGTTGCGGGAGAGTTGAATGACGTCACGATCCGCCATGGTGGGCTCTTTCTGTTAGCGTTGTCGGGTCAGGCGGCCTGGCCGGCGCGGTCGAGGAAGATGCCGCATTCGGTCTTGCTGGTGCCGCTCCAGCGGCCGGCGCGCGGCGGCTCGCCGGGGCGCACGCGGCGGGTGCAGGTCGCACAGCCGATCGAGGGGAACCCCTCGGATTCGAGCGGGTGGCGCGGCAGGCGCCGGGCGGCGAAATAGGCGTCGATATCGGTGCGCTCCCAGTCATGCAGCGGGTTGACGATGGTCCGCCCGTCCGGCCCGGTCTCGATCGGCAGAATGCGCGCCCGCTGGTCGGACTGGGTGCGCTTGCGGCCGGAAATCCACGCCTCGAACCCTTCAAGTGCGGCGTCCAGCGGCATGGTCTTGCGGATGGTGCAGCACAGGTCGGGGTCGCGCCCGAACAGCGCGCCCTCCGGGTCCAGCTCGGCGAGATGCGCGGGGTCCGGGCGGATGGTGCGGACATCGTGCAGCCGCAGGCGGGCGATCAGCGCGTTGCGATAGGCGATCGTGTCCGGGAAGAGCTTGCCGGTATCGAGAAACATCACCGGCAGCGCCCGGTCGATCCGCGCCACCATGTCGAGCAGCACGGCGGATTCGGTGCCGAAGGAGGAGACCAGCGCGATCCTGCCGTGATGGGCATGAAGCGCCGCGCGCAGCATGTCGAGCGTCGCCGCCGCGCGCTCCTGAACCTGTTCGCTCATCAATAGACGTCCTTCTTGTAGCGCCCGGCGCCGATCAGCGCATCGAGTGCGGCCTGGCCCTTCGCCGCGTCCTCGCCGCCGAGGATGCGCACGAGCGTCGCATCGACATCGCGGGCCATCGCCTTGGCGTCACCGCAGAGATAGAGCGTCGCCCCCTCGGCGAGCCGGTCCTGCAGCGCCTCGCGCCGCTCCCACAGCACATGCTGCACGTAGCGCTTCTGCGGCTGGTCGCGCGAGAAGGCGAGGTCGATCTCGTTCAGCACGCCGCTCTTCAGCCAGTCCTGGATTTCGAGCTGATAGAGGAAATCATGGGTGAAGCGGCGATGGCCGAAGATCAGCCAGCTCCGCCCGGCCGCCCCCATCGCCTCGCGCTCCTGCAGGAAGGCGCGGTAGGGGGCGATGCCGGTGCCGGCGCCGATCATCACGATCGGCGTCGCGGTATCTTCCGGCAGCCGGAAATGCGGGTTCGCCTTGATATGGACCGGCAGCGTGTCGCCCTCGCGCAGCCGCTCGGCGACCATGCCGGAGGCGACGCCGAGCCGCGCGCGGCCCGCACTTTCATACGCCACCTTGGCGATGGCGAGATGCGCCGCATCCCCCACCAGCTTCTGCGACGAGGCGATGGAATAATAGCGCGGCGGCAGCTTGCGCAGCAGGGCCGCGAGCTGGCCGGCATCGAGCCGGTGCGGAAACGCCTCGAACAGGTCGACCGGCTGCCGCCCGGCGATGAACGCGGCGCGGGCCGCTTCGTCGGCGGCGAGGGCGGCAAGCTTCGCCTCGCCGGTCAGCGCGGCATAGTCGGCGATCAGCTTCGGGGTCAGCGTGGTGATGTCGCGCTCGCGGATCAGCGTCTCGCGGGCCTCGGCATTGCCGGCAAGCCCGGTCGCGCCGAGAATCGCATCGGCGAGCGCCGGGGCGTTGGTGGGGGCTATGCCCAGCGTGTCGCCCGGCTCGTAGCTCAGGCCGGAGCCGGTGAGGTCGAGTTCGAGATGCAGCGTCTCGCTCTCCGAGCGCGACGAGGTGATCGGGTGCAGCGCCGCCACCTCCGCCTCGAACGGGTTGGCCTTGCTGATCTCGACGCCCTCGGCGCGGTGGAAATCGACATGAATGACCGAGCCGGCATCGGCCTGCGGCGCGAGCGCGGTGAACAGGCTGTCGATGAAGCTCGCCGCCGGTGCCTCGTAGTCGAGATCGCAGTCGAGCCGGGGGGCGATGCGGCGGGCGCCGAGCGCTTCCAGCCTCGCGTCGATCTGCCGTCCGGTCTCGCAGAACTGCGCATAGGATGAATCGCCGAGCGCGAGCACCGCGAAGGTGACACCCTCCAGCGCCGGCGCGTCCTCGGCCAGCAGGGCGCGCATGAAGGGGGCGGCGCGCTGCGGCGCCTCGCCCTCGCCCCAGGTCGAGGCGATGACCAGCAGGTTCTCGGCCTCGGCCAGCGCGCCGGGGCCGATATCCGCCATGTCCAGCACCCGCGGGGCGAAGCCGCGCTTCTGCGCGTCCTTCTTCGCGGCGTTCGCCAGCGCCTCGGAATTGCCGGATTCGGTGGCGAACAGAATGGTGAGTTTCGTCTTCGCCGCCGGCGGCGCGGCGGGCGGGGCGGCATCGCCCTTCGCGGCGTCGATCCCGGCGAGGAAGCCGGCGAGCCAGGCGCGCTGCGTGCTGGAGGCGCGGCCGATCACCTTGTCGAGAACGGCGATGTCCTCGGGCGCGAAGGGGGCGGAACGGGGCAGGGCGGCGGTGCGGGTCATGATGTCAACCTTGTGCGGAGCGGATCGAGGGTTCGGCGTCCGGGCGGTGCGGCGCGAGCATCGCGCCGATTCCGGCGACGGGGCCGACGATCACCAGGGTGGCGGCCGGCTTCAGGGTGGCGGCGATGGCGGCGGCGGCGCCGATCGTGGTGTGGACGATGCGCTCGCGCGGCGTCGTCGCGTCGAGCAGGAAGGCCAGCGGATCGGTCGGGCTGCGGCCGCCCTCGATCAGGGCGGCGGCGATGCGGCCGATATTCTGCCGCGCCATGTAGAGCACCAGCGTGTCGGCGGCGCGGCCGAGTGCCGCGAAATCCACCTCGCCGCCGGCCGGCCCGGCCTCGCCGGTGGCGAACGCCACGCTGCGGGCGACACCGCGATGGGTGATCGGCATGTGCGCGGCACTCGCCGCCCCGATGCCGGCGGAAATGCCGGGGATCACCCGGAAGGGAATGCTCGCCGCGGCGAGGGCGAGGCACTCCTCGCCGCCGCGGCCGAACACGAACGGATCGCCGCCCTTCAGGCGCAGCACCCGCAGCCCCTGCCGGGCGAGGGCGATCAGGTCCTCGTTGATCGAGAGCTGCGGCGTGTGGATGCCGCCGGCCCGCTTGCCCGCCGGCACCAGCCGCGTCGCCGCCGGGGCGAGGCCGAGGATTTCCCCCGGCACCAGCGCGTCATGCAGAATCACGTCGGCGGTCTCGATCGCGTGCAGCGCCGCCAGCGTCAGCAGCGCGGGGTCGCCGGGCCCGGCGCCGGCCAGCCAGACGCTGCCGGGGGCGAATGCGGGATGTCGGATCATGCGAGCCAGCCTTCTTCCTCGACGAGAGTGGCGATCCGCCGCGCGGCCTCGGGCATGGTCACGCCCTCCTGCTGCCAGCCGCGGCGCAGCGCGCGGATTCGCGCGACGCGGTCGGCCCATTCCGGGCCGAACCGGGTTTCGAGATCGCGCCGCAGCACGCCGGCAAGCCCGGGGGCGGCGCCGGCGGTGGAAATGGTGAGCAGCAGGTCGCCGCGGCGAATTTCGGCGACCGAGTGAAAATCGCAAAAGGGCAGCACGTCCTCGACATTGACCAGCACGCGCGCCGCCCGCGCCCGCGCCGCCAGCGCTTCCGCTGCCTCGGCCGGCAGATCGACGATCCACAGCACATGCAGCGCCGCCAGCGCCGCCTCGTCCGGCAGGGCGCGGCGCAGATTCGCCCCCGCCGCCTCGACCGCCTCGGCGGCGGGATCGTCGGAGAACAGCAGCGCGCCTTCGGCCCCCGCCGCCCGCAGCGCGCGGTAGCGGCGCAGCGCCAGGGGGCCGTTGCCGGCAACGCCGAGCGAGGTCAGCCGTGGGTCGAGGGCGATCGGGATCATGGTGTCTCCTGCACAAACGAAGTATAGGAACGCGGCCGGGGCAGGAAAACAGATTTCTCCGAAATCGGCTCATTCAGCAGAAAATAAGTTTGATTTTCTGATTTAACTCGACGATATGAAAAACGAATCCAAAACTGAAGGGTATTTTGGAATGACCGACAAAGCCCGGACCAGCCCCGCCCCGGCACCGCCGGCGCCGGTTGCCCCCGCCGCGCTCGACACGATCGACCGCGCGATCCTCCGCCTGCTTGCGCGCGACGCCACCGTGCCGCTCGCCATCATGGCGAAGGAGGTCGGGCTTTCGGCCACGCCCTGCTGGAAGCGGATCAAGCGGATGGAGGAGGCCGGCGTCATCCAGGGCCGGGTGGTCGCACTCTCGCCCGAGCGGCTGGGCTATCCGGTTTCGGTCTTCGTCTCGATCGAGACGGCGGATCACTCCGATGGCTGGATCGCGAAATTCGCCGAGGTCGTCGCCACCATGCCCGAGATCGTCGGCGCCTGGCGGATGAGCGGCGATGTCGACTACCTGCTGCACGTCATGGCGCCGGACATCCCGTCCTACGACGCGTTCTACCGCCGACTCATCGCCGCCGTGCCGCTGCGCAATGTCAGCTCCCGCTTCGCGATGGAGCGGATGAAATCCGGCCCGCCGCCGATCTGACCGGCGGGGGCGCGGCGGCCGGTCGTTCGCTCAGGCGGTCAGGTGTTCCTGCAACCGCGGCATGAGTTCGACGAGGTTGCAGGGCCGATGCCGGGAATCGAGCTGGAAGACGAGAATGTCGTCCCAGCCATCCTTCACCGCACCGGTCGAGCCGGGCAGGGCGAAGAGATAGGTACCGCCCGCCACCCCGCCGATCGCGCGGGACTGGATCGTCGAGGTGCCGATCTTCTGGTAGCTCAGCATCCGGAACAGCTCGCCGAACCCTTCGATCTCCTTCTCCAGCACGCGGGAGAAGGCTTCCGGCGTCACATCCCGCCCGGTGATGCCGGTGCCGCCCGAGGTGATCACCACATCGATCGCCGGATCGGCGATCCAGGCGCGCAGCCGGGCGGCGATCAGGTCCGCGTCGTCGCGGACGATGCCGCGCGCGGCCAGCCTGTGGCCGGCGGCCACGACGCGCGCGGCCAGCGCGTCGCCCGACGTGTCGGTCTCCGCCGTCCGCGTGTCCGAGACGGTCATCACGGCGATGGAGACGGGAACGAATTTGCGGCTTTCGTCGATGCGCGACATGGCGAGGCTCCTTCTGATCTGCCGCGTCATATAGCGATTCGGCGCCGGCGGCGCAGCCCGGCCCTTGACGAAGTGCGGGGCGGATGAATGTCTTGCGCATGGCATATCCGGCACTCGCGCTGACGCTTCTGCTCTTTCTCATGCTGGTCATGGCCGGCGCCTGGGTGGCGCAGCGCGCGACCCGCAATTCCGGCTGGGTCGACGTGTTCTGGACCTTCGGCACCGGCATCGCCGGGGCGGTCGGCGCGCTGGTGCCGCTCGGCACGGCGGCGCCGGCGCGGCGGCTGCTGGTGGCGGCGCTGGTGCTGGTCTGGGCCGGCCGGCTCGGCGGCTACATCCTGCGCCGCACCGCCG
Source organism: Acidocella sp. C78 (assembly GCF_907164655.1). NCBI lineage: Bacteria > Pseudomonadati > Pseudomonadota > Alphaproteobacteria > Acetobacterales > Acidocellaceae > Acidocella > Acidocella sp. C78. The sequence continues at coordinate 38,871 of NZ_CAJQZK010000011.1, forward strand.
CCATCCGCCACGAGGATGCGCGCTATGCGCGGTTCCGCGCCGAATGGGGGGCGGGGTTCGAGCGGCGGATGTTCGCCCTGCTGATGATCCAGGCCGCGGTCGCCTGGCTGCTGGCCCTTGCCGTGACGCTCGCGGCGAGCAACCCTTATCCGCTCGCCCCCGGCCTGACCCTTGCGGGGCTCGCCGTCTTCGCCGGATCGGTCGCCGGCGAGGGGCTGGCGGATCGGCAGATGCACGCCTTCCGCGCCGATCCGGCCAATCGCGGCAAGGTCTGCGCCAGCGGCCTGTGGGCGTGGTCGCGCCATCCGAACTATTTCTTCGAGATCCTGGTCTGGCTCGCCTATCCGCTGATCGGGCTCGCCGGGCCGTGGTGGCCGGGCCTCGCCGGCCTCGCCGCGCCGCTGTTCATGTACTGGCTGCTGGCGAAAATCTCCGGCGTGCCGCCGCTCGAACGCGAGATGCTGGCCTCGCGCGGCGACGCCTATCGCGACTACCAGGCGCGGGTCAGCCCGATCGTGCCGTGGCCGAAGCGGTGGCGCGGCTGAGCGCGGTGCATCCGTATGCCCCACGGCGCCGTAACCCTAGGGTCTGAACCAAGCCCCGGAGCGAACGCATGAACCTCGCCGCCACCATGGCCGGAATGGCCGAGCGCCTGCCGATCCCCGACGCGCTGACCCGCCGCGGCATCGCCGGGCTGGTCGGGCGGACCGACCGCAAGCTCGCCTCGTTGACGGCAGATGCCGAACGCGCCTTCGCCCGCGACATGGCAAGCCTGCCGATCGCCCTGCACACCGATGCGGCGAATGCCCAGCACTACGAGGTGCCGGCGGCGTTTTTCGGTCAGGTGCTGGGGCCGCGCCGCAAATATTCGAGCTGCTTATTCCGCTCTCCGGCCGATACGCTGGAGACGGCGGAAATCGAGGCGCTCTCTCAGACCTGCGAGCATGCCGGCCTCGCCGACGGGCAGTCGATTCTCGAACTCGGCTGCGGCTGGGGTTCGCTCAGCCTGTTCATGGCCGAGCGCTACCCCGCCGCCGCCATCACCGCCGTCTCCAATTCCGCCTCGCAGCGCGCGCATATCGAGGCGGAGGCCGCGCGGCTTGGCCTGGCCAATCTCTGCGTCGTCACCGCCGACATGAACGCATTCATCCCCGAGCGGACATTCGACCGGGTGGTCTCGGTCGAGATGTTCGAGCACATGGCCAACTGGCAGGGCCTGCTCGGGCGCGTCCGCCAGTGGCTCGCGCCCGGCGGCGCGCTGTTCCTGCACGTGTTCTCGCACCGCACAGGCCCCTACCGCTTCGATCACGACGATCCGGCGGACTGGATCGCCCGGCATTTCTTCACCGGCGGCATCATGCCGAGCCACGGGCTGATCGGCCAGTTTTCCGACCTGTTCGCGCTGGAGGCCGACTGGCGCTGGAACGGCACGCATTATGCCCGCACCGCGCGCCTCTGGCTGGAGAATTACGACCGCAACGCCGGCCCGATCGGCGAGATCCTGAGCCGCGTCTATGGTGCCGAGGCCGCGCTGTGGAAGCGCCGCTGGCGGCTGTTCTTCCTCGCCACCGAGGGGCTGTTCGGCCATGCCGGCGGCGAGTCCTGGGGGGTCAGCCACTACCGGCTGCGGCCGGTCTGATGCGCGCCGCCGCCCGCGCCCTTGCCGGTTTCGTCGCGCATGAGGACGGGCTGACCGCGACCTGCAACACGATCGCCCTCGTGCTGGCGGGCAACACGCCGTTCTACCCGCTCTATCTCTGGGCCGTGCTCGGGCGCGATGCCGGCCCGTTCGTGCTGCTCACCCTGGCCTCGCTGCCGTTCTGGCTCGCGGTGCCGCTGCTTGCCCGGCGCAGCGGCTACGCCGCGCGCGCCCTGCTCTGCACGGTGGCGACGCTGAACACCGCATGGTGCAACCACGTGCTCGGCTTCTCCTCCGGGGTGGCGCTGTTCCTCATTCCCTGCGTGATGCTGGCGACGCTCGGCTTCCACCAGTCCGAACGGCGGACGATGTTCGCCCTCGCCGGGCTGCCCTTCCTGGCCTATGCCGCGCTGCGCCTCGCCCCGATGCCGCCGGTCGCGACCTATCCGGCCGCCGCCGCCGCATCGCTCGCAACGCTGAACGGCTTCAGCGTCGCCTGCCTCACATTTTTCCTCGGTCTTGCCTTCGCCACCGTCCGTCCCGCGGTGCCCCCGGCGCGGCGCTGAGCGGAACCGCGCCCCGCCTCTGTGGGGCCTCTTGCCTTCGCCGCGCCGCGCCGCTAGAGACGAGCGGACCGGGTGCGTAGCTCAGCGGGAGAGCATCGCCTTCACACGGCGGGGGTCACAGGTTCAATCCCTGTCGCACCCACCATCCTTTCGCGACGTCGAAACAGGATGGTGCCCGGTTCCCAATATCCGATCGTCACAAATACATTGGCTATCTGCTGAACAGTCCGGCCGTTGGCGCCCTTTTGCGTCGGCTGCGGATTTTCGCAGCGCCGCCGCCACGGGGCAGAACCGCAAGCCCGATGTGCCGGAGCATTTTAGCGTTTCGTTAAATAATTGGTCGCATCCTGCCGAACCTTAAATCTGTCTTTCCGGATGCTTGGCTTGAGGGCGTATCAATGATGACGATGTCGGCATGGGGATGACTGAAACACGTCCCGAAATCACGAAATCCTGCGCCGGCTGCCGGCAGGGGCTGTTCGACCGGCCATTGGCCATGGCGTTTCAGCCGATCGTCGATATCGCGGCGCGATCGGTCTTCGCCTACGAGGCTCTGGTGCGCGGCCCCGCCGGCGAGTCCGCGGCGAGCATCCTGCGCAGCGTCGGCAAGGCCGAACTCTATACGTTCGACCAGGCCTGCCGCGTCACCGCGATCGAGACCGCCGCATCGCTCGGCCTTGGCGGCATGGCGTCCGATCTCTCGATCAATTTCCTGCCCAACGCCGTCTACGAGCCGCGGGCCTGCATCCGCACCACGCTGCAGGCCGCCGCCCGCTCCCGGTTTCCCACCGGCAAGCTCATCTTCGAGATCAACGAGGGTGAGCTTCTCGCCGCCCCCGACCATCTGGCCAACATCGTCGCCGAATACGCGGCGATGGGCTTTCGCACCGCCATCGACGATTTCGGGTCGGGATATTCCAACCTCAACCTGCTCGCCAAATTCCGCCCCGACCTCGTCAAGCTCGACATGGAGCTGATCCGCGGGATCGACACGGACAAAGGGCGGCGGAGCATCGTCGGCCATTGCGCCGCGATGTGCCGCGAAATGGCGATCACCATCGTTGCCGAAGGCGTTGAAACGCGCGATGAGAGCGCCGCGCTGGCCGATCTCGGCATCACGCTCATGCAGGGCTATGTCTTCGCGAGGCCGGGTTTTCGCAGCCTGCCCGCGCCAGACTGGCCCGATCGCGCGCCTCCCGCGTCCTGAACCGCCGCGCCCTTCGGAGGGCCGGGCCTCACGCCGCGCGCGCCTGGCGCGGCTGGCCGAACCGCCCACCCGCGGCGCGCAGCGCCAGCGGCGGAATGGCGAGCCACTGGAGCGTCGGGCCAAGGCCGACGCCGAGAAACGGCAGGCGCGGCATCAGCGCCGCATAGTGCCATGTGCCAAGCCGCAGATGCACCATTTCGCTGCCGATCGTGTAAACCAACCCGATGGCGACGGTCGCCCAGGCGACGGACGGGCCGATGGAGGGCGCGGCACCATCCCTGCCGAACAGGCTGAAGGCGCAGACCAGCGACACGATCGCGATCGGGATATCGCCGCAGGTTCCGGCAAGGGCGATGCCGGCCAGGCGCAGCGCGCCGGCGTGATACCAGATGCGATAGAGCGGGAGCTGCACGATCTCCCACGCGAGATTGCCCGCCGCCACGCTCAGGATATAGCGCCGCAGCGCCATGACACCGAGGCCGTGCGGCTGTCGTTCCGTGACCATGCTGCGGAAATGGGAACCTGCCCGGTGCGAGGCAAGCAGGCCCGCTCTACCCGCCGGCCCGCAGACCGATATCGCCGTACCAGGCACGGCCATGGGTGTGCGAATCGTCGCAATCGGTCATGACCGCGATGGCGCCGATGATGTGCCGATGGCCGCCAAAGGCGCGGGCGAGGTCGGCCTTCACGTTGCGCTGCTCGGCAACCCACTGGCCGGCGCCGGCAGGGCCCTGCCGGAGCGCGACGATCTCGGCCTGCGAGGTATACGGGTCGGGGTAGAAACTCGTGCCGTGCGGCCCGTGCTTCGCCGCCGTGACCGGGCCGTTCGCCCAGACATAGACAAGGCTGCGCAGCGTCCAGGGAAACAGCGGATTGCCGGCGACGACATAGACGCGCGCGGGATAATCGTCGCCGGACTTCGCATGGGGGTCGAGCCCGGGATAGACATGGGCGATCTTCCAGCGCCAGCTCATCACCGGGGTTTCGTCGAGATCGATCCGGTGCTTCCAGATCAGGCCTGAGGCCGAATCGTTGCAGACCGCCCGCAGCACGTCGCCGCCGCGCGCGGCGGCGAGCGCATAATGCGTGACATGGCGGCCATCGAACCGCTTGACCGTCCATCCCGCCAGCGACCCCGAGGAAAACGCGGGCGGTTGCGCCGCCGCGGCGCCGGCTGGCGCCGTGGCGGGCAGGCCGAGTGCCGTCACCAGCACACCAAAAACGGTCAGCGCCGTGATGGCATCGCGCCGGCCGGCATGCGAACGCCTGCGCACCGGGGTCAGCGCCCCGTCTGCGCGGTCGCGCCCGGTGTCGCGCATTTCGTGTGGAACTGCGTCTTGTAGCTGGTATCGACCTTCTGGATCAGCCGGTCGTGCGGGGTGCATCCGGGCAGCGCGAACGCGGTGCCGGCGGTTGCGAAAACCGCGAGCGAGGCCGCGAGAAGAAGCCGGCGATAGGTGCCGCGCATGGCAAACTCCTGTGTCGATGTGTGGCGGCATCCAGCGAGGCCGCTGCTCCGTATTTCGCGGCGACCGACCTGTTGGTTACAGGCGCGAGAGTATTTTTCCCGCCATCGCGAGCGACAGCGTCGCCAGCGCGGCGAGGGGTCCGGGTCTTCCGGCGGTCATCGGCACGCTCCGTGCTTGTGCTGGCTTGGCGTCATTCCGCCCCTCCGCCCTCCCGCATCCGGTACGACACGGCGCCATAGGTCGCCACGCAATAGGGCACGATGAAGGTGAGGATCATCTTCAGCCAGTGCGGCCGGGCGAGGCCGAGCAGCGCATCGCCCTGGTTGATCAGATTGAGGATGATCCCGACCACGATGGCGACGCGCAGCGAGCGCGCCGGAATGCCGTCTGCGAGGCTGAGCCGGATCGCCCGCCGCGCCATCGCGACCATCCCGGGCGGGCCGTCGTCTGCCGGTGCCATCTGCGTCATCTGTTCAGGGTCATGGGCAAGGCGAAGGGAGCATCGGCGCGGTGTACCGGCGCTTCTCTTAATATTTCGTATCCGGTTCGGACGCCGTGTGCATTTCCGACGGCGCCCCGCGCCTCGCGGTTCGGCGCCTCGGCGCGATCGGTCCGGTCACGGGTGGATGCCTGCCCGGCCCGGCGGCGCATCAGCCGGCCAGCTGCCGGCGGCGCGGCGCCCGCGCGACATTGCGCAGGATCGTGCTCGAGATGAACCAGGCGGTGGAGGTGAACAGCATCACGCTTCCCATCTGCCACAGGAGCAGAGTGGCGATGTTGACCGAGCCGTGAAACAGGCGCAGCGCCACGTCCGCCGCCGCGCCCGCGGCGAGCGCGCCGCACAGGCAGGCATGGTCGCGCCGGAACGTCGCGCTGCGGCGCATCAGCGCCACGATCAAGCCGGCCGGAATCACGCCCGCGATGACGATGGCCGGCACGCACATCGGGTCGAGCTGCAGGCGCAGCACGCCGCCGGCGTCCTGCAGGCTCACAACCGCGCATTGCCGTCCAAGATCGCCGAGCCAGACCAGCATCGCCAGCATCGGCGCCCAGAGTTTCCACCCCGGCTGGTCCGGGCGGCCGGCGCAGAACGCGGCATAGGCCGAGACCACCGCCGTGACGACGCCGAGACCCTGCGAAATCACGAACCCCGCCTCGCCGCATTTCCCGGCAAGATCGGGGCGCGGCCCCATCATCAGGGTGATCGCGGCGAGAACCGGAACGCTGACGCCAAGCCAGACCGCCAGCAGCCGCGCGGGCGAGGGCAGGGGCCTGACGGCGCCCAGATCCTGCGCCAGCGACGTGATCAGGTCCTCACTCCTCATCGGTCACTCCCAGTTTCGCCCGCAGGCGCCGGATGGCCCGGAACGTCGCCACCTTCAGCGCGCCCACGCTCATCCCGGTCGCCGCCGAGGTCTCGGCGAGCGACATCTCGCGCAGCTTCAGCATCTCCAGAATCTCCCTGTCGCGCGGCGGCAGCGCGCCCACCGCGGATGACACGCGCCCGGCATCGATCGCGACCTCCTGCGTCTCTTTCGTCGCCAGGGCCGTCGAGGTTACAGGCACATCGTCGAGCGGCGTCTCGCGGACCTGGTGCCGCGCCCGCGTCCGCCGCCGGTCGGCCCCCCGCAGCTTGAGGATCCCGAGCAGAAAAGGCTCCGCCGGCCGGCCCGGATCGTAGAGATGCAGGTTGCGGTGCAGCGCCAGCAGCGTATCCTGCACCATATCCTCGGCCTCGGCCGCATCGGCCCAGGGGAACCGCCTGCGGGCCATGCCGCGCAGCCACGGCAGCGCCGCCCTGAGCAACGCCTCGTAGCTCCGGCGATTCCCGGCCTGCGCCTCGCTCAGCCACCGCGCCCAGTCGCCCTGCTCGCTCATGGCGCAATACCTATCATTCATGAAGCGCGTGTAAATCGGACATTGTTCCCGATCGGCAAAATACCTCCGGGCTGCGGGATGATGCGGAATTCAACAGGCGAGGTCCAGCCCGTGCGTCGTTTCACAAACCGGCTCAAGACACGACGCCGCGCCGTTGATCGCCACCGGCCGGCACGATCGCGGCTACCCGATCGGCCAACCGGTTTTGCGAACGGCCAGATATCAAAACGACTTGTTAACCATCCGCCCCTAATAACAATTCCACCCCCTCTCCCGTGCGGCGCGCCACCGATCGGCGCAGCGCCCGATGCGGGCTGAAAATGAACAGGCGTCGGAAAAACCCGAGCTGAACTAACAAGATCACGAACAACAACATCAACAAAAACAATAACAAGCGAAAATCCTTCCCGAGAAAAAATCTTTTCGTCACATCACCGACTCGATAGGAAACAAGATGAAAAGGTTTATCATCGCGCATCGTCGCATCGCGTCCGCCCTCGTCGTGCTGGCGCCGCTGTCGGGCCTCGGCGCCGTGGCGCTCGCCGCCGGGGGCAGGGTGGTCTCCACCGCGGACGAGGTTGCCATCGCGCCATATCTGCAAGCCCCCGCCGTCTCGCCGGAGTCGGCGGTCAACCTGGCCGGCATCGCCAGGGCCGATCACGTCACCACATGCCGTGGCGTCGTCACCCTGCTGGCCGCGCATTCCGCCTGCCCCGCCGCGCCTCGGCCCGGAAACTGAGCGCGCCACCCCCGCCTCATCCGTTCGGCCGGCAACGCCCGACCGGATGAGGATACGTCCACGATCGGACGGATCGCCCCGCGCCGCCGCTTGACCAGGATCATCGACGCCGGGGCGCGGTCCCGCGCATGGTTCGGCCATGTCGGACCCCAGCCCCCTGCTGACCGACCTCTACGAGCTGTCGATGCTGGACGCCTACGCGGCCGACGGCATGGACGATATCGCGGTCTTCGAGCTGTTCTTCCGCGCGCTGCCGCCCGGGCGGGGCTTCCTCGTCGCCGCCGGGCTCGAACAGGCGGTGGAGTTTCTCGAAACCCTCCGCTTCGGCGCCGACGAGCTAGACTGGCTGCGCGCCACCGCCCGGTTCGACCGCACTTTCATCGACAGTCTCGCCGCCTTCCGCTTCACCGGCGATGTCGATGCGATGCCGGAAGGCACGGTCTTCTTCGCCGATGAGCCGGTGCTGCGCGTCACCGCCCCGCTGCCGCAGGCCCAGCTGGTCGAGACCCGCCTGCTCAACCTCATTCATTTCCAGACCGTGATCGCCTCGAAGGCTGCGCGCATGGTGCTCGCCGCCGGCGGCCGGCAGCTCGTCGATTTCGGCCTGCGCCGCGCGCATGGCGCCGAGGCCGGCCTGCTCGCCGCGCGCGCCGGCTACCTCGCCGGGTTTGACGGCACGGCGACCGTCGCCGCCGGCCGCGCCTTCGGCATCCCGCTCTTCGGCACCATGGCCCATGCCTTCGTCCAGGCCTATGCGGATGAGGCGACCGCCTTTCGCCACTTCGCCCGCAGCCGCCCGGCCGGCCTCACCCTGCTGATCGATACCTACGACACCGAGGCCGCCGCCCGCCTCGTCGCCGCCCTCGCCCCGCGCCTCGCCGCCGAAGGCGTCACGATCGCCGCCGTGCGGATCGACAGCGGCGATCTCGGCGCCCATGCCAGGGCGGTGCGCGGCATTCTCGATGCCGCCGGCTGCGCGGCGATCCGCATCTTCGCCAGCGGCGGGCTCGACGAGGCGAAGATCGCCTCCCTCGCCGGCGCGCCGATCGATGGGTACGGCGTCGGCACCGCGCTCGCCACCGCCGCGGACGCGCCGGCGCTCGACTGCGCCTACAAGCTCCAGGAATACGCCGGACTCCCCCGGCGCAAGCGCAGCGAAGGCAAGGCGACCTGGCCGGGGCGCAAGCGGGTGGTCCGTCGCCATGGGCCCGGCGGCACGATCGAGGCCGATACCATCGCCCGGCTCGACGAGGCGGTCCCCGGCGAGGATCTGCTGCGCCCGGCCATGCGGGGCGGCAGCCGCGTCGCCGGGCTGCCGGGGCTGGAGGCGGCGCGGGGCCATGCCCGCCGCGCCCTCGCGCGCCTGCCCGAAGCGCTGCGCCGCCTCGACCCCGGCCGCGCGGAGGTGACGATCAGCCCCGGCCTGCGCGCCCTCGCGAGGGAGGTCGACCGCGCCCTCGCGGAGCGCCTCGCCCGCGCCGCGGGGCTCGCGTGACCGCGCCACCCGCCGATCCGCTTCCCGCCGATCCGCCCGACCAGCAGGCGGCGATCGCCTTCCTCTCGCGGCCGGCGAGTTACGGCCTCGCCGGCGGGCGGGTCGAGCGCATCGCCAGCCACTGCTCGATCGTCTTTCTCGCCGCCGACCGCGCCTACAAGCTCAAGCGGGCGATCCGCTACGCCGCACTCGACTACACCACGCTCGCCGCCCGCCGCGCCGCCTGCGAGGCGGAGCTGACGCTGAACCGCCGCACCGCGCCCGCGCTCTATCTCGCGGTCCGCCGCATCACCCGCGATGAAGCCGGCCGCCTCGCCTTCGATGGTCCGGGCGAGACGCTCGACTGCGTGGTGATGATGCGCCGCTTCGCCCAGGCCGACCTGCTGGACGCGATGGCGCCGGCCGGCGCGCTCACCCCGGCGCTGATGCGCGCCCTCGGCGCCGGGATCGCCCGCTTCCATCTCGCCGCCGCGCGCCGGCCCGATCATGGCGGCAGCGCCGCGGTCGCCCGCGTCATCGCCGACAACGCCCGCGAACTCGCCCGCTTCACCCGGCCAGCCGATGGTCCCGCGCCTGGCGGTCCCGCGCCTGGTGGCCCCCTGCTCGATGGCGAAGCGGTCGCCGCCCTCGGCCGCCGCGCCGAAGCCTCCCTCGCCTCCCTCGCGCCGCTGCTCGACCGGCGCCGCGCGTCCGGCTGGGTGCGGCGCTGTCACGGCGATCTCCGGCTTGCCAATATCTGCCTCTTCCGCGGCCGGCCGACCCTGTTCGACTGCATCGAGTTCAGCGACGAGATCGGCTGCATCGACACGCTGCACGATCTCGCCTTCCTGCTGATGGACCTCGAGTTGCGCGGCCGGCGCGATCTCGCCAACGCGCTGTTCAACGCCGATCAGGACGCCGCCCCCCGATCCCGACTGGCCGCGCGCCCTGCCGCTCTTCCTGTCCCTGCGCGCCGCGACCCGCTGCTACGCCCTGGCCGGCAAGGCCTGCCGGCAGACCGACCCGGCCGAAATGCCCGCGTTCGCCGCCGCCGCGCGGGCTCACCTTGCCGCTTCGCGCCGGTTTCTCGACCCCGCCCCGCCGCGCCTGATGTTCCTTGCCGGGCCGGACGACGCGGCGACCCGCGCCCGCGCCGCGCGCCGCGCCGCGGCGGCCAGTTCGCCGCCCGGCGCGCGCATCCTTCGTCTCGCCGGGGCCGAGGGGCCGCGCTGGCGCGAGGCCGCGGCCACGCTCGCCGCCGGCGGTAGCGTCCTGCTCGTCGCGTCACCCGGCGATGCGCCCGCCCGCGCCCGCGCCGCCGCCCTCGCCGCGGGGCAGGGCATGCGGCTCGATGCGGATGCCGACACCGACATCGATACCAACGACGCCCCGCCCGCATGACCCCGATGGGTGAAAGGATGCCGCCATGACCCGCGCCCCGCTCTCGCTGTTCGGCCTCCAGGGCAGCGCGCCGCTGGCCGGCCGGGTCGCCGCCCGTCTCGAAATCGCGCTCGCCCGCCACGAGGAGCGCGAGTTCGAGGACGGCGAGCACAAGGCGCGGCCGCTGCAGGATGTGCGCGGCCACGACGCGTTCGTGCTGCACAGCCTGCATGGCGGCCCCGGCGCCTCGCCCAACGACAGGCTCTGCCGCCTGCTGTTCTTCTGCGGCGCGCTGCGCGATGCCGGCGCCGCCCGCGTCACCGCCGTCACCCCCTATCTGTGCTACGCCCGCAAGGATCGCCGGACCAAGCCCAACGACCCGATCACCACCCGCTACGTCGCCGCCCTGTTCGAGGCGGTCGGCATCGCCGGGGTGATCGCGCTCGAGGTGCACAACCTCGCCGCCTTCGAGAACGCGTTCCGCTGCCCCACGATCCACCTGCCGGCGGCGCCGCTCTTCGCCGCGCATTTCGCCGCCCTGCCGCGCCGCTCCCGCGTCGTCGCGGTCTCGCCGGATGCCGGCGGCGCCAAGCGGGCCGAACAGTTCCGCCAGGCGCTCGAAGCCGCCACCGGCGCGGATGTGGGCAGCGCCTGCATGGAGAAACACCGCTCGGGCGGCGTGGTCAGCGGCGCGCTCCTCGCCGGCGAGGTGCGTGGCCGGGCGGCGATCATCATCGACGATCTCGTCAGCACCGGCGGCACCCTGCTGCGCGCCGCCCGCGCCTGCCGCGAGGCCGGCGCCGTCGCGGTGCACGCCGCCGCCGCGCATGGCCTGTTCGTGGGCGGCGCGCCCGAACTCTTCGCCTCGCCGCTGCTCGATGGCATCGTCATCGCCAACACCGTGCCGCCCGGCGATGCCGGCGCGGGGGCGCCGCGCCGCCTTGCCATCATCGATGCCGCTGAAACGATCGCCCGCGCCATCGCGACCTGCCACGACGCGGCATGACCGCGCCGGCCCGGCGCGTCATCCGCGGTTCGCGCCCGGCCGCGCCGCGGCGCGGGCGAGGGTGTCGACCACCTCGTCATCGCCGACCTGCCCGAAATCGGCATACCATTCGCCGACCGCGCCAAGGCTCGCCGGCATCTCGACGCAGACCACCTCGTCGGCCAGCGGGCGCAGCCGCGCGATCACGTCTTGCCCGGCAACCGGCACCGCCAGCACAAGTCGCTTTGGGTGCCGCGCCCGCGCCATTTCCAGCGCCACCCGCATCGTCGCCCCCGAGGCGATCCCGTCATCGACGACGATCGCCGTCCGCCCGCCGATCGCAACCGCCGCCCGCCCGGCGCAATAGACCGACCGCCTGCGCGCCAGCTCCGCCGCCTGCCGCGTTTGCTCCCCGGCGATGTACGCCGCCGGGGCGCCGAGCCGCCGCACCAGCGCCGTGTCGATATACGGCGCCGCCGTCTCTCCCTCGCCGAGCGCGCCGATCGCCAGCTCCGGCTGGTGCGGCGCGCCGAGCTTGTGGACCAGCAGCACATCGAGCGGCGCCTCCAGTGCCGCGGCCACCTCGAAACCGACCGGCACGCCGCCGCGGGGCAGCGCCAGCACCACCGGCCGCGCGCGCCTGAACCGGCGCAGCCGAGCGGCAAGGCGCAGGCCGGCCTCGTGACGGTCCTGAAACATCGTCTCCGCTCCCGCGCCCGGCAATCTCTCCCGGCGCCGGTCCCGAGCGTGGTGGCGTTGCCGGTCAAATGGAATCACCAGATCGGATGATCCTCCGCGGGGAAAGGGAAGGGGAGGGGGATGGTCCAGATCCCGAGGCGACGGTCATTCCTCCCGCGCAAGGTAGGGTCCCGGGGCAAAGCCGTTTCGATAATGTTTCGTTAACCGGATCGTGCATAATTCGTGACGCAGGAGGGCGGTCCCGGCGCTCGCCCGAAACAGTTGAAAGCAATGCCGTCTTGCATTCGAAACCGCATTTCAGCAGACCGACGCCTGCCCGGTAGCATTCCATGTGGACAACCCCGCACCCGAGCCCGGATGCCCCGCCAGACCCCGAGCTTGAGCGGCTGATCCAGCGTGATCGCGCATCGCTGCTCTATTCGATGGGCAGCAGCAGCGTTTTCGTCACCATCGCGGTCTCCGCGATCCTGATCGTCGTGGTGCGAACACCTGAGCTGTCGCCCGGCCTCTATGCGTGGTACGCCGGTATCCTGCTGATCTCGGCGATCCGCTTCGTCGACATGTTCATCCTGTTTCCCCGGCTTCGCCAGCAGGCGTTCGACGGGCGGCGGCAGATCCGCCGGTTCGGCGCCGGCACGATGGCGCTCGCCCTGCTGCTCGGCAGTTTCTCCTGGCTGTTCTTCTGGCGCCTGCCCCCCCTCTCCGAAGCCTATGCCTTCATGGTGTTCTTCGCCATGGCCGGCGGCAGCGTCACGGTGCTGAGCGCGAGCTTCCGGCTGATCGTCGGCTATTGCGCCGCGGTGATGCTGCCGGGCGTCGCCTTCGTGCTGTTCGCGCGGCCGGATGACGGCGGCAGATTCGCGGTATTCGGCATTTTCGGCTTCATCGCCTCCTTCGTGTTCGCCCGGCGCACCTCGCGCACCGTGCTGAACGGGCTCCGGCTCACCCGCTGGAACCAGGTCCTGACGATCCGCGCCGAAGAGGAGCGCAAGACGCTCGAACGGGTCCGGCTCGATCTCGCCGAGGCCAATGCGACGCTGGAGCGCCGCGTCGCGGAGCGGACGTCGGAACTGGCCCACGAGGTTGCCGAGCGCGAACGTTATGCCGAGGCGCTCGGCCGCCTCGCCTCGATCGACCCGCTGACCGGGCTTTCCAACCGCGCGACCTTCAACAGCCGTCTCGCCGCAATGCTTGGCGGCACCGCGCAATCGCCGTCCGGTGTCGCGCTACTCTTCCTCGATCTCGACAATTTCAAGCAGATCAACGACCTGCGCGGCCACGAAATCGGTGATCAGGTGCTGCGCCAGACCGCCGCGCGGGTGGCCGCGGCGGTGGATGGCAGGGGCGACGTGGCACGCTGGGGCGGTGACGAGTTCCTGATCGCGCTTCCCGATTGCGATGGCGACGCGGCGCTGCGCCTCGCCGGAAATCTGATCGACGCGATCCGCCCGCCGATCACCGTCGGCGCCGATATCTGCCGGATCGAGGCGTCGGTCGGGGTTGCCCTCTATCCCGATAACGGCCAGTCCGCCGACATCGTCATCCGCGCCGCCGATGTCGCGATGTATGCCGCCAAGCGCGAGGGCAAGAGCCGGGCCAAGCGGTTCGACCCCGCCCTCGCCGAAGACATGGCGGACCGCTACGACCTCGAGCAGGGGCTGCGGGACGCGATCCGCGACGGCCAGTTCAGCCTGGCATTCCAGCCGATCATCTCCGCGCGCAATGGTGCCTGCACCGCGTTCGAGGCGCTGCTCCGCTGGATGCATCCGCTGCGCGGCGCGATCAGCCCCGCCACCTTCATCCCCGTCGCCGAGCAGAGCGGGCAGATCCAGCGGATCGGCGGCTGGGTGCTCGAACAGGCCTGCCTCGCCGCCGCCGGCTGGCCCGATCCCTCGATCGCCGTCACCGTCAACATCTCGGTCGCCCATGTGCTGGTCGGCAATCTCATGGAGGATGTCGAGCATGCGCTCGCGGTCTCCGGCCTGCCGCCCTCGCGCCTGAAGATCGAGATCACCGAAACCATGTTCCTGCACGACGCCGAACGCTCGGCGCAGCTTTTCGACAGCCTGCGCCGCCAGGGGATCGGCATCCTGCTCGACGATTTCGGCACCGGCTTCTCCTCGCTGTCCTTCCTCGGCAACCTGCCGATCGACGTCATCAAGATCGACCAGTCCTTCGTCCGCGATGCCGGGCGCAACGGCTACGCCACGATCGAGGCGATCCTCTCGATCGCCCGTGCCCTCGGCCTGCAAGTCACGGCCGAGGGGGTCGAGACCACGGAACAGAACCGCCACCTCGTCGAACTCGGCGTCGGCTCGCTGCAAGGCTACCTGTTCAGCCGGCCGATGCCTGAGGAGGATGTCGCCGGCTGGCTGCGCGCCCGGGCAGACGCATTGCCGCGCCTGCCCCCCGTCTCCGCCTTCGCCGGCACCTGACCGGCGCGCCGTTCGCGCCGCCCCTTCAGGCCGCGCGCGACACCCCGGCCTTGACCCGGCGCAGCGGGATCGAACTCTCGATCGAGGCCACACCCCGCACCCGCGTCAGCTGCCCGACCAGGAACTGCTCGAACCCGGCAAGGCTCGTCGTCACCACCCGCAGCAGATAGTCGCGGCTGCCCGTCATCAGCCAGCAATCGACCACTTCCGGAAACGAGGCGATCGCCGCCTCGAAGCGCACCAGCGCGTCGTCCACCTGCTTGTCCAGCTTCACCGAGACGAACACCGAGACATCGTAGCCGAGCGCCGCCTCGTCGATCATCACGGTATAGCCGCGGATGATGCCCTCGCGCTCCAGCCGGCGCACGCGGCGGGCCACCGGCGTCGCACTCAGCCCGACCCGCTCGGCGAGGTCGAGCATGGAGATCCGCGCATCGCTCCGCAGCGTGGACAGAATCTCCCTATCGAAATCATCGATCGTGCCGGATTTCACCATGATCATAAAAATCCATGAAAAATTTCACCACAATATCGCCTTCACGCGCGCGAATCGCAAGGATTCGCTCCGCCCGCCCGCCTACACTCGGCGCACCGCCCTCACGCCGGGAGACCGCGAATGACGCCGCATCTGAAAACCGCCGAACAGCGCCTGCTCTGGCTGTCGCACTGGATGATCCACAACGCCAACCACCTCCGGCCGAAGGCGGACGGCATCAAGATTGGCGGGCACCAGGCCTCCTCCGCCTCGATGGTGAGTATCATGGCGGCGCTCTATTTCACCGCGCTCCGCCCGGAAGACCGCATCGCGGTCAAGCCGCACGCCGCCCCGGTGTTCCACGCGATGCAATACCTGATGGGCAACACCACGCGCGCGCGACTGGAGACTTTCCGCGGCTTCGGCGGCACCCAGAGCTATCCGAGCCGCACCAAGGACGATGACGACGTCGATTTTTCCACCGGCTCGGTCGGGCTCGGCGTCGCCATCACCTCCTTCGCCTCCCTGGTTCAGGACTATATCGCGGCGAAGCCCTGGGGGCGGGATCTGCGGCGCGGCCGCATGGTCGCGCTGATGGGCGATGCCGAGATCGACGAGGGCAACATCCACGAATGCCTCCAGGAAGGCTGGAAGAACGGGCTGCGCGATGTCTGGTGGGTGATCGACTATAACCGCCAGTCGCTCGACGGCGTGGCCCGCGAGGGGCTGTGGCAGCGCATCGAGAAGATCTTCGAGGCCTTTGGCTGGGACGTGGTGCGGATCAAATACGGCGCGTTGCAGCGCGCGGCCTTCGCCGAGCCGGGCGGCGAGGCGCTGCGATGCTGGATCGATTCCTGCCCCAACCAGCGCTACGCAGCACTCACCTTCCAGGGCGGCGCCGCCTGGCGCCGGCGCCTGCTCGACGAGCTGGGCGACCAGGGCGCGGTCTCGGCGCTGATCGCCCGGCGCAGCGATGCCGAGCTGGCCGCGCTGATGGAAAATCTCGGCGGCAACTGCGTGCAGACCATGGCGGACACCTTCGCCGCCATCGATCACGACCGCCCGACCTGCTTCCTCGCCTACACGATCAAGGGCTGGGGCACGCCGATCGCCGGGCACAAGGACAATCACGGCGGGGTGATGACGGTCGAGCAGATGCGGGCCTGGCAGCGCCACATGGGCGTGAGGCCGGGCGAGGAATGGGAGCGTTTCGCCGCGGTCGCGGACGTGGAAGGCTTCCGCGCCTGGCTCGACGCGGTGCCCTTCTTCGCCGCCGGCCGCCGCCGGCACGATGATGCGCACCTGCCGGTCCCCCCCCTTGCCGCACCCGGCGAGCGCGAGATCTCCACCCAGGCCGCGTTCGGCCGCATCCTTGATGATCTCGCCCGCGGCGACAGTGCGCTCGCGTCGCGCATTCTCACCACCTCGCCCGACGTCACCGGCACCACCTCGCTCGGCCCCTGGGTGAACCGCCGCCGCCTGTTCGCCCGCGAGGCGATGGCGGACCTGTTCCGCGCCGAGAAAATCCCCTCGACCGCGCGTTGGGATTTCGCGCCCGAGGGCCAGCATCTCGAACTCGGCATCGCCGAGACCAACCTGATGCTGCTGCTCGCCGCCGCCGGCCTCGCCCGTTCGCTGTTCGGCCGCCGCCTCATCCCCATCGGCACCGTCTACGATCCGTTCATCGCCCGCGGGCTCGATGCGCTGAACTACGCCTGCTACCAGGATGCCCGCTTCCTGCTGGTCGGCACGCCCTCCGGCGTCACCCTCGCCCCCGAGGGCGGCGCGCACCAGTCGATCGGCACGCCCGCGATCGGCATGACCCAGCCCGGCCTCGCCGCCTTCGAGCCGGCCTTCGCCGACGAGCTGGCCGTCATCATGGAATGGGCGTTCGAGCATCTCCAGCGCGACGGCGGCGAGATGACCGATCCGGCCACTGGCCTTGCCGATGCGGCGGGCGGCTCGGTCTATCTGCGCCTGTCCACCAACCCGGTCGAGCAGCCGGGCCGGCGCGGCGCCGCCTGGCGGCAGGGCGCGACCGACGGCGCCTACTGGCTGCGCGAGCCGGGGCCGAACGCCGAACTCGTCATCGCCTATCAGGGGGTGGTGGCGCCGGAGGCGATCCGCGCCGCCGGGGCGCTGGCGGAAAGCCGGCGCGATATCGGCGTGCTCGCCATCACCTCGGCCGACCGCCTGCACGCCGGTTGGAGCGCGTCCCAGCGCGCGCGCTGCCGCGGCGCGGCGGCGAGTTCGCTCGCCGAGCGCCTGCTCGCCCCGCTCCCGCGCGGCTGCCGCATCGTCACGGTGATCGACGGCCATCCCGCCACCCTGTCCTGGCTCGGCGGCGTCGCCGGCCATGCGGTGCTGCCGCTCGGCGTCGAGCGCTTCGGCCAGACCGGCACCATCGCCGATCTCTACCGCGCCAACGGCATCGACGCCGCCGCGATCATCGAGCGCGTCGGCGCCTTCACCAGCGGCCGCCCGGTGCTGGCCTTCCCGGCCCGTCCCCGCGCCGCCGCCGGCTGAGCCGGCCGGGCTGACCAGGGCCGGGCTTGGCATCGTCCCGCAGATCGTCCTACCTGCGGATCAGGAGGACCGGCGATGACGGATTGGGCCTGGCGGCGCCCGCGCGGGCGGCACGACGCCTCGACTGACGCGCGGGCGGCATGAGCGCCCCGGCCGAATCGGGCCTTGCGCGCCCGCGCCTGCCGCGCGCCATCTGGGCGCTCGGCTGCGTCAGCCTGCTGATGGACATCTCGTCCGAGATGGTCCACGCGCTGCTGCCGGTCTTCCTCGTCGTCACGCTCGGCGCCGGCACCGAAATGGTCGGGCTGGTCGAGGGGCTGGGCGAGGGCACGGCCTCGATCGTCAAGATGTTCTCCGGCTGGCTGAGTGACCGGCTCGGCCGGCGCAAGCCGCTGGCCATCGCCGGCTATGCGATGGGCGCGCTGTCGAAGCCGGTCTTCGCGCTGGCGCCGGTGGCGGGCGTGGTGCTGGGCGCGCGCGTGTTCGACCGGATCGGCAAGGGCGTGCGCGGCGCCCCGCGCGATGCGCTGGTGGGCGACCTCGCGCCGCCCGGCATGAGCGGGGCGGCGTTCGGCCTGCGCCAGTCGCTCGATACGGTCGGCGCCTTCGCCGGCCCGCTGCTCGCGATCGCGCTGATGGCGGCGAGCGGCGACAATATCCGCCTCGTCTTCTGGCTGGCGCTGCCCTTCGGCCTCGCCGCCGTGCTTCTGCTCGCGGTCGCGGTGCGCGAACCGCCGCCGAAGCCGGATCGCCCGCCCGCCCGCCTGCCGCTGCGCGCCCGCGAATTCGCCGCCCTCGGCCCGCACTTTCGCGCCGTCGTGCTGGCCGGCGCGGTGCTCACGCTCGCCCGCTTCGGCGAGGCGTTCCTCGTCCTGCGCGCCCGCAGCCTCGGCCTGCCGCTGGCGCTCACCCCGGCGGTGCTGGTGGTGATGAACGTGGTCTACGGCCTCGCCGCCTATCCGGCCGGCCGCCTGGCCGACCGGCTGGATCGGCGGGGCGTGCTCGCCGCCGGGTTCGGCGTGCTCATCCTCGCCGATCTCTGCCTCGCCTTCGCCCCCGGCCTCGTGGTCGGCCTGCTCGGCATCGCCCTGTTCGGCCTGCATATGGGGCTGACCCAGGGCGTGCTCTCGGCGCTGGTCTCCGATGCCGCACCCGCGGCCGCGCGCGGCACGGCGTTCGGCGTGTTCCACCTCGCCGGCGGTCTCGCCCTGCTGGCCGCGAGCCTGATCGCCGGCCTCGCCTGGAGCGTCGCCGGCCCGGCGGCGACCTTCCTCGCCAGCGCCGGTTTCGCCGCGTCCGGCCTCGTGCTCCTGCGCCTGCTGGGCTGATCCCGCGCCGTGGCGCACGGGTTGCCCGCCGCGGCGGATCGGGCCACACCAGCGCCATGACCACACCCGACCCCGACGCCGCACTCCGCCGCTCGCTGTTCCGGCACCGCGCCTTCGCGACCGGCCTGCTCGCGCTGATGGCGGCGCTGATGGCGGCGGGATACGCGCTGAAGCCCGGCCCCGCCGCCCTGTTCCTGCGCGATGCCGCCAAGGCCGGGCTGATCGGCGGCCTCGCCGACTGGTTCGCCGTCACCGCGCTGTTCCGCCACCCGCTCGGCCTGCCGATTCCGCACACCGCCATCCTGCCGGCGCAGAAGGAGCGGCTCGGCGCCGCGCTGGGCCGCTTCGTCGCCACCCATGTCTTCACCGGCGCCGACGTGACGCGGTTTCTCGCCGGGCTCGACATTCCGGCCCTGCTCGGCCGCTTCCTCGCCGATCCGGCGATGTCGGCGCCGTTGGCGGAAGCCATCGCCGGGGCACTGCCGCGCCTGCTCGATTCGGTCGAGGATGGCCGCGCGCGGCGGGTGCTCGGCCGCCTGCTGCCGCGCATGGCGGGCGGGCCGACCGCCGGCCGCCTCGTCGCCCGCGCGCTCGCCTCGCTGGTCGAGAGCGGACGCCATCAGGAGGTGTTCAGCTTCATCCTCGGCCAGCTCCGCCTGCTGCTGCAAAGCCGCGAGGCCGAGCTGAAACAGGCGGTGCGCGAGCGCGTGCGCGAGCAGGGCGGCGCGCTGGTCGGCTGGGCGGTCGGCGCGAATATCGCCGCGCGCGTCGTCACCGCGCTCAACACCGAGCTGGAGCGCGTCGACCCCGATGGCTCCGAGCTGCGCGCCGCCTTCGATGAATGGGTCCGCCGCGAGATCGTCCGCCTCACCGATGATCCCGCCCGCGCCGCCGAACTCGGCGCCGCCCTGCGCGGCGTGGTCGGGCATGAGAGCGTGCGCGCCTGGGGGGCGGATCTGTGGGCGCGGCTTCGCGCGGCGATCGCGGCGGACGCCGCACGGCCGGGCGGCCACGCGCAGCTTCTGATCGCCGGCGCCCTCGCCAATTTCGGCGCCCTGCTCGCCGAGGACCCCACGATGCGCGCGCGCATCTCCGCCGGCGCGGGCATGGTCGTCACCCGCCTCATGCCCGGCGCGCAGGCCGAGATCGCCGGCTTCATCGGCCGCGTCATCGGCAACTGGGACGCCGCGACGATCACCGAACGGCTCGAACTGCGCGTCGGCAAGGACCTGCAATATATCCGCGTCAACGGCACGCTGGTCGGCTTCCTCGCCGGCGGGCTGATCTTCCTTCTCCTGCATTTCGGATTTCACCAGCCGGGGTAAGCATGCACATCCACATCCAGGAATTCGCCGACAGCCCCTATCTCAAGCTGACGGCGCCCGAATTTCACGAGGCCGCCGCCCTCGCCGGCGACATCGGCGCGGGCCACACCCTGACCGTGGGCGAGACCGAGGCCGATTTCGCCGCCGCCGCCCCCGGGATCGAGGCGCTGATCGCCACCCCTGCCGCCATCCGCCGGCTCGATCTCTCGATCGCGCCAAAGCTGCGCCTGATCCAGTCCACCTCCGCCGGCGTCGACCCGCTCGCCCCGTTCGACATGATCCCCGAGGGGGTGATGCTGCTGAACAATCGCGGCGTGCACGCCGACCGCGCCGGCGAGTTCGCGATCATGGCGATGCTGATGCTGGCGACCCACATGCCCGCCTTCGCGACCGACCAGCGCGCCCATCGCTGGCAGCGCCGCGCCTCCGGCACGGTGGCCGGCATGCGCGCGACGATCGTCGGCGTCGGCGGGCTCGGCGGCGGCGCGGCGCGCCGGGCGCGGCAATTCGGCATCCATGTCACCGGTGTCCGCAACGGCGCCGCCCCGCATCCCGATTGCGACGCGACCAGGCCGGTCGCCGATCTCGACCTGATCCTGCCCCACACCGATTTCCTGCTCCTCGCCTGTCCGCTCACCGCGGCGACGCGCAACCTGCTCGATGCGCGGCGGCTGGCGCTGCTGCCCGCGCATGCCGGGGTGATCAACATGGGCCGCGGCGCGCTGCTCGATCAGCCCGCGCTCTGCGCCGCGCTGCGCGATGGCGCCATCGCCGGCGCGGTGCTCGACGTCTTCGCCACCGAGCCGGTCCCGCCGGACGATCCGGTCTGGGACACGCCCAACCTGATCATGACGCCGCATATCTCGTCGGACGATCCGGCCCGCTACAACGCGGCGACGCTGGCCAGCTTCTTCGCGTCGCTGCGCACACTCGCCGCCGGGCGCGTCCCGCCCACGCTGGTCGATTTCGCCGCGGGCTATTGAGGCGCGTGGCGCGCGCCGAACAGCGCCGAGCCGACCCGCACCTCGGTCGCCCCGCAGGCGATCGCGGTCTCGAAATCGTCGGACATGCCGATCGAGCGCACCGCCAGCCCGTGCGTGTCGGCCATGGCGACGAGGGTGCGGAAATAGGGCGCGGGATCGGCGCCGAGCGGGGGAATCGCCATCAGCCCGTGCAGGCGCTCGCCGAACCGGGCGCGCATCGCGCGGATGAAGCCATCCGCCTCGGCCATGCTCACTCCGGCCTTCTGCGTCTCGTCGCCGACATTCACCTGCACCAGCAGCCGCGGCATCCGTCCGGCGCGCGCCGCCGCCGCCTCCAGCGCATCCGCCAGCTTCGGCCGGTCGAGCGAATCGATGCAGTCGAACAACTCCACCGCCTCGCGCGCCTTGTTGGTCTGCAACGGCCCGATCAGGTGCAGTTCGAGGCCCGGATGCGCCGGGCGCAGCAGTGGGAACTTCGCCGCCGCCTCCTGCACCCGGTTCTCGCCGAACACGAGTTGCCCGGCGCCGAGTGCCGCCTCGATCGCCGCGACCGGCTTGGTCTTCGACACCGCGATCAGCGTCACCGCGCGTCCCTGCGCGGCGCGGGCGATCCGCGCGCGGATCGAGTCGAGGGCGGGCCTGATCGTCTCGGGGCTGAATTCGCTCATGGATGAACAACTGATCGCGGCGACGCGGGCGGTCAAGCGCCGCCGCCGCGCCCGCCACCCCACGCTGTGGCTGTTCACCGACCCCGCCCGCCTGCCCGACCCGCTGGCCGCGATCGCGGCGCTCCCGCCCGGCCTGTCCGGCGTGGTGCTGCGCGATGAACCCGTGGCGGCGCGCGCCGTCGCCATCGCCCGGCTCTGCCGCGCGCGGCGGATCGCGCTGGTGGTCGCCGCAGCGCCCGGCCTCGCCGCGCGCCTGCATGCCGGGGTGCATCTGCGCCGCGGCGCGCGCGCGCTCCCCGCCGCCCCCCGATCCCCCGGCGGCGGCTGGATTACCGCCTCCGCGCATGACCGGGCGGAGCTTGTCCGCGCCCGCCGCGCCGGCGCCGATCTGGTGTTTCTTTCGCCGGCCTTTCCCACCGCGAGCCATCCCGGCGCGCCCGCCCTCGGCCCGGTGCGCTGGGCGGCGCTGGCCCGCGGGGCGGGGCTGCCGGTGATCGCGCTCGGCGGCGTGTGCGGCCGCCGTCTGCGCGCGCTCGGCCCCTCCTGCGCCGGCGGGGGCGCCATCGGAGCGCTGGCAATTCAGCGCCATACACTGTGGCCTTGATACAACAGCGCACCTAAATAGCCCGGCTCCGGCCGCGCGCATGTTGCTTCCTGAGACTGAAATGCCTTTTATCCGCTTGTCCGCTGCCCGGCCGCGATCAATCCCGGTTTCTGATACGGCACAGGCGGCGCAGGGTTCACGCCGGTTTCGCCGGCACAATGGAGGTTTGAATGCGCAAGTATCTTCTGGCGTCTGCCGCGTCGCTCGGCTTGATGGTCGCGGCGTCCGGCGCCGCCCACGCCCAGGCTGCCAAGGCTCCGGCCCCGGGCTCGATCCACGTCTATCTCAACGGCCTGATCAACGACCAGATCAACATGATCGGCGCCTCCGGCGACAGCGTCCAGGGCGGCACCAAGCTGAACCCGGTCGGCATGTCCGGCTTCATCCGCCTGTATCCGGGCTTCGACGGCACCACCGAGAACGGCATCCAGTACGGCGCGCACATCGAGCTGCGCACGGCCTACAGCAATGCCGGCACCGGTATCGTCGAGAACAGCGCCAGCGGCAGCCTGACCGGCCTCGCGATCCGTCGCGCCTTCGCCTATGTTGGCACGCCGCAGACCGGCTTCGTCCGCTTCGGCCAGACCGACGGCATCTGGTGGCTGCTCTCCACCGGCGAATACTACAATTTCGGTGACGGCAACCTGTGGAACTCCGATGGTGGCGTCGGCGCCGCCGTTCCCTCGCCGGACGCTCCCTCGGGCCTCTTCACCTCGACCGGCGCGCTCTACACCACCAACAAGATCGTCTATATCTCGCCGAAGATGGCGGGCTTCCAGGCCGGCTTCGACTATGAGCCGAACTCGAACGGCTTCAAGCAGGGCGAGATTTGCGCCATCGGCAGCACCAACTGCGCCACGCTGGCGAGCGCTGCTGGCGATGCTTCCCGCCGCAAGAACACCGTCACCGGCGGCATCGAATACTCCGGCGAGTTCAACGGCGTCGGCGTCACCCTCGCGTATGACTACCTGCACGCCGCGCCGATCGGCAACAGCACCGGTCTCGGCTTGAACTACAAGTCGATGGGCATCAACGAACTGTCCGGCCAGGTCAAGTATGCCGGCTTCACCCTCGGCGTGAACGCGAAGTCCGGCCAGGTCAACAACGGCATGCACTTCCTGATGGCCGGCCAGCGCGACCTGACCTTCTATGAAGTGACTGGCATCTACGACATGGGCCCCTACACGGTCGGCGCCTACTACTTCAACAACCAGTCCGCTGGCGCCTACACGATGGGCTCCGGCCTCGGCCGCACCGAGACCGACTACGGTGTTGCCGTCGGCGCCAACTACGCGCTCAGCAAGAACCTCGGCCTGTATGCGACCTACCTCTATGGTCACCGTCACCAGGCTGGCTACACCTTCGCGTCGAACAGCACGACGGCTCTGAAGAACAACGTGCAGTCCCAGGCGATCAGCCTCGGTGCCGCTCTGAAGTGGTAATCTGACCCGCAAGGTGTTCAGATGGGGCGGCGGAGCGATCCGCCGCCCTTTTCTTTTGCCCGGCCCCCAGCGCCGCCCAGCCCTTGGCGCGGCCGCGCCGCAGGGTTAAAGACCATCGTTGCCGGCCGGATCCTCCGGTCCGAACTGCGGAGACGAATGTGCGCTTTCCAGACATGACCTGCCCGAACCATTTCCTGCGGACCGCCCTGAAAGCCGCGTCGCTGGCCTCCGCCCTGGCGCTCGTGGCGTGCAGCAACGCGCAGCAGCCCAACCTGCCGAGCATGCAGTCCTACCGGGTGCCCCAGGCAATGGCGTCGAGCGGCAATGGCGGCGGCCTCGGCTCGCTGTTCAGCCTCGGCGGCAAGAGCCCGGCCGGGCAGACCGGTGTTGCGGTCAATGCCTATCTCTGGCGCGCCTCGCTCGACACGCTGAGCTTCATGCCGCTCGCCTCGGCCGATCCCTTCGCCGGCGTCATCATCTCCGACTGGTATTCCCCGCCCGGCACCACCGGCCAGCGCTTCAAGGTCACCGCCTACGTGCTCGGCACCACCCTCGCCGCCAACAACCTCAAGGTCTCGGTGTTCGAGCAGGGCCGCAGCGGCGGCGCCTGGGTCGATCAGCCGGTGGACCCGGCGGTCGCCAGCGGCATCGAGGACCGCATCCTCGCCCGCGCCGCCCAGCTCAAGGCCGCCGGCCAGCTGAACGGCTGATCGATGGACCAGACCACGCACGAGTCCGGCGCCTACGATTTTTCCGCCGCCGAGGCGCGCTGGCAGGCCGAATGGGAGGCGCGGAACAGCTTCACCACCGCCGACGCCCCGCAGGGCGGCCGACGCAAATGCTACGTGCTGGAAATGTTCCCCTATCCGTCGGGGAAAATCCACATGGGCCATGTCCGCAACTACGCGATCGGCGACGTGATCGCCCGCGCCCGCCGCGCCCAGGGCTACGACGTTCTCCACCCGATGGGGTGGGACGCGTTCGGCCTGCCGGCCGAGAACGCGGCGCGCGAGCGCAATGTCGATCCCGCCAAATGGACCCGCGACAACATCGCGGCGATGAAGGCCGATCTCAAGCGCGTCGGCCTCTCGGTCGACTGGTCGCGCGAATTCGCCACCTGCGACCCTGAATATTACGGCCACCAGCAGAAGCTGTTCCTCGATCTCTGGCGCGCCGGCCTCGCCTATCGCCGCGAATCGGCGGTGAACTGGGACCCGGTGGACATGACCGTCCTCGCCAATGAGCAGGTGATCGACGGGCGGGGCTGGAAATCCGGCGCGCTGGTGGAAAAGCGCAAGCTGCGCCAATGGTTCTTCCGCATCACCGACTTCGCGGACGACCTGCTCGCCGGGCTCGACACGCTGGAGAACTGGCCCGAGCGGGTGCGCACCATGCAGCGCAACTGGATCGGCCGCTCCGAAGGCGCGGAATTCTCGATCCGCCTGACGGAACCCTGCGCCGGGATCGAGAGCGTGCCGGTCTACTCCACCCGGCCGGACACGCTGTTCGGCATGAGCTTCGTCGCCCTCGCGCCGGATCATCCGCTCGCCGCCGCCATCGCCGCCACCAATCCCGAGGCCGCCGCCTTCATCGCCGCCTGCCAGAGTGCGGGCACCTCCGAAGCCGCGATCGAGGCGGCCGAGAAGCGCGGCTTCGATACCGGCCTGCGCGTCGTCCACCCGTTCGACCCCGCGCGCACCCACCCGGTCTGGATCGCGAATTTCGTGCTGATGGATTACGGCACCGGGGCGATTTTCGGCTGCCCCGCGCACGACCAGCGCGACCTCGATTTCGCCCGCAAATACGGGCTGGACGTTACCGTCGTCGTAGCACCCAAGGATGATCCCGGCATGGCGGTGGGCGATGTCGCCTTCACCGGCGATGGCGCGATCGTCAATTCCGGCTTTCTCGACGGTCTCGCCGTCACGGCGGCGAAATCCCGCGCCATCGCCGAGCTTGAGGCGCGCGGCGCCGGCAAGGGCGTGGTCAACTGGCGCCTGCGCGACTGGGGCGTCTCCCGCCAGCGCGCCTGGGGCTGCCCGATCCCGATGATCCATTGCGAGGTCTGCGGCACCGTTCCCGTGCCGGAAAAGCACCTGCCGGTGCGCCTGCCGGAGGATCTCCCGTTCGACCGGCCGGGCAACGCGCTCGACCATCACCCGAGCTGGAAACACGTCGCCTGCCCGCAATGCGGCGCCGCCGCCCAGCGCGAGACCGACACGTTCGACACATTCGTCGATTCCTCGTGGTATTTCGCCCGCTTCTGCGCGCCGCACGCGCCCGTGCCGGCCGATCCGGCGGCGACCTCGCACTGGATGCCGGTCGATCACTATATCGGCGGCATCGAGCACGCGATCCTGCACCTGCTCTACGCCCGCTTCTTCACCCGGGCGATGCACCGGCTCGGCCAGGTCGGCGTCGCCGAGCCCTTCGCCGGCCTGTTCACCCAGGGCATGCTGACGCATGAGAGCTACCGCACCGAAGACGGCAAGTGGCTCTACCCCGAGGAGGTGATCCGCCACGCCGACCACGCGACGACGCTCGATGGCCGCAAGGTCATTGTCGGCCCGATCGAAAAAATGTCGAAATCGAAGCGCAACACGGTCGATCCCTCGGCCGTCATCGCCCGTTTCGGCGCCGACACCGCGCGCTGGTTCGTCCTGTCGGACAATCCGCCCGAGCGCGACGTGGAATGGACCGAGGCCGGCGCCCAGGGTGCGTTCCGCTATGTCCAGCGTCTGTATCGCCTCGCCCGCAGCGTCGCCGCCGACCGGGCGGACGACGTGGCGCTGGAACGCGCCGAGGGCGCGGCCCGCACGCTGCGCCAGGCGACGCATCGCACCATCGCCGCGGTGACCGAGGCGATCGACGGCTTCGCCTTCAACGTCGCCATCGCCCGGCTCTACGAGCTGGCCAACGCCATCGCCGAGTCCGAGGGCCGCACCGCCCCCGGCCTTGCGGCGGCGCGGCGCGAGGCGATGTCGGCGCTGATCCGCCTCGCCGCCCCGATCATCCCGCATGTCGCCGAGGAGGCGAACGCGCTGGTCGCGCCGGAGGCCGGGCTGGTCGTCAACCAGCCCTGGCCGGTGGCCGACCCCGACCTGCTCAAGCGCGATTCGGTGACGCTGGCGGTGCAGATCATGGGCAAGCTGCGCGGCACGATCGAGCTGCCGCCGGGGGCGGATGCCGAAACCGCCATCGCGCAGGCGCTGGCCGAGCCGCGAATCGCGCAACTGCTGGCGGGCGCGACCATCGTCAAGCGCATCCACGTGCCCGACCGGATCGTGAACTTTGTCGTCCGGCCCTAAAATCCTGGCCTTCGCCGGGCTGCTCGCGCTCGCCGGCTGCGGCTTCCGCCCGCTCTACGGCGGCGGCCCCGCCGGCGCCGCGGTCTCCGCCCAGCTCGACCAGATCGATGTCGGCCTCCTGCCGGACCGCCAGGGCCAGCTCCTCCGTCAGGCGCTGGAGGCCGATCTCCAGCGCGCCGGCGCGCCCGGCTTCTACCGCTACCACCTCAAGGTCAGCTATGGCGGTTGGTACGGCCAGCCGATCGGCGTCCAGCCCGACAGCTCCAACACCCGCAACCGCTATATCGCCTCGGCGCGCTGGGTGCTGACGGCGGAAGGCAACCGCGCCAGGGTGATCGCCCGCGGCTCCGCCCAGGCGATGGACGCGCTCAACATCATCGACAACCAGAACTTCGCCGCCACCCTCGACCAGGGCGTGCTGCGCCACCACTTCGCCCAGCGCCTCGCCCGGCAGATCACCGAACAGCTCGCCGCCTATTTCCGCAATCACCCCGACCGGGGCTAGGCGCTTGAAGATCGACGCCCGCAACGTCGAGCGGTTTCTGGCCGATCCCGGTGCGGCGCGCTTCGTCCTCGTCTATGGTCCCGACACCTCGCTCGTCGCCGAGCGGGCGCGGCGCCTTGCGAAACGTGTCGCCGGCGCGCTCGACGATCCGTTCCGCCTCACCGAACTCGATGCCGACACCGCCGAGCGCCTGCCCGAAGAGGCCGGAGCGCAGGCTTTCGGCGGCGGCCGCCGCGTGGTGCTGCTGCGCGATGCGGCCGACCGTCAGGCCCCGATCGTCGAGGCGGCGCTGGAGGGCAGGGGGGATGCGCTGGTGATCGGCATGGCGGCCGATCTCGCCGCCCGCTCGAAGCTGCGCGCGCTCGCCGAAAAACACCCCGAAGCCGCCGCCATCGCCTGCTACCCGCCGGAGGGGGCGGCGCGCGGCCCGGCGCTGGAAGCCGCCTTGCGCGCCGCCGGTGTGGGCATCGGCCGCGAGGCGCTGGCGCTCGCCGCCAGCCGGCTCGGCGGCGAAACCGGCGCGCTGCGCGACGCCGCCGAGCGGCTCGCCCTCTATGCCGGGCCGGGCGGCGCGGTCGATCTCGCCGCGGTCGAGGCGGTGCTGGACGATCAGGGCTCAGCCTCGATGCAGGATGCGATCGATGCGGCGCTCGCCGGCAACATCGCCGCCGCCGACCATGCGATCGGCCTCGCCCTCGAGGAAGGGGCCGCGCCGGTCGCGGTGATGCGGGTGCTGCTCTCCGAGCTTGCGGCGCTGCGCCTCGTCGCCGAGGCGATCGGCCGCGGCGCCAGCCCGCGCGATGCGCTCGCCGCCCGCCGCCCGCCGGTCTTCTTCAAGCGCCAGCCGGCCGCCCTCGCCGCCGCCGCCCGCTGGCGCGAGCCCGCCATCATGGCCGCGATCGAGCGCGTCCTGCGCGCCGAGGCCGATTGCAAGCGCACCGGCGCGATGCCCGAGCTGATCGCCCGGCAGACGCTGCTCGGCCTCGCCCAGCGCGCCGCGCGCGGGGCGTCATCCTGATCGATCGCCTCTTTCCAGCCCGCGCCGGCGGGGCCATATCCGGCAACACAAACGGGGTCTCAGAGGCGGTTCATGGCAGGGTCGGGCTACATCACCGTGCGCGGTGCGCGCGAGCACAATCTCAAGAATATCGACGTCCGCATCCCGCGTGACCAGCTCACCGTGATCACCGGCCTGTCCGGCTCCGGCAAATCCTCGCTCGCCTTCGACACGATCTACGCCGAGGGCCAGCGCCGCTATGTCGAGAGCCTGTCCGCCTATGCGCGGCAGTTCCTCGAACTGATGGGCAAGCCGGATGTCGACAGTATCGAGGGACTTTCCCCGGCGATCTCGATCGAGCAGAAAACCACCTCGCGCAACCCGCGCTCCACCGTCGGCACCGTCACCGAAATCCACGACTACATGCGCCTGCTCTGGGCCCGCGCCGGCGTGCCCTATTCGCCGGCCACCGGCCTGCCGATCGAGGCGCAGACGGTGAGCCAGATGGTCGACCGGGTGATGGCGATGCCGCCCGGCACCCGCCTGCTGCTGCTCGCCCCGGTGGTGCGCGACCGCAAGGGCGAATACCGCAAGGAACTCGCCGAATTGCAGCGCCGCGGCTTCACCCGCGTGAAGGTCGACGGCAAGCTCCACGAAATCGCCGAGGTGCCGGCGCTCAACAAGAAGATCAAGCACGAGATCGAGGCGGTGGTGGACCGCATCGTCGTGCGCGAGGGCGCGGAACAGCGCCTCGCCGATTCCTTCGAAACCGCGCTCGCCCTCTCGGATGGCATCGCCTATGCCGAGACCGCCGACACCGGGGAGCGCACGGTGTTCTCCGCCCGCTTCGCCTGCCCGGTCTCCGGCTTCACCATCGAGGAGATCGAGCCGCGCCTGTTCAGCTTCAACTCGCCGCACGGCGCCTGCCCCGAATGCGCCGGCCTCGGCACCGAAACCGTGTTCGACCCCGCGCTGATCGTGCCCGACGAGCGCCGCCCCCTCGCCGGGCAGGCCATCGCCCCCTGGGCCAACGCGCAGTCGCCTTACTACGAACAGACGCTGGCCAGCCTCGCGAAGCATTTCCGGGTGAAGCTGACCACGCCCTGGGAAGAGCTGCCCGAAACCGTGCGCGAGGCGATCCTGTTCGGCGCCGGTGCCACCGAAATCGAATTCTCCTACAAGGATGGCGTGCGCGCCTACGCCGTCTCCCGCCCGTTCGAGGGGGTGGTGCGCAACCTCGAACGCCGCATGCGCGAGACCGACAGCGTCTGGGTGCGCGAGGAGCTGGCGCGCTACCAGGCCGAGCGGCCCTGCCGGCGCTGCCACGGCGCGCGCCTGCGCGACGAGGCGCTGGCCGTCCGCATCGCCACGAAAAACATCGCCGAGGCCTCGGATCTCTCGATCCGCGACGCGCGCGACTGGTTCGCCACCGTGCTCGACACGCTGACCCCGCAGCGCCAGGACATCGCCCGCCGCATCCTCCGCGAGATCAACGAGCGGCTGCAATTCCTCGTCGATGTCGGGCTCGACTATCTTTCGCTTGCCCGCGGCTCGGCCACGCTCTCGGGCGGCGAGAGCCAGCGCATCCGCCTCGCCAGCCAGATCGGCTCCGGCCTGACCGGCGTGCTCTATGTTCTCGACGAACCCTCGATCGGCCTGCACCAGCGCGATAACGAGCGGTTATTGGGCACGCTCCGCCGGTTGCGCGATCTCGGCAACACGGTCCTCGTCGTCGAGCATGACGAGGACGCGATCCGCAGCGCCGATCACGTGATCGATATCGGCCCGCGCGCCGGCGTGCATGGCGGCGAACTGATCGCCGAGGGCACGGTGGCGGACATCGCGGCCAATCCCCGCTCGCTCACCGGCGACTATCTCTCCGGCCGCCGCGCCATCGCGGTGCCCGCGCGGCGCCGGCCGGTCGATCCCGCGCGGATGCTCAAACTCGTCGGCGCGCGCGGCAACAATCTCAAGACCGTCACCGGCGAATTCCCCCTCGGCGTGTTCACCGCCATCACCGGCGTCTCCGGCGGCGGCAAGTCCACCCTGGTGATCGACACGCTCTACAAGGCCGTCTCCCGCCGCCTGATGGGCTCGGGCCAGGTGCCCGCGCCGTTCGACCGGCTCGACGGGCTCGACCTGCTCGACAAGATCATCGAGATCGACCAGTCGCCGATCGGCCGCACCCCGCGCTCCAACCCGGCGA
The DNA here is from genome assembly GCF_907164655.1 of Acidocella sp. C78. Lineage (NCBI taxonomy): Bacteria > Pseudomonadati > Pseudomonadota > Alphaproteobacteria > Acetobacterales > Acidocellaceae > Acidocella > Acidocella sp. C78. The sequence goes on from NZ_CAJQZK010000011.1 coordinate 69,709, forward strand.
CCTACACCGATCTCTTCGCCCCGATCCGCGACTGGTTCGCCGAACTGCCCGAAAGCCGCGCCCGCGGCTACAAATCCGGCCGATTCTCCTTCAACGTCAAGGGCGGCCGCTGCGAGGCCTGCCAGGGCGACGGCGTGCTCAAGATCGAGATGCACTTCCTGCCCGACGTCTTCGTCACCTGCGACACCTGCAAGGGAAAACGTTACAATCGCGAAACGCTGGAAATCCGCTTCCGCGACAAGTCGATCGCCGATGTGCTCGACATGAATGTCGACGAGGCGATGGGCTATTTCTCCGCCCAGCCCCGCATCCGCGACCGGCTCGAACTGCTCGGCAAGGTCGGCCTCGGCTACATCAAGCTCGGCCAGGCCGCGACCACCCTTTCCGGCGGCGAGGCGCAGCGCATCAAGCTCGCCAAGGAACTCGCCCGCCGCGCCACCGGCCGCACCCTCTATATTCTTGACGAGCCGACAACAGGACTGCACTTTGAGGATGTCAGGAAACTGCTGGAGGTCCTCCATGCGCTGGTCGATGCCGGCAACACCGTGATCGTCATCGAGCACAATCTGGAGGTCATCAAGACCGCCGACTGGATCATCGATCTCGGCCCCGAGGGCGGCGATGGCGGCGGCGAGATCGTCGCCGCCGGCACGCCCGAGGATGTCGTGGGCGTCGCCCGCTCGCACACCGCCCGCTTCCTCGCGCCCCTGCTGCCGAAGCCGGCGGCGCGAACCCCCGGTCGCCGCCGCAAGGTCGCCTGATGCTGCCGGCCTGGAAGCAAACATTGCTGCGCCTGCCGCCGCTGGCGCGCATCGCCGCGCGCGAGGGCGCGCTGCACAACCGCGTCGCGGCACTGGAATCCGAGCTTGCCACCCTGCGCCCGCCGCCCGCGCCATCCCTCCCGCTCGTCCACGCGGTCGAGCATTTCTGGTGCGACGCCTATGGCGTCCATGTCTGCGGCTGGGTTCACGCCCACGCGGTGAAGGTGCGCGCGCTCTCCCTTCGCGTGGGCGACCGCCGGACCGATCCGGTGCCGCCCGCGCCCCGCCCGGATGTGCAGTCCCACTACCCCGACATCGCCGATAGCGGCTTCGCCCTCTATCTCGAAACCCCGCCCTTCCAGCCCGCCTGCCTCGACATCGAGACCGATGCCGGCACAATCTCCCTCCCGCTCGCGCCGCCGCCGCTGCTGCCGCCGCCGCCGTCGCGCCGCGTGATCCAGCCCTTCATCGACGAAATGCGCCAGCGGCGCGGCCGGGTGCTGGAAATCGGCGCCCGCATCGTCGGCCCCGAGAGCTATGCGCGGATCGGCGAATTCGCGCCCGACTGCCATTATGTCGGCTGCGACATCCACCCCGCCCCCGGCGTCGACCTGGTGGCGGATGCGCACACCCTCTCCGCCGCCACCGGCAGGGCCGCCTTCGAGGGGATCTTCTCGATCGCGGTGATGGAACACATCGCCGAGCCCTGGCGCGTCGCCGCCGAAATCAACCGCGCGCTCAGCCAGGGCGGCCTGACCTTCCACATCACCCACCACACCTTCCCGCTGCACGAGACGCCGAACGATTTCTGGCGCTATTCGGACGAGGCGATGCGCATCCTGTTCGGCCCGGCGCGCGGCTTCGAGATCGTCGATGTCGGCATGCGCAACCCGGCGAACCTGGTGCGGCTGTTCCCCGGCCGCGGCCTTGCCGACATGGAACTGACCCGCCATCACGGTTTTGTCGGCACCTGGGTGCTGGCCCGCAAGGTCGCCGAAATCCCCGACGACGCGCCCGATACCGCGACGATCGAAACCCTCGCCGCGCGCAGCCGCGCCTATCCGAACCGCGGTTGAGTCGAGAGACGCATCCGATCAGACGAACACCATCTGATCGGATGATGCTCTATGATATTTATAATCAGAGCATCTTTATCCGATCAGACGAACACCATCTGATCGGATGATGCTCTATGCCCCGGCCGCGCCCGGCGCCACCGTCACCGGCACCGATTTGTAAGTCGGCGTGCCGCTCTGCCGGTCATGTCGGGCCAGCGGCATCAGCACGTTGGCCTCAGGGTAATAAGCCGCGACCGAGCCTTCCGCGATGTCGTATTCGATGGCGGTGAACCCGGCGAGGCGATGCGCCCCGTCCTCGGCATGGGCAACGTCGATGCGCCCGCCATGCTCGATGCCGAGCCGCTCCATGTCAGCGCGGTTCATGAACACGACGTCGCGCCGGCCGAACACGCCGCGATAGCGGTCATCCATCCCGTAGATCGTGGTGTTGTACTGGTCATGGCTGCGGATCGTGGTCAGCAGCAGGGTCCCCTGTTCCGCGCCGGCGCCGCCCGGCGGCATGAACTCGGCGCGGCCCGATTCGGTGCGCCACACCCGCTCGGCCGGCGGGATCGGCAGGCGGAAGCCGCCCGGCACGGCCACCCGCGCGTTGAAATCGGCGAAATCGGGGAACACCGCCTCGATCGCGTCGCGGATCAGGCTGTAATCGGCCACCATCTCGCGCCACGGCACGGTGCTGCGGGGCAGGGTGGCCATCGCCATCCCGGCGACGATCGCCGGCTCCGAGCGCAGCAGCGGCGAGGCCGGCGCGAGCCTGCCGGCCGAGGCATGCACCATCGACATCGAATCCTCGACGGTGATCGCCTGCGGCCCGCTCTCCTGGATGTCCTCCTCGGTCCGGCCGAGGCAGGGCAAGATGATCGATTCCCGGCCGATCAGCAGGTGCGAGCGGTTGAGCTTGGTGGCGACATGCACCGCCAGATCGAGCCGCCGCATCGCCGCCGCGCAATTCTCCGTGTCCGGCATGGCGATGGCGAGATTGCCGCCGAGGGCCAGCAGCGCGCGGGAGTCGCCGCGCAGCATCGCCTCCATCGCCGCGACCGCGTCATGCCCGTGGGCGCGCGGCGGGGTGAAGCCGAAGCGCTGCGCGATCCGCTCCAGCATCGCCTCGCCCGGCTTCTCGGTAATCCCCACGGTGCGGTCGCCCTGCACGTTGGAATGCCCCCGCAGCGGGCAGATCCCCGCGCCCGGCCGGCCGAAATTGCCGCGCAGCAGCAGCAGGTTGGCGATCTGCCGCACATTCTGCGTGCCGGTCGAGTGCTGGGTGATGCCCATGCCATAGGTGACGATGGTCGATTTCGCCCGCGCGTAATGCTCCGCCACGGTGGCGAGGTCGGCGCGCGACAGCCCGCTCGCCGCCTCGATCCGGTCCCACGGCGTCGCGCGCAGGTCGGCGGCGAGGTCCTCGAACCCGTTGGTGTGTGCTGCGATGAAGTCGCGGTCGATGATGCCGGCCTCCGGCCCCGCCTCGGCGTCGCGTTCGAGCAGCGCCTTCATGATGCCCGAGAGTGCGGCGGCATCGCCGCCGACCCGCACCTTGAGATAGGTCGAGGCGATCGGCGTCGCCCCCATCGTCGCCATCTCCACCGCGTTCTGCGGATCGGCGAAGCGCTCCAGCGCCCGCTCGCGCATCGGGTTGAACACGATGATCGGCACCCCGCGCCGCGCCACCTCGTGCAGCGTGCCCATCATCCGCGGATGGTTGGTGCCGGGGTTGTGCCCCATCGCGATGATCAGGTCGCAATGGTCGAAATCATCGAGCGAGACGGTGCCCTTGCCGAACCCGATCGACTGCGGCAGCCCCACGCTGGTCGCCTCGTGGCACATGTTCGAGCAGTCGGGGAAATTGTTGGTGCCATATTCGCGGGCGAACAACTGATAGAGAAACGCCGCCTCGTTCGAGGCGCGGCCGGAGGTGTAGAACTCCACCATGTTGGGGTCGGGCAGGGCGCGCAGCACCGCGCCGATGCGGGCGAAGGCGTCGTCCCAGCCGATCTCGCGATAGGTGTCGCTCGCGTGATCATAGGCCAGCGGGTGGGTCAGCCGCCCGGCATCCTCCAGCGCGTGGTCCGACCAGCCGAGCAGCTCGCTCACCGTATGGGCGGCGAAGAAATCGGGGCCGACGCGCTTGCGCGTCGCTTCCCAGGTCACCGCCTTGGCGCCGTTCTCGCAGAACTGGAAGGTCGAGGTATGTTCCTTGTCCGGCCAGGCGCAGCCGGGGCAGTCGAACCCGGTGGGCTTGTTGGTGCGCAGCAGCAGGCGGGCGGCGTCGCCGGCATCCATCTGGGTGCGGATCGCCTTGGCGGTGGCGCGCAGCGCGCCCCAGCCGCCGGCGGGCGCGCCATAGGGCCGGATGCCCTTCAGGTTGTGATCGGGCACGATGCGACGTCGCGTGGTCATGGGCTGCATCTCCGCTAGAGCGCCATCCGGTCCACCCGGACCGGCCCTGGTCTCTATGATGGTGTTCATTAAGGCAACGTTACCGCGCCGGATGTTTACATCCGCGCGGGTGATGCCGTGGTCTGGTCGCGCCGGCCCGGGACGCCCTGCGCGCCTCGCACGTGAGCCCGCGCGCCTCGCGCCGCAACCCCTCTGGCGGCAAAACATTTGTGCAGCGCGGGGCAGGGCGCGCAGCCCCTCTTGCGGCGCGGCGGCGCAAGGCCGACATCACGCCTGATCGGCGTCTGCTGCAGGGCGTCGCCCCGCGCCGGAGGTTGCAACGTGGATTACCTGGGAGCCTTGCGCCTGTTCGGCCGCGCGGTCGAGCTTGGCAGTTTCTCGAAGGCGGCCGAGGCGCAGGGCGCGAAAGTCTCGACCGTCTCGCGCGCCGTCGCCGGGCTTGAGGCCGATCTCGGCGTCGCCCTGTTCCATCGCTCGACCCGCCGCCTCCACCTCACCGAGCCGGGCGAGCAGTTCTACGCCCAGGTGCAGGCCATCCTCCGCAATCTCGACGAGGCGCGCGATTCGGTCGCGGCGTTGCAGGCGCGGCCGCAGGGCCTGCTGCGGCTCAACCTGCCCGGCGCCTTCGGCCGCCGCCATGTCGTGCCCTTCATCCCCGACTTCCTGAAGCTCTATCCCGGCCTCAGGCTCGAACTCTCCTTCACCGATGTGCGGATGGACCTGCTGGCCAGCGGCGCCGACCTCGCCATCCGCATCGGCCCGCTGATCGACTCGACACTCATCGCCCGCAAGCTCGCCGGTCATCGCCGCGTCGTCTGCGCGAGCCCGTCCTACCTCGCCGCCGCCCCGCCGCTCGCCGCCCCGCGCGACCTGCTGCGCCACAACGCGCTGATCTACACGCTGCAACCGACCGACCGCTGGTTCTTCCGTCGCGGCGCCGAGGCGGGCGAGCCGGAGGAGGAGGTGCCGATCGCCGGCATCCTCCGCTCCGACGATTCCGAGGCGCTGCTCGATGCCGCGCTGGCCGGCGTCGGCATCGCCCTGCTGCCGGTCTGGCTGGTCGGCGAGGATATCGCCCGCGGCCGGCTGGTCCGCCTGCTGCCCGACTGGTTCGCGATGATCTCGACCCGCCCCGGCGGCATCTATGGCATCTATCCGCCGCATGCCCGCATTTCCCCCAAGGTGCGCGCCTTCCTCGACTTCATCGAGGCGAAATTCGGCCGCCCGCCTTATTGGGATGCCGAGGCCGGCTGACCCGGCCCGCCCGCCCCACCCGAGACAAACATGCCCGCGAAAGACAAGCCATGATCGTGCGCGACCGTGCCACCACGCTGACCCTGCTGACCACGCTGCGCGGCTCGATCCTGCAGCGCGTCGCCCCCAGGCTGCTGGCGCTCTTGCTGCTCTCCCTCGGCGTCACCCTCGTCCACGCCACGCACAAGCTGCCGGACTGGCCGCTGGCCACCGTGCCCTTCACCCTGCTCGGCCTCGGCCTGTCGATCTTTCTCGGCTTCCGCAACAGCGCCTGTTACGACCGCTGGTGGGAAGGGCGGCAGCAATGGGGGCTGCTGATCGCCGAGTCGCGCGCCCTGATCCGCGAAATCACCGCGCTCCTGCCGGATGATCCGGCGCTCGCCCAGCGCCTCGGCGGCCGCATCGCCGCCTTCGCCCACCTGCTGCGCGACCATCTGCGCGGGAGTTCGGGGGCGGATTGGCAGGACTGGCTCGCCCCGGCCGAGCGCGCCTGGATCGCCGGCCAGCGCAACCGGCCGGATGCGGCGCTGCGCCGTCTCTCCGCCGAGCTTGCCGGCCTCGTCGCCGCCGGGCGGCTGAGCGACATGCTCTACCGCATCCTCGCCGAGCGCATCGCCGCGATGACCGGCATCCAGGCCGCCTGCGAACGCCTGCGCTCGACGCCCACACCCTTCACCTATTCCCTGCTGCTGCACCGCACCGCATGGCTGTTCTGCATCTTCCTGCCCTTCGGCTTCGTGCAAACGCTCGGCCTCGCCACACCCATCGTCACGGTGATCCTCGGCTATGCGTTTTTCGGCCTCGACGCGCTGGGCGACGAGCTTGAGGAGCCGTTCGCCCTCTCGCAAAATGCCTTGCCGCTCAATGCTTTCGCGCGAACGATCGAGATCGCGGTGCTCGAAGCCCTCGGCGCCGCCGAACTGCCGCCGCCGCTGTTGCCGGTCGATCACGTCCTGTCGTGAGCGCCCGCCGCCGGGTTGACATGGCCGCGTCGCTGGCTACTTGGATTTCAGAAATTTCTGAAAGTTCAGGCAATGCCGCTCACCCCCATCATCGAGGCCTTCGTGCTGCATTTCGGCGAGATGGGCAGCCATTGGGGCATCAACCGCACGGTCGGGCAGATCTACGCGCTGCTCTACGTGTCCGACCGTCCGCTGCCGGCCGACGAGATCGCCGAAACCCTCGGCTTCTCGCGCTCGAACGTGTCGATGGGGTTGAAGGAGCTGCAATCCTGGCGCCTCGTGCGGCTGCAACACCTGCCGGGTGATCGGCGCGAGCATTTCTCGACCCCGGACGACATCTGGCAGATCGTCCGCACCCTGGCCGAAGAGCGCCGCCGCCGCGAGATCGACCCCACCCTCACCGTGCTGCGCGACCTGCTGATGGAGCCGCCCCGCTCCGAGGCGGACCGTCTCGCCCAGCGCCGCCTCGCCGAGATGCACGACCTGATCGAGCTGCTGATGCGCTGGTCGGAAGACGTGCAGAAGCTCGACAACAAGGATCTGGTCCAGCTCCTCCGCCTCGGCGGCCGCGTCGTGGCGCTGCTGGAACTGAAGAACCGCCTGCCGCTGCTCGGGCGCGGCAAGGCCGGCCGCTCCCGGCCCGAGACCACCGAAGCCGACGCCCTCGCCGGCGCCGACGCCAACGACAACAACGATACGGACAGAGAATGACAAGCATGCATGCCGGCGGGCTGGCGCTCGTGCTCGCACGCGCCCAGTTCGGTTTCACCATCGCGTTTCACATCATGTTCCCGGCCTTCTCGATCGGGCTCGCCGCCTATCTGACGGTGCTCGAACTGATGTGGCTGGTCAGCGGCCGCCCGGTCTATCTCGATGCCTACCGCTACTGGCTGAAGATTTTCGCCGTCATCTTCGCGATCGGCGTCGTCTCCGGCCTGGTGATGGCCTACGAGGTCGGCGCCAACTGGGCGGGCTACTCGGAAAAGGTCGGGCCGATCCTCGGGCCGCTCCTCGCCTGGGAGACGATGACGGCCTTCTTCCTCGAGGCCGGCTTCCTCGGCATCATGCTGTTCGGCATGTCGCGCGTCGGCCCGAAACTGCATTTCGCGGCGACCGCCCTGGTCTCGATCGGCACGCTGATCTCGGCCTCGTGGATTCTCGCCGCGAATTCCTGGATGCAGACGCCCCGCGGCTACGCCATCGCCCCGAACGGCGATTTCGTGCCGAAGAACTGGCTCGCCATCATCTTCAACCCGACCTTCCCCTATATGTGGCTGCACATGGTGCTCGCCGCCTTCATCGCGACGGCGCTCGCCGTCGGCGCGGTCGGCGCGTTCCACCTGCTGCGCAACCCGAAGAACCCGGTCAGCCGGCTGATGTTCTCGATGGCGATGTGGCTGCTGACCATCGCCGTGCCGGTGCAGGGCTTCGTCGGCGATGAAGCCGGCCGCGCCACGATGACCGACCAGCCGCTGAAACTCGCCGCGATGGAGGGCGACTTCCACACCCGCGCCGGCCAGGCGCTGCACCTCTTCGGCTGGCCCAGCCGCAGCCTCGGCCGTCTGCTGTATGACGTCAAAATCCCCGATCTCGGCTCGCTCATCATCACCCACGACCTGCACGGCGTGGTGCAGGGGCTGGATGCCTTCCCGAAATCCGACTGGCCGGTGCTGATCCCCACCTTCTGGGGCTTCCGGGTCATGGTCGGGCTGTGGTCGCTGATGCTGGTCCTCGCCCTCGGCGCGCTGGCCCTGCGCCGCGGCGGACGGCTCTATGAAAACGCCTGGTTCAAGCGCTTCGCGGTGGCGATGGGTCCGGCCGGCTTCCTCACCATCATCGCCGGCTGGGTGGTCACCGAAACCGGCCGCCAGCCCTGGACGGTCTATGGCGTGCTGCGCACCGTGCAGAGCGTCTCGCCGCTCACCCTGGGCGAGATCGTCTGGTCCTTCGGCGTCATCATCGTGCTCTACACGCTCGTCTTCGGCGTCGGCATCCGCTACGTGCTCGGCCTGATGGCGCAGGAGCCGAGTATCGGCGAACCGCCGCTGCGCGACGACAAGCCGCTGCGCAGCCACGGCCCGCACCGCCTGCACGATCCCGCCGCAACCCCCAGCCCGGCGGAGTAGGCGCCATGCTCAACGCCCACACATTGCCGATCATCTGGGGCTGCATCATGGCCTTCGTGATCTTCGCCTATGTCGTGCTCGACGGGTTCGATCTCGGCGTCGGCATCCTGTTCGCGGCCGAGCGCGGCCGCACCGAGCGCGACGTGATGGTGAACTCCATCGCCCCGGTCTGGGATGGCAACGAAACCTGGCTCGTGCTCGGCGGCTCCGGCCTCTACGGCGCCTTCCCCGAGGCCTACAGCGTGATCCTGCCGGCGGTCTATCCGCTGGTGATCACCATGCTGATCGGCCTGATCCTGCGCGGCGTCGCCTTCGAGTTCCGCTTCCGCGCGCATACCGAGCGGCACCGGCTCAACTGGGATTACGGGTTCTGGTTCGGCTCGGTCATCGCCGCCTTCTGCCAGGGCGCGATCCTCGGCGCCGTGCTGCACGGCACGAAGGTCGCCGGCGGCCAGTTCGCCGGCGGGCCCTTCGCCTGGGTCTCCGCCTTCTCGCTGTTCACCGGCCTCGCCGTGGTCTGCGGCTACGCGCTGCTCGGCGCCGCCTGGCTGGTCTGGCGCACCGAAGGCGGGCTGCAACTGCGGATGCGTCACGAAACCGCCCGGCTCGCCCTCGGCATGCTCGCCTGCATCCTCGCCGTCAGCGTCTGGACCCCGCTGCTCGACCACGCCTACGCCGTGCGCTGGTTCACCTGGCCCGGCCTCGCCGTCACCGGCCTCGCCCCGCTCGCGGTGGCAGCACTCGCCTTCTTCCTGTTCCGCGCCCTGCGCCGCGGCGCCGCGGTGCATGACAGCACCGCCTTCCTCTGCGCGCTCGGCCTGTTCCTGGTCAGCTTTCTCGGCCTCGGCTTCTCGCTGTTCCCGAACATCATCCCGCCTGGCGTGACCATCTGGCAGGCCGCTTCCCCCGTCGGCTCGCAGGAATTCCTGCTGGCCGGCGCGGTGGTGATGATCCCCGTCATCATCGCCTACAACGCCTTCGCCTACCGCGTCTTCCATGGCAAGGTGGATCACGCGGCCTTCGATCACTGAGCCCGGCGCCCGGCCCGCATTGCGGGTCCGGGCGGATGGCTGGACAGCATCGCCAAGCCGTGTTGATACGATGGTCCGCCGCGGCAGAACGCCGTGGCGCGGTCTCGGAGCGGAAAGGTTGGACAATGGCGGGTAGTGTGAACAAGGTAATCCTGGTCGGCAATCTCGGGCGCGATCCCGAAACGCGGACGACGCAATCCGGCATGAAGATCGTCAATCTCGCCGTGGCCACCTCGGAAACCTGGAACGACAAGGCGAGCGGCGAGCGCCAGGAGCGCACCGAGTGGCACCGCGTCGTCATCATGAACGACCGGTTGGCCGATGTGGCGGAGCGTTATCTGCGCAAGGGCTCCAAGATCTATCTCGAAGGCAAGCTGCAAACCCGCAAATGGACCGACCAGTCGGGCCAGGAGAAATACACGACCGAGGTGATGCTCGGCCGGATCGGCGCCGAGCTGGTCCTGCTCGACCGCGCCGGTGCCGGCGCCAGCGGCGGCGATGACATGCCCCGCCCCGCGCCGCGCGCCCCGGTCGCTTCGCCCGCCTCCAGCCCCGCGCGCGGCGGCGGCTGGGATTCCGGCCGCGCCAGCGATCTCGACGACGAAATCCCCTTCTGAACCACGCTAATTCCCGGCCGGATGATGCCATCCGGCCGGATACCGCTCAGATGCCCGCGCCCCCGATGAACGTCTCCCCGAGGGCCCGGCGCAGATCGCTCACATAGCCATCGAGCCCGTTGCGCGCGCGCGGATGCGGCGTGCGGATCGCCACATCCCGCGCGATCCGCGCCGGGCTGCCGGCCAGCAGCACCACCCGCTCGGCCAGATAGGTCGCCTCGTCCAGGTCATGCGTCACGAACAGGATCGTGGTCCCGGTCTCCCGCCAGATCCGCAGCAGCTCGTCCTGCAACGCCTGCCTTGTGATCGCGTCGAGCGCGCTGAACGGCTCGTCCATCAGCAGCAGGTCGGCCGAAACGGCGAGGGCGCGGGCAATGCCCACGCGCTGCCGCTGGCCGCCGGAAAGCTGCCCCGGCCAGCGCCCCGCCGCATCCGCGAGGCCAACGAGCGCGAGCGCCGCCTCGGCCCGCCGCCGCCGCGCCGCCGCGTCCAGCGCCAGCCCCTCCAGCCCGAACTCGACATTGCCGAGCACCCGCCGCCACGGCATCAGCCGCGCGTCCTGAAACACCAGCGCCGCCGTCCTGCGGTCGGGCGCCGGGCGGGCCAGCAGCCGCACCTCGCCGCGCCTTGCCGCGACCAGCCCCGCCACCACCCGCAACAGGGTGGACTTGCCCACGCCGGACGGCCCGACAATCGCGGTGAACCCGCCCCGCTTCAGGCTCAGATCGAGCCCCTCCAGCACGTTGCGTCCGCTCGCATCGCCCGGATGGCCGAAGGCAAGGCCGCTCAGCTCGACGATCGGCTCCCTCGCGCCGCTCATGCCCGCGTCCACGCCAGAAACCGCCGCGTCACCCGCTCGAACGCCAGGTCGGTCATGCCGTAGAGCAGCGCGATCGTCAGCATGTACAGCACCAGAACATTGGTCGCGAGCACCCCGGCCGCCTCGTTCATCCGCTGGCCGATCCCCGGAATCCCGAACAGCTCCGCCGCCACCACCGCCATCCAGCCCTGGCCGAGCCCCGAGCGCACGCCCGAAAGCATCCCCGGCAGCGCCGCCGGCAGGATCACCTTGACGAGCCGGCGGGCGAACCCACCCTGGCCGAACGCCGCCGCGAGTTCCACCAGCCCCTCATCGACCGCCTCGACGGCGGACCACGTCGCGAAATAGTTCAGCCAGAACACGCCGACGCCGATGATGAACGCCGCCGCCGCCTGGCTGGGGCCGAACCAGATCAGCGTGAAGGGTATCCACGCCAGCGGCGGAATCGGCCGCAGCAGCCGGGCGACCCAGGCTTGCGCCGCGGCGAAGCGCGGCAGCAGCGCCACCGCCGCCCCGGTGACGATGCCGAGCAGGCTGCCAAGGCCGACACCGATCAGGTAATGCCCGAGGCTTTCGCCGATCGCGGTGAACCAGTTGCCATTGCGAATCTCGCCGATCAGCGCCTGCGGAATGGCACTCGGCGCCGGCACGAAATTCGCCGGCAGCACCCCGCCGCGCACCGCCGCCTCCCAGGCGCCGAGGAAAACCGCGAGTCCTGCCGCCGAGAGCAGCGCCGGCCGGCGTGGCGTGACCGGCCTCATCCGGCCGATTTCACCGCGTGCATGTAGAACGAGGCGTCGAACATCGCCCCCACATCCGCGACCTTCCCGATATGGTCGATCTTCGCCTGATAGGCGTTGAGCTTTTCCGTCGCCGCGATGATCCGGCGCGGATCGGCGATCGGGTTGAGCGAGGGCGATTGCACCGCCCGCAGCAGCGTCGCCTCCGGAATCAGCCCCTTGCCGAGCGTCTTGGCCAGATCGGCGGCGGCGCGGTGCGGATGCGTGCGCAGGAAGCGCGTCGCCCGCACATGCAGATCGACCATGGCCTGCACCGCGGCCGGGTTTTCATGCGCGAGGCGCTGCGTCACCGCCAGCACCGCCCCTGGCTGGCCGGGGAACATCGCATCGCCGCGCGCCAGAATCCGCGCATCGGGCTCGCGCTCCTGCACGATCGTCAGGGTCGGCTCCAGCGTCGATGCGGCGTCGAGCGACCCCGAGAGCAGCGCCTGCTGCAACGCGCTGGCGCCGAACCCCATCACCTCGACCGCATCCCGCGGCACATGCGCGACCTCGTTGAGCCAGTAGCGCAGCACCGTATCAGGCACCGAGCCGCGGGGCAGGCTGCCGATCCGCGCCTTGCGCCCGGTCGCCTTGCGGAAGGCGGCGAAGGCGGCGGCGGGGGAGGCGGCGTGCGGCCACATCCCGGCGAGCTTGCCGCGCCCGAGCAGGGCGATCTGCCCCTCGCCATTCGCCGCGACGATCCGCAGATCGACGCCATGCGCCTGCGCCACCATCGCCGGGCCGATCCCGATATAGGCGACGTCGAACCGCCCGGAGGCCAGCGCCTGCACCATCGCCGGGCCCGAGGAAAAACTGGTGCCGTGCAGCGCCAGCCCCGCCTGCCGCGCCCAGCCCTCCGCCTCGATGACGAAGAGCTGCGCCATCGGCAGGATCGGAATATAAGCGACCCGCAGCGCCGTCGTCCCCGCCGCCAGCGCCGGCCGCGCGCCCCGGCCGCCGCGGCCAGGGCTGCGGCGCCCGCCATCATCTGGCGTCGTGATGTCAAAACTCGGTCTGTCTGCGGCATCTTGCTGTCCCGGCTCCGTCAAAAACCCCGCCCGGCGCGGCGCGCCGGCGTCACGTCTAGCGTAACAGGAGAGGCTCCCGCTTCACAATCGCCGCCGCCGCGCGGGGTGAAATGCGCCACACCGCGTGTATGACCTTCCGCGCGTCACCGCGCGTATGGCTTCCCGCGCGTCACCGCGCGTATGGCTTCCCGCGCGTCACCGCGCGTATGGCTTTCCGCGCGTCACCGCGCGTATGGCTTTCCGCGCGTCACCGCGTGTATGGCTTTCCGCGCGTCACCGCGCGGGCTCGCCAAGCCCCAGCCGCGCCAGCAGCCTCGCATCCCCGGGTGTTACGACATCCGCCAGCGTGTAGCGGTCGAACACCGCCAGCAGCGCCGCCTGCGCCTCGTTCATCACCCCCTGCAACCCGCAGCATCCGCCGATCGCGCAGGCGCCGCCCTCCTGGCAGGTCACCAGCGCCAGGCTCGGCTCCATCGCCCGCACCACCTCGCCGAGCCCGATCTTCGCCGCCGGCCGGCCGAGGCGCATGCCGCCCTTGCGGCCGCGAATGGTCTCGACCAGCCCGCTCTGGCCGAGCGCGTGCGCCACCTTGGTCAGATGGTTCTCCGAAATGCCGTAGGCCGCCGCCACTTCCGGGATCGACGCCTGGCCGTCCGGCCGCAGCGCCAGCAGGATCAGCGTCCGCAGGCCGTAATCGGTGAACATTGTGAGATGCATTCACCATCCCTAACGCTGCCGCCGCGCCGGATCAACGCAATTGCACATGCTCGGCGAGAATCTGCGCCTCCGGCACGCCATGCCGCCGCGCCGTCGCGATCACCGCCTCCACCAGCCGGGGCGGGCCGCACACATAAATGTCCGGCGCGCCGGCGGCGCTGGCCAGAAGCCGGTCGAGCGCCTCCGCCGCGGTGCCGGCAAACCCGCGCCACGCCGCCTGCGGATGCCAGATCGCGGTGGTCACCGTAAGGCCGGGCAGTTGCGCGGCAAGCGCCTCGATCTCCGCGGTCGCGAACAACTCGTCCTCGCGATTGGCGCCGAAAATCAGGTGCGTCTCCTGCATGTCCTGAAATTCGGCGAGGTGCCGCAGCATCGCGAGCAGGGGCGCGAGGCCGCAGCCCCCGCCGACGAGGCAGCGCGGCCGCGGACTCGTCTCATCGAGGGTGAACCGCCCGAGCGGGCCGCGCAGCGAGAGCGCGTCGCCAGGCTTCGCCACGGTGCCGAGCCAGGTCGAGAACGCCCCGCCCGGCACGAGCCGGATCAGGAACTCCAGCCGCCCGTCCCAGTTCGGCAGGTTGGCCAGCGAATAGGCGCGGCGGATATCGGTGCCCGGAATCGCCACCTCCATATATTGCCCGGGCACGAAATCGGCGGCCTCGCCGCGTTCCGCGTCGGGGCGCAGGCGCAGGCCGAGCGAAACCGCGCTCGCCCCCGCCGGCGCGATCCGCTCGATCACCGCCTCGCGCGTCGGCGCGCGGTGCCGCAGGATCGCCGCCTCGGCATAAGGCAGCGCCACCGTCATGTCCGAGGTCGGCCGGCACTGGCAGAGCAGCACGTCGCGCGTGATCGTCTCGCCCGTCCGCCCGCCCGCATCGTATTCGCCCGCCGTGATTTCGGCCCGGCACAGGCCGCAACTGCCCTCATGGCACATCGAGGGCAGGAACAGCCCGGCGGCTTCGGCGGCGGCGAGCACGGTCTCGCCCGGCGGGCAGCCAACATCGAGACTCGCGCCGTCGCGGGTAAGCAGGGTGATATCGTTCATCGCTCGGGTCCAGGTTCGGATGCGGGAGCCGGGGCGGCGGGTGCGCGCCCCGGCATGGATAAGCTCAGGCCGCCGCCTTCGGCGCCAGCGCGTCGGCAAGGTCGGCCGAAGCCGAGGTGATCGGCCGCACCCCGAAGCGGGTCACCAGAATGTCGAGCAGCGCCGGCGTCAGAAAGCCCGGCAGCGTCGGCCCGAGCCGCACATTCCGCACCCCGAGGGCGAGCAGCGTCAGGAATACCGCCGCCGCCTTCTGCTCGAACCACGAAACCACCAGCGACAGCGGCAGCTCGTTCACCCCGCAGCCAAACGCGCCGGCCAGCGCCTGGGCGATCACCAGCGCCGAATAGGCGTCGTTGCACTGGCCGATATCGAGCAGCCGCGGCAGCCCGCCGATCGTGCCGAACTCATGCGTGTTGAACCGGTACTTGCCGCAGCCCAGCGTCATCACCACCGTATCCGCCGGCGCCTGCTCGGCGAACTCGGTGTAATAATTGCGCCCCGGCGCCGCGCCGTCGCAGCCGCCGATCAGGAAAAAATGCCGGATCGCGCCGGATTTCACCGCCCCGATCACCTGCTCCGCCGCCCCCAGCACGGCCGCGCGCCCGAAGCCGGTGGTCACCGTCCGCTCCGGCTCGCTGCGGGTGAAGCCCGGCAGCGCCTTCGCCGCCTGCACCACCGGCGCGAAATCGCCATCGGCGATATGCCGCAGCCCCGGCCAGCCCACCGGCCCTGCGGTGAAGATGCGGTTGCGATACAGCGGCTGCGGCTCGATCAGGCAGTTCGAGGTCATCACGATCGGGCCGGGGAAGGCGGCGAACTCGATCTGCTGGTTCTGCCAGGCGGTGCCGTAATTGCCGGCGAGATGCGGATAGGCGCGCAGCTTCGGATAGCCGTGCGCCGGCAGCATCTCGCCATGGGTATAGACGTTGATGCCGGTATCCCTCGTCGTCTCCAGAATCGCGTGCAGGTCGCGCAGATCGTGCCCCGACACCAGGATCGCCTTGCCCTCGACCGGCGTGATCCGCACCGGCGTCGGCGCCGGCGTGCCATAGGCGCCGGTATTCGCCGCATCGAGCGCTTCCATCACGGTGAAATTGACGCGGCCGAGCGCCAGCGCCTCCTCCAGCATCGCCTCGAGATCGACCGGCTCGCCGGCCAGCAGGTCGAGCACCCTCGCCACCCCGTCGGCGATCGCCGCGCGGGTCTCGCCCAGCACCTCGGCATGATGGGCATAGGCGGCAACCCCCTTGAGCCCATAGAGCAGCAGCGCGCGCATGCCGATCACGTCCTCGCCCACCGCCTCCGCCCCGGCGCGCACGCCGGCGAGATTCGCCTGCGCCAGCAGCCCCACCAGCGAGTCGGCGGGGACGAACGAAGCCGGCCCGCCCAGCGCCTCCGGCGTCCGCCCGGCCTCGCGCGCCGCCTCGGCATAGGCGTCGCGCAGCCGATCGCGCAGCCGCGCCGCCGTGGCGATCATCTCGACGAAGCGGGTCCGGTTGAAATTCACGTTGGTGAGCGTGGTGAACAGGGCATACAGAACGAAACTGTCCGCCTCGGCATCCCGCCGCCCCAGCGCCTGCAACCGCACGGCGTACTGGCCGATGCCCTTGAGCTGATGGATCAGCACATCCTGCAGATCGGCCGTCGCCTCGTCCTTGCCGCACACGCCTTTCGGCCCGCCGCAACCGGCAGCCCCCGTCTCGGAGCGCATCGTCTGTTCGCACTGAAAGCAAAACATGAATCTGAAATCCCTTCGCTGGTGGTCCTCCCGCGCGGGGCCGTCGGGCCGGCGTCAAAAGGTGTATTTCAAATGCATGTTAGAATTCCGGGCCGCCTTGATCTGGATCATGCGGGCGGAAAATCATGTGCTCCGCTTGCGGAACAGCCAGGCGGCGAGGCCGAGATTGACCGCGCCGATCGCCGCCATCGGCCAGAACTGGCCGGCGAGCGTCGCGAATCCGGCGCCTTCGAGAAAGGTGGCGCGCACGATCACCAGCATGTAGCGCAGCGGATTGACCAGCGTGATCCGCTCGACCCAGAGCGGCATGTTGGCGATCGGTGTCGCGAAGCCCGAGAGAATGACCGAGGGCACCATGAACAGGAACGCGCCGAGCAGCGCCTGCTGCTGGGTTGCCGACACCGCCGAAATCGCCAGCCCCACCCCGGTGACGGCGGTGACGAACAGCAGCAGCCCGGCATAAAGCGCGCCGATGCTCCCGCGCAGCGGCACATGGAACCAGAACACCGCGGCCAGCACGATCACGCTCGCCTCCACCATGCCGATCAGCAGCCCCGGCACGCTCTTGCCGATCAGGATGTCGAGCGGTGTGAGCGGTGTCACCAGCAACTGGTCGAACGTCCCCGCCTCGCGCTCGCGCGCGACCGACAGCCCGATCACCACGAGTGTCACCACCTGGGTGAGCAGCGCCACGATCCCCGGCACGACGAACCATTGCGAGCGCAGCGCCGGATTGTAGCGCGCCCGCATCACCAGATGCGCCGGCGGCCCCCGCCCGCCGCGCGCCGCCCGCCAGTCATCGCCGAAGCGGGTGAGAATCGTGTTCGCATATCCCACGATGATCAGCGCGGTGTTGGAATTCCGCCCATCCACGATCACCTGCACCGGCGCCGCCCGCCCGCGCAGCAGATCGCGGGTGAAATGCCGGCCGATCACCAGCACCATCTGCACCGCGCGGGAATCGATCAGCGCGTCGATCCGGCGGTCGGAGCGCAGCGTGTCCGCCAGCGCGAAGGCGGGCGCGCCGAGAAACCGCGCCACCAGTTGCCGCGAGGCCTCGCTGCCATCCTGGTCATAGATCGCGACCGGCACGCGGTTGAGGTCGAAGGTCGCGGCATAGCCGAACACCATCAGCTGGATCAGCGGGGCGGCGAACAGCACCACCCGTCCCCTGCGGTCGCGCAGGATCGCCTGCAACTCCTTGACGATGAGGGCGATGATGCGCGCCATGCGTGGCTAGTCCAGCCGCTTGCGCGACAGCGCCCGCGCGAGCGCGAGAAAGATCGCCGCGAGCAGTGCGAGTGCCGCCGCGTTCGGCAGGATCACCGCCCAGACATCGCCGGCGAGAAAAACAGATTGCAATATCGCAATGAAATATCGCGCCGCCACCACATGCGAAATCGCCTGCACGAAGCCCGGCGTGCTGTGCAGGTCGAACACGAAGCCGGACAGGATGAAGGCCGGCAGGAAGGTGGTGATCAGCGCGAGCTGCCCGGCGACGAACTGGTTGCGCGCCACCGTCGAGATCAGCAGCCCCATGCCGAGGGCGGCGAGCATGAACAGCGCGGCGCAGAAGCTGAGCACCAGCATCGAGCCGCGCAGCGGGACGCCGAACAGGAACACCGCGATGCCGACCGAGCCGAACATCCCGCCCATGCCGAGCGCGAAATACGGCACCAGCTTGGCGATCAGGATGTCGCGCAGCGTCACCGGTGTGACCATCAGCGCCTCCATCGTCCCGCGCTCCCATTCGCGGGCGATGACGAGGGCGGTCAGCAGCGCGCCGGTCAGCGTCATGATCAGCGCGATCAGGCCGGGGATCAGATAATGCCGGCTGTTGACCGAGGGGTTGAACCGCACGCGCGGGCGGATGTCGAGCGGCAAGGCGTCGCGCTCGCCCTGCCGCGCCGCCGCCGCCGCGACCCATCCGGCCCACACCTGCTGGACATAGCCCTCGACCAGCCGCGCGGTGTTGGCATCGACCCCGTCAATGACGACGCCGACCGGCGCGCCCCGCGCCGTGCGCGCCTGCCGCCCGAAATCGGCGCGCAGCCAGACGATGCCGCTCGCCTTGCCCGCCGCCATCGCCTGCTCCGCGTCCCGCCCGCTCAGGTAGCGATGCGGCGCGAAATAGCGCGAGCGGTCGAACCCGGCGGTGAAGCTCGCCGCCAGCGCGCCCGGCCGCTCCACCACAATGCCGAGCGGCACCCGCCGCGCATCCAGCGTCACGCCATAGCCGAACAGCCAGAGCAGGATCGCCGGCAGCAGGAAGGCGATGGCCAGCGCCGACGGATCGCGCCAAATTTGCACCGCCTCCTTGTGCATCAGCCCGCGCACCCGCCGCCACGCCGCGCCGTTCATGCGACCGTCTCCGCGGCTACGGCCCCACTCGCGGCCCCGATCACGGCGACAAACGCGTCCTCCATCGTCGGGTCGGGCCGCGCCGCATCCGCCGCCCCGGCGCGGATCTCGCCCGGCGCGCCTTCGGCCAGAATCCGCCCCTGCGCCATGATCACCAGCCGGTCGCAATACTCGGCCTCTTCCATGAAATGGGTGGTGACCAGCACCGTCACCCCGTCCTCCGCCAGCGCGCCGATCCGCCGCCAGAACTCCCGCCGCGCCAGCGGATCGACGCCCGAGGTCGGCTCGTCGAGAAACAGGATGTCCGGCGCGTGCATCAGCGCCGCGGCAAGAGCGAGGCGCTGGCGATAGCCGAGCGCGAGGTCGCGCGCGGCGGCCTCGCGCATCCCGCCAAGCCCGAATTCCGCCAGCGCCCAGCCGATCCGCGCCGCCCGCCGCCCGCCGCGCAGCCCATAGGCGCTGGCGAAGAACGCCAGGTTCTGCGCCACGGTGAGGTCGCCATAGAGCGAGAATTTCTGCGCCATGTAGCCAATCCGCCCGCGCGCCGCCGCCCGCGCGCGCCGCAGATCGTAGCCGGCGACGTCGAGCCGCCCGCCGCTCGCCGGCAGCAGGCCGCACAACATGCGGAACGTGGTCGATTTTCCCGCCCCGTTGGCCCCAAGCAGGCCGAAAATCTCGCCCCGCCGCACCTCGAAACTCACGGCATCGACCGCGGTGAAATCGCCGAACCGCCGCGTCAGCCGCTCCACTGCGATGACGGTCTTCGCTGGCTCTGGGGGCGGCGTCGGCGGGGCAGGGGAGGTGGCCGAAGGCGTTGCCGCCCCCCCGCGCAGGCGAAGCAGTTCGTCGACGAACCCGTCCTCGAAGCGCGGCGCCACCGCCACCGCCTCGATCCCCGGCGGCGGCGTCCAGGGGGCGGCTTCGCTCACCACCCGCACGAACCGCCCCTCGATCACGGTGTCGATCACCCCCGGTGCCGCGGCGAGCCGCGCCTGCAGCCGCCGCCGCCCGCTCTCGGGCGCGGCGACGCGAAAGGTCCGCCCCGCCATCGGCGCGGTGAAGCGCGCCGGCTTCCCCTGCGCCAGCAGCCGCCCCTCATGCAGCAGCAACACGTCGCGGCAGCGCGCCGCCTCGTCGAGATAGGCGGTGCTGAACAGCACCGTCACCCCCTCGTCCGTGGTCAGCCGGTCGATGATCTCCCACAATTCCCGCCGCGAGACCGGATCGACGCCCACGGTCGGCTCGTCGAGCAGCAGCAGGCGCGGCGGCTGCACCAGCGTGCAGGCCAGGCCGAGCTTCTGCTTCATCCCGCCCGAAAGCCGCCCCGCCCGCCGCGCGGTGAAGGGTTCGAGCCCGGTCATCGCCATCAGCCCGGCATAGCGCGCCGCCCGCGCCGCCGGCGCAACCCCGTGCAGATCGGCGTAGAGGTCGAGATTCTCCCGAACCGTCAGCTCCTCGTACAGCCCGAAGCGCTGCGGCATGTAGCCGATGCGCCCCTGCACCGCGAGCGGATCGCGCCGCACATCGATGCCGAGCACCTCGATCGCGCCGCGATCCGGCCGCAGCAGCCCGGCGATCAGCCGCATCAGCGTGGTCTTGCCCGCGCCATCGGCGCCGATCAGCCCGGTGATCCCGCCTTGCGCGACCACGGCGCTGACCTCCTCCACCGCCGCGATTTCCCGCCCGCCGGCGCTGAACCGCCGGCAGACCCGGTCGAGGCGCAGCGCCGCCCCGTCAGTCTCCGCCGTCATCCCCGCCCCCGCAGCCGGCCGCGCCGGCATCGGGCGCCGCCGGCCCGATCCGCACCGTCGCCGGCATGCCCAGCCGCAACTGCCCGCGCGGATCGCAGACGAACACCCGGATGCGATAGACCAGCGCCGTCCGCAGGTCCGGGCTTTCGATCGTCCGCGGCGTGAACTCGGCGGTGGGCGAGATGAACCCGACCCAGCCGCGATAGCGCGTGCCCGGAAAACTGTCGGTGCTCACGGTGGCCGCCATGCCGGGGCGCAGCCGCCCGAGTGCCGTTTCGGGCACATAGGCGCGCACCCAGAGCGGGGAGGGCAGGGCGATGGTGAAGACGGGCGTGGCCGGCGAGGCCATGTCGCCCGGCTCCAGGATACGATCCTCGATCACGCCGTCCGCCGGCGCATGCAGCCTGGTCTCGTCAAGGTTGCGCCGCGCGAGAACGACGGCGGCGCGCGCCTCCCGCAGCCCGGCGCGGGCGGCGGCGATGTCCTCGGCGCGCGGCCCCTTCACCGCGAGAATATAGGTCTGCACCGCGGCCCGATACTGGTCCCGCGCCGTACGGAACGCGGCCAGCGCATTGTCGCGGTCCTGCACGCTCGCGGCGCGCTTGCGGCTCAGCGCCGCCAGCCGGCGATACACCCTGTCATCGTTGTCCGCCTGCGCCTTCAGCGCGTCCATCGTCGCCCTGGCCTGGGCGATCTCCTCCTTGCGGGAGCCGGCGAGCAGCCGCGCCAGCGTCGCCGCCCGGCTGGCCATCGCCGCTTCGGCCTGCGCCAGCGCCGCCGCGTAGCTCCGGCCGTCGAGCGTGGCGAGCGCCTCGCCCCGCCGCACCCGGTCGCCCTCCTGCACCAGCAGCCGGCTCACCCGCCCGCTCACCTCGAAGGCCGGCATCGTCTCGCGGATATCGACATTGCCGTAAAACACCAGCGCGG
This sequence comes from Acidocella sp. C78, assembly GCF_907164655.1. Taxonomy (NCBI): domain Bacteria; kingdom Pseudomonadati; phylum Pseudomonadota; class Alphaproteobacteria; order Acetobacterales; family Acidocellaceae; genus Acidocella; species Acidocella sp. C78. The sequence continues at coordinate 91,105 of NZ_CAJQZK010000011.1, forward strand.
TGTCGCGCCGCCGCCGGTCGAGGCGGAGCAGCAGGGTGGCAAGGGCGGCAGCCAGCAGCACCGCCGCAAAAGCGAGGCGGGCGGTTCGCGGCGGCGGTTTCGGCACCTTGCGGCTCCTTCAGGGTGGCATGTCGTGACGCCGATCCTGCGAGCCCCGCAGCACGCCCGCATTGATCCCGATCAACGCGCGCGCCCCACACACGAAAAAGGCGGGCGTGGCCCCGGCCACGTCCGCCTTTCGTCGGTCTCCCGGCCCTGGACGGGCCGGGACGGGGCGTCAGTTACCCGCGAACGGGGTGAAGCCCGGCGAGGTCGTCACCGGCGTCTGGGTGCCGGCCGGGGTGCCGGCGGTCGCGCTGGTGCCGAACGTCACGGTGCTGTTGTGCGAGGCCTCGGAGGCGATCGGCTGCCCGTTCACCTGCATCTGGCCAGCCATCGCGCTGCCCGCCGTCATCAGCGTCAAACCTGCAACCGCCGCCATGATCTTCATCGTCTTTGTCATTGCTCTTCTCCATGTCGCGGACGGCTCATCGGCCGTTCCGTCGGTTTCCGCCGGCAGGGAGCAGCCGGCTTACGGAGATGCAGATGGGCCTTTGTGACGCTTCGATGAACATGCTGGTTGTCCATAACATTCATGCGCGAACTGTATCGGTCCGCGCTCTTGCGCCGGATCAGGGCGACACCAGTTCCGCGCGCGCCGCCGCGAGCCGCGCGCCGATATGCCGCGCCACCTCGCTCACCCGCCGCGTCCGGTAGGTATCGGGATGGGCGATCAGCCAGTAGCTGCGGGTGAAGCGCAGCTCCGGCACCAGCCGTCGCAGCTCGGGAAACCCGGCGGCGGCGTAGTCGTGCAGGATGCCGATGCCATGCCCCGCCCGCACCGCCTCCATCTGGCCGACCACGCTGCCGCACTCGAAATGCCGCTGCATGATCCGCCCCAGCGTCGCCGCGTAGTCGAGCGCCGGGCTGTAGGCCAGCTCCTCGACATGGGTGACGAACAGATGCCCGGCGAGGTCCTCCTGCCGCAGGATCGGCGCGCAGCGCGCGAGATAGGATGCGGCGGCATAGACGCTGAGCGTATAGTCCGCGAGCTTGCGCACCACGAGCCGCCCCTGAACCGGCCGCTCCAGCGTGATCACCAGGTCCGCCTCCCGCCGCGACAGCGAAAAGGTGCGCGGCAGCGGCACCAGCTGGATCGTCAGTTCCGGGTGCAGCGCCGCCAGCGCGCCCAGCTCGCGGGCGAGGAAATAATTGCCGAGCCCGTCCGGCGCGCCGACGCGCACCACGCCCGAAACCGTCTCCGCTGTTCCCGCCAGCGCGGTGCCGACGCGCAGGAACTCCGACTCCGCCCGCTCGGCGGCGACCAGCAGCGCCTCGCCCGCCCCGGTCAGCGTGCAGCCGCCGGTATGCCGCTCGAACAGCGTCGCCCCCAGCTCCGCCTCCAGCGCCGAAAGCTGCCGCCCCACCGTCGCGTGGTTGAGCCTGAGCTGCCGCGCCGCGCCGAGAATCTGGCCCTGCCGCGCGATCGCGAGGAAAATCCTGATCCGGTCCCAGTTCATGGCGCCGGACGTTATTTCATGCACATCGATGCCGCAATCCTGCGCGTTGATATGCGGAATTCGAAGCGCGAAAACACCCTCGCCATCAAATCAACCGGAGGACCATCCCATGCCGACCGAGATCCAGCATTTCATCGAGGGCCGCCTCGTGCCGGGCCAGAGCGGCCGCACCGCGCCGGTCTACAACCCCGCCACCGGCGAGGTCGCCGCCCAGGTTCCGCTCGCCTCCGAGGCCGAGATCGCGTCCGCCATCGCCGCCGCCGCCAGGGCGTTTCCCGGCTGGTCCAAAACCACCCCGCTGCGCCGCGCGCGCATCCTCAACCGCTTCCTGCACATCCTTGAGGAGCGCATCGACGATCTCGCCGCGGTCATCTCCGCCGAGCACGGCAAGGTGATCTCGGATGCGAAGGGCGAGGTGCAGCGCGGCATCGAGGTGGTCGAGTTCGCCACCGCCGCCCCGATGCTGCTCAAGGGCGAGGTCACCGAGAATGTCGGCACCCGGATCGACAGCCACTCCATCCGCCAGCCGCTCGGCGTCGTCGCCGGCATCACCCCGTTCAATTTCCCCGCGATGGTGCCGATGTGGATGTTCCCCGTCGCGCTGGCCTGCGGCAACTGCTTCATCCTCAAGCCCTCCGAGCGCGACCCCTCGGCCGCCCTGCTGCTCGCGCAATGGCTGAAGGAAGCCGGCCTGCCGGATGGCGTGTTCAGCGTCGTGCATGGCGACAAGACCGCGGTTGACGCGCTGCTGACCCACCCCGACATCGCCGCCGTCAGCTTCGTCGGCTCCACCCCGATCGCCCGCTACATCTACGAGACCGCCGCCCGCCACGGCAAGCGCGCGCAGGCGCTGGGCGGGGCAAAGAACCACATGATCATCATGCCGGACGCCGACATGGACCAGGCGGTCGATGCGCTGATGGGTGCCGCCTATGGCTCCGCCGGCGAGCGCTGCATGGCGATTTCGGTCGCCGTCCCGGTCGGCGAGGCCACCGCCAACGCGCTGGTCGAGCGCCTCGCCCCCGCGTGCGCGACCTGCGCATCGGCCCGGGCACCGATCCCGAGGCCGAAATGGGCCCGCTCGTCACCCGCCAGCATCTCGACAAGGTGCGCGGCTATATCGACGAGGGTGTCGCCGCCGGCGCCGAACTCGTCGTCGATGGGCGCGATTTCCGCCGCCAGGGCTACGAGAACGGCTTCTTCATCGGCGGCACCCTGTTCGACCGCGTCACCCCGGAGATGAAGATCTACCGCGAGGAAATCTTCGGTCCGGTCCTCTCGGTGGTCCGCGCCGGCAGCTTCGACGAGGCGGCGGGCATGATCAACGCCCATGAATTCGGCAACGGCACCTCGATCTTCACCCGCGACGGTGATTCGGCCCGCGAATTCGCCCACCGCATCCAGGTCGGCATGGTCGGCATCAACGTGCCCATCCCGGTGCCGATGGCGTTCCACTCCTTCGGCGGCTGGAAGGCCTCGCTGTTCGGCGACCACCACATGCACGGGCCGGAAGGCGTGCGCTTCTACACCAAGCTCAAGACCATCACGACCCGCTGGCCACCGGCATCCGCGCCGGCGCCGAATTCGTGATGCCCACGATGAAGTAACCGGGCACCCGCCCAACCCCGAACGGTCCGGATCGCCCGATCCGGGCCGTGCGGGGCAACGCCGCGCCCGAGAGCGTCTTTGTCGATATCGCGTGCTCTACCGCGCGTCCTCGTCCCGCCCGTCGGGCTCCCTCTCGTCCCAAACCGGCTCCGCCCCCGCCGCCACGGCGCCGAGCGGATATTCCACCTCCGCCGTATAGGCCGGGTGGTCGTCGCTGAGCTGCGAGCTGAACAGCGTCATGTGCTCCACCCCGATCGGCGGCGAGCGATAGAGATTGTGGCTCTGGACGAATTCGGCGAAGCGCGGCCCCACCGGCAGGTCCATCCGCGCCAGCGTCACGTGCGGGGCGTAGCGCCGCCGCTCCGGCGCCAGCCCGATCCGCCGCAGCGCGGTCTCGATCTTGGTCTGCAAATGCAGCAACGCGGCGCTGCGCTCCACCCCGATCCAGAGCGACGTCGCCCGTCCCCCCTTCTCGAACCAGCCGGCGCCGGCCAGGGTGAGCGGAAATCCCGGCGCGCGGATCGCCGCGAGCGCATGGTCGATCTCCTCCGCCTCGATCCGCCCGGTCTCGCCGATGAAGCGCAGCGTGATGTGCATGTTCTGCGCCGGCACCCAGCGCGCCCCCGGCAGGTTGAAGGCGAAGCCGGCCAGCGTCTGCCTGATCTCCCAGGGCAGGTCGAGGGCGATGAACAGTCGCATGGGAATGCCCTCCTCTCGGCGCCCATGGTGGGCGGCCCGCCGTGACGGGTCAAGCGCGGCCATCGCCGCGACGGCTCAAGCGCGGCTATCGCCGCGACGGGTCAAGCGCGGCCATCGCCGCTCAGGCCCGGGCGTGTGCCGCCGCCTGCCGCGCCTCCAGCCCGAGCATCAGGCCGATATTCTGCACCGCCGCCCCCGCGGCGCCCTTGCCGAGATTGTCGAGCCGCGCCACCAGCACCGCCTGGCTCTCCGCCTCGTTCTCGAACACGAACACCTCCATCAGGTCCGATCCCTCGGCCACCGCCGCCTGCACGCGCTGCTCGCACGGGGTGCGGCGCACCACCACCTGCCCGCCGCCGTCATAGCGCTCCATCAGCGCCGAGCCGATCTCCCGCGCCGTCGGCCGGCCGGGCAGGGCGTCGAGATGCAGCGGGATCGACACCAGCATCCCCTGGCGGAAATGCCCGACCGAGGGCACGAAGATCGGCCGCCGCGCGAGCCCGGCATGGGCCGCGATCTCCGGCAGGTGCTTGTGGTTGAGCGACAGCGCATACAGCTCGAAAGCCGGCCCGCCCTCACGTTCATGATCGGCGATCATCGCCTTGCCGCCCCCCGAATAGCCCGACACCGCGTTGATCGCGACCGGATGATCCTCCGGCACGATCCCGGCATCGACCAGCGGGCGCAGCAGCGCGATCGCGCCGGTGGCGTAGCAGCCGGGATTGGCGACGCGCGGCGCCGCCGCGATCGCCGCCGCCTGCCCGGGGGCCAGTTCGGCGAAGCCATAGGTCCAGCCGGGCGCGACCCGGTGCGCGGTGCTGGCGTCGAGCAGCCGCGGCGCCGCGCTGCCCATGCCCTCGACCAGCGAAGCCGCCTCGCGCGCCGCCTCGTCCGGCAGGCACAGCACCACGAGATCGACCGCTTCCATCATCGCCCGCCGCGCCGCCGGGTCGCGGCGCCGCGCGGGGTCGATGCTGCGCAGCGTCACCCCCGGCAGATGCCGCAACCGCTCCACGATCTGCAGGCCGGTGGTGCCGGCCTCGCCATCGATGAACACGCTCCTGTCCATGGTCCATACTCCTCGTCCGGGCATGCTGGCACCAAACGCGCCCCTGTGCTAGGCGGGCCACAATTCAAACGGAGCCATCCCCCATGTCTGAATCGCAGATCGCACCGCTTACCCTCAACATCCAGTACACCAAGGATCTGTCCTTCGAGGTGCCCGGTGCGCCCTCGATCTACACGCTTCTCCGCCAGGCCCCGAACGTGAACATCAACCTCGACGTCCAGGTCCAGCGCCTGCAGGACGATGCCGACGTCTTCGAGGTCACCCTGACCACCCGCGCCGAGGCGACCCATCCCGCCCCCGCCGAATCCGGCAACGGCGCCGAGGCCGGCAAGGAAATGACCGTCTTCATCGCCGACCTCTCCTATGCCGGCGTGTTCACCCTCACCGGCATCCCGGAAAACCAGATCGAGCCGGTGCTGCTGGTCGAATGCCCGCGCCTGCTCTTCCCCTTCGCCCGCAACATCCTCGCCGATGTCACGCGCGATGGCGGCTTCCCGCCGGTGATGCTCGGCCCGGTCGATTTCGTCGGCCTCTGGCAGGCCCGCCGCGCCGAGGCCGAGGGCCAGCCGGCCGCCAACGCCTGATCCGCAGCGGCGCCGCCCGCGCGGCGCCGCACGCTGACGCTTTTCCAGGAACGACCTGCCGATGCGCTACGTCTCCACCCGCGGTGCGGCCCGTCCCGCGATTTCGACGGCGTCCTGCTCGCCGGACTCGCCGAGGATGGCGGGCTGTTCGTCCCCGAGACCTGGCCGGTCTTCTCCCCGGCGGAATGGCGCG
>NZ_CAJQZK010000012.1:0-89052 GCF_907164655.1 Acidocella sp. C78
CCGTCACCAGCCCCACCCGAAGCGGAATCCGGCCAACCCGCCCGGCGCGCCGCGGGGCAGGGGGCTGATCCACGCCATCCCCCCTTGCGCCCCGCGCCATCGCTGTGGATTGAAGATACCACGAAGTTACCGTAACTGCCCTGCGCATGACCGGAACGTCCCCCCTCGCGCCCCCCGACTGGCTCGACCGCCATCCTCTCGTCCCGCCGCTGATCCTCGCGCTGGCCCCGCTGCTCGGTCTGCTGCCCGCCTGGCTGTTCGGCGTCAGCCTGAACCCGATCTGGACAAGCTCCGGTGCGGCGACCGGCGTCCTCCCCGGCCTGATCCACGGCCAGTCGTTCGGCGATCCCAATATCGGCTGGACCACCCAGGCCCTCGGCCATCTCGCCGCGCAAGACTGGCTCCATTTGCGCCTGCCCTGGTGGAACCCCGATAACGGCATCGGCCTGCCGCTCGCCGGCGAAATCCAGCCCGCCGCCTTCTTCCTGCCCTTCGTCCTGCTCCTCGCCCTGCCCACAGGCGTCGTCTGGCTGCAAACCCTCATGCAGGCCATGCTCGGCCTCGCGACCTACGCCCTGTTCCGCCGGCTGTCCCTCGGCCGCCTCGCCGCCCTCGCCGGCGCGCTGCTCTTCGCCTTCAACTCCGTCTTCGCCTACCCGCCGCATATCGGCGAACTCTGCGCGATGCCCTTCCTGCCCATCACGTTGCACGGCATCGAGGATGCGCGAGACCCGGCGCACCCCCACCGCGCCGTCATCCTGGTCGCGCTCGGCATCGCCTTCTCGATCTTCGCCGGCTTCCCCGAAGCCGCGTATCTCAACGGGCTCTTCGCCCTCGCCTGGGCCGCCTTCCGCCTCGTCCGCGCCCCGCACCGGGCAGCCTTCGCCCTCCGCGTCGCCGCCGGTGGCCTCTGCGGCCTCGCCATCGCCGCGCCCCAGCTCGTCGCCTTCGCCGATGCACTGCTCGCCAGCGGCCAGCTCGGCGGCCATAATTTCGGCCAGCAATCGATCCCCGCGCGGGGCATCGCCGGCCTCCTCGTGCCCTATGTCTTCGGCCCCCTGAATGACTGGATCGGCAGCGACCCGCTGTTCGGCCTCGCCGACGCGACCGGCCGCTCCATCGGCCTGCTGCCCATCCTCGCCGCCCTGTCCGGGCTGATCGCGGCGCGCGATCGCGGCCTCGCCCTGTTCCTCGGCGTCTGGACGCTGGGCTGCCTCGCCCGCCTGTTCGGCATCCACCCCATCATCGCCGCCAGCAACCTCATCCCCGGCCTCGGCAAGGTCTATTTCTGGCGCTACGCCACCCCCATCTGGCTGCTGCCCATCGCCACCCTCGCCGCCTGCGGGATCGACGCCGCCCGCTCCGCCCCGCTGCCCCGGGCCCTGCCGCTGCTGGCCGCCCTCGTCCTGCTGCTCGCGGCCGGCGTGCTCGCCGCGCCGTCGCTGCTGCCCTGGCGCCTCGCCGCCGCTGCCGCCATCATCCAGCATGCCTGGTATCGCGCCGCCCTCGCCGCCGCCGCCGCCAGTCTCCTGCTGGCCGCCCTCGCGCTCTACGCCCTGCGCGGCGAGGCCCGGCGCCTCGCCTTCGTCGCGCTGCTCGCCACCAACGCCATCGCCCTGTTCCTCGTCCCCCGGCTCGGCAATCACCGCGCCGGCACGCTCGATACGGCGGCGCTCGCCTATCTCCGCACCCACCTCACCCCGGCCCGCGCCTACACGCTCAGCCCGATCCTCGCCAATTATTCCGCCTATTTCGGCTATCCCGACATCAACTACGAATATTTCCCGGCCGACCTCTCCTTCGCCCGCTACATCCATGACCATCTCGCCCCCGAATTCGGCGGGCGTCTGCCTCCCGCATTGTTCCAGCCGCTTTTCGCCCCGCTCACCCCCACCTACGCCCGCGATGAATTCCTGCGCCGCGAGCCGGCCTATGCCGCCCTTGCCATCCGCTACCTGATCGCCCCCCCGTCCTTCATCCCCGCGTCCACCGTCGCCTTCCCGCCGATCAGCGCCAATGCCTTGGGCATTCCCCTCGCGCCGGGCCATGCGATGACCTTCCGCGGCACCGCCTCCGCCGCCCTTGCCAGGCTCCCCGCCTTCACCCGGATCGGCATTCTCCACGGCACCTATGGCAACGCCGCCAACGGCACCGGAACCATCACGATCTGCCCCGGCGCGCCCGGCGCCGCCTGCGCCTCCGGCCACGCGCCGATGCAGGGCTCGCCGGATAACGGCCCCTTCACCGTGAAGCTCGACCACCCCGTCCATCTGCGGCAGGGCGAGGCCTACACCATCACCTTCGCCCATCGCGGCGGCACCAGCCCGGATGCCGTCTGGGCCTACATCACCCACAACCCCGCCGCCGTCGCGATCACCGGGCCCGACGGCAAGCCGGTCCCCCTCCACACCCCGCGCCTCGTGTTCAGTGCTCCCCGGTCGCCCTACCTGGTCCGCGCCTGGTCGGACCATCTGCTCAGCATCTGGCGCCTGACCAACGCCGCGCCGTTCTACACGACCGACCCGGCCTGTTCCCTGTCATCGCCCGGCACCGATCATGTCATCGCCACCTGTGCGGCGCCCGCGCGCCTGACCCGCCGCGAGCTTTACGCCGCCGGCTGGCGCGCCACCGACAACGCGGCGCCAATCCCGCTCACCCGCACGGGCGAGGTGTTCCAGTCCGTCCCCCTGCACCAGGGGATCAACCGTCTGCGCTTCACCTTCGCGCCGCGCTACAGCCGCCTCGCCTGGGTCGCCGCGTCTCTCGGCCTTCTCGCCCTGCTCGTCGCGGCGGCGCGCGGTCTCGGCCGGACTCGCTGACAAATCGTCAATTTTTATTGCCCGCAAAAAAATCCCGTCCAAACGGCAATGAAAATGAAATCAGACACCATGATATCCGCGCCGTCCCGGATGCCGACCCGCGAAAAACGCCGGTCTTCCGCCGTGGTTCCGTTAATCAAGTGTGCACAATTCTCAAATAGACACGAAGAGGATTGCAGACAGGGACCGTCCCGCGCCATGGTTTTTCGTTTAAGTCATTTTATAGACAAATATCGAAACATGAAATCTCTTGGCGAATCCTTCGGTCTCGCCAGTTTCACGCCGGACGGCACGATCCTCGATGCCAACGAGCGCTTCCTTCGCCTCACCGGCTACAACCTCGCCGAGCTTGCCGGCCGCCATCACCGCCTGCTCGTCGCCCCTGCCGAGCGCGACAGCGCGGCCTATGCCGCCTTCTGGCGCGGCCTTGCCGCCGGCGCCGCCAGTTCCGGCGTGTTCCGCCGCCTCGGCAAGGCCGGCAACGAGCTGTGGCTGCGCGCCGTCTATACCCCGGTGCGCGACCGAAGCGGCCGCGTGGTGCGGATCGCCGCCGCCGCGCTCGACATCACCGCCGAAACCACCGCCGCCGCCACCAATGAGGGCCTGATCAACGCGATCGGCCGCTCGCAGGCCGTCATCACCTTCACGCTCGACGGCACCATTCTCGATGCCAACGGCAACTTCCTGGCCACGATGGGCTATGCGCGCGACGAGGTCGTCGGCCGCCGGCATGCCATGTTCGCCACCCGGTCCTATGCCGCGAGCCCGGCCTACGCCGCCTTCTGGGAGCGGCTGCGCAAGGGCGAGTTCTTCTCCGCCGAGTTCGAGCGCATCGGCAAGGGCGGCCGGTCCGTCTGGCTCCAGGCCACCTACAATCCGGTCTACAATACCGAGGGCAAGGTGATCCAGGTCGTCAAGTTCGCGGTCGATCTCACCGCCCGCATGCGCGAGGTCGGGCTGGTCGGCGATGCGCTGGCGCGCCTGTCCAACGGCGATCTCTCCGTCGCGATCGGCCATGAACTGATCCCCTCGCTCGACCGGCTGCGCGTCGATTTCAACACGGCCGCGAGCCGCCTGTCGGAAAGCATCGCCGGCGTGCGCCGCAGCACCGACGAGATCAATCTCGGCGTCACCGAAATCGCCACCGCCGCCGGCGATCTCTCCGGCCGCACCGAGCGTCAGGCCACCTCCCTCGAACAGGTCAGCACCCTGCTCGGCAGCGTGACCACCGGCCTTGGCAAAACCGCCGCCAATGCCGCCCGCGCCGCCAAGGCGGTCGATGCCACCAGCGCTGCCGCGCGCAAATCCCACGCCGTCGTCGGCGAGGCGGTGGCGGCAATGAACCGGATCGAGGCGTCATCCCGCGAGATCGACCAGATCATCGGCCTGATCGACGAGGTGGCGTTCCAGACCAACCTGCTGGCGCTGAACGCCGGGGTCGAGGCCGCCCGTGCGGGCGAGGCCGGGCGCGGCTTCGCCGTCGTCGCCACCGAGGTCCGCGCCCTTGCCCACCGTTCGGCCGAGGCCGCGAAATCGATCAAGCAGCTCATCGCCCGCTCCTCCGAACAGGTGGATGCCGGCGTGCGTCTCGTTGGTGAAACCGGCACGGCGCTCGATACCATCCTGAGCCATGTCACCGACCTGCACGGCCTGGTCGGCGAAATGGCCACCGCCGCCGCCGAGCAGGCCGGCAGCCTCGCCGAGCTGAATGCCGCTGCCGGCGAGGTCAGCGTTGCCGTGCAGCAGAACGCCGCGATGGTCGAGCAAACCTCCGCCGCCACCCATTCCCTGCGCGAGGAAATCGGCCGCCTGGCCGACCGCGTCGCCGGCTTCCGAACCCTCGCCGCTCCCGCCGCCACCGCGCCCGCCCGCCCGCCCGCCGCATCGCCGCCACTGCCCGCGCTGGTCTGAGCGACGCAGGGCAGGGCAGGGCAGGGCGGCGCAACCCGCTCTTGCCCACCCCGGCGGCCGGACATGAAAACGGCGGCGCGATCGCCGCGCCGCCGTCCTCGACATCCCACTCCCGCCGCGCATCGCCGCGCGGCGGATCGCAGCGAAGGGTCAGACCCCCGCCGCCGCCGCGACTTCCGCCGCAAAGTCCGTGGCTTCCTTCTCGATCCCCTCGCCCAGGGTGAACCGAACGAAACGGGTCAGCGTCGCCCCCGCGCCCTGGACGATCTTCTGCACCTTGCTTTCGCCGTCGTGCACCCAGGTCTGCTCCAGCAGCACCACATCCTCGTAGAACTTCTTCACCCGGCCCTCGACCATCTTCTCGATGATCGCTTCCGGCTTGCCGGAGGCGCGTGCCTGCTCGGCCAGCACCGCCTTCTCGCGTTCCAGCGCCGCCGGATCGACCTCGGCGATGCTCAGCGCGTCCGGCCGCGTCGCCGCGACATGCATGCCGATCTGCCGGCCCAGCGTCGCCAGCGCCTCGCTGGCATTGCCCTCGAGCGCCACCAGAACGCCAATCTTGCCGAGCCCCGGCTTCAACGCGCCATGCACGTAGGAGGCCGCGACGCCGTCCTTCACCTCGACAACCGCAACCCGGCGGATCGACATGTTCTCGCCGACGGTCGCGACCAGGCTGACCAGCTCGTCGGCAACGCTGTGCGACGTGCCCGGATAGGTGGCCGCCTTCAGCGCCTCGGCATCCTCGCCCACGGTGAGTGCCAGCTTCGCCGCGGTCTCGACGAAATTCTGGAACGCTTCGTTGCGGGCCACGAAGTCGGTCTCGGCATTCACCTCGACCATCGCCGCCTTGTTGCCCTCATGCGCAACGCCGACCAGGCCTTCCGCCGCCGTCCGGCCAGACTTCTTGGCCGCCGCGGCAAGACCCTTCTTGCGCAGCCAGTCGATCGCGGCCTCCATGTCGCCGCCGCTCTCGGTCAGCGCCTTCTTGCAGTCCATCATGCCCGCGCCGGTCTTTTCACGCAGATCCTTGACCATCGCGCCGGTGATTTCGGCCATGGGAGTTCTCCTCAGAAAATGAACAGGGCCGGGCCCGCCGCGCGGCGGGCCCGGAATTCGTCCCGCCTGCGGCTCAGGCCTGCGCCTCGGCGTCCTCGTCCGCCACCGCCTCGGCCGGCAGCTCCTCCAGCGCGCCGATATCGGCGCCGGAAGCGGCCATCTCGGCGCTGATCCCGTCGAGCACCGCGTTGGCGACCAGGTCGCAATACAGCGTGATGGCGCGGATCGCGTCGTCATTGCCCGGGATCGGATAGGTGACGCCCTCGGGGTTCGAGTTCGAGTCGAGCACCGCGACGACCGGAATGCCGAGCTTGTTGGCTTCCTCGACCGCGAGCTTCTCCTTGTTGGTGTCGATGATGAACAGGATGTCCGGCAGGCCGCCCATTTCCTTGATGCCGCCCAGCGCGCGGTCGAGCTTCTCGCGCTCGCGCATCAGGTTCAGCATTTCCTTCTTGGTCAGGCCCTGGCCCTCGCCGGCGAGCGTCTCTTCCATCTGCCGCAGCTTGCGGATCGAGTTGGTGATGGTCTTCCAGTTGGTCAGCATGCCGCCGAGCCAGCGGTGGTTCACATAATACTGCCCGCAGCGCTTCGCCGCATCGGCCACATGCTCGGCCGCGGCCCGCTTGGTGCCGACGAACAACACCCGCCCGCCGCCGGCGGTCACGTTGCGGATCTCGCGCAGCGCGCGCTCGAGCATCGGCACCGTCTGCTGCAGGTCGATGATGTGAACCTGGTTGCGCACGCCGAACAGGAACGGCGACATGCGCGGGTTCCAGCGGCGGGTATTGTGGCCGAAATGCACGCCGGCTTCGAGGAGCTGACGCAGGGAAACGTCTGGCATCGCCATGATCTGGTATCCTTGTCTGGGGCGACCGCGCGGGCCGCCATCCGGTTGAACCTCCACGAAGCCGAGCCTTGCGGCACCGGAACCAGCGCGCTGGATAAGGCGCTTCGTGTGCGAATTATCGGCATCCTCGCTCGAAAGCGTGCCGACCCGCGCCGTATGGCCCAGATCTTCCTTCCGCGCAAGACATGCTAAACCACCCCGCATGACCCCGCTCGCCCTTTATATCCACTGGCCTTTCTGCAAGGCAAAATGCCCCTATTGCGACTTCAACTCCCATGTCCGCGAGCGCATCCCGGAGCCGCGGATCGTCGCCGCACTCCTCGCCGAGCTTGACTACGAGGCCGCCCGCCTCGGCCCGCGCCGCCTGACCTCGATCTTCTTCGGCGGCGGCACGCCGAGCCTGATGGCGCCCGAAAGCGTCGCCGCACTGATCGGGCGGGCCTGCCGCCTGTTCGCCCCCGCCCCCGATCTCGAAATCACGCTCGAGGCCAACCCCACCAGCATCGAGGCCGGGCGGTTCCGCGCCTATCGCGCGGCCGGGGTGAACCGCGTCTCGATCGGCGTGCAGAGCCTGAACGACGACGCGCTGCGCTTTCTCGGCCGCGAGCATGGCGCCGCCGAGGCGCTGGCCGCGGTCGAACTCGGCCGCGCCATCTTCCCGCGCCTGTCCTTCGACCTGATCTATGCCCGGCCCGGCCAGACGCTCGCCGCCTGGCGCGCCGAACTCGGCGCCGCCCTCGCCGTCGGGCTCGATCATCTCTCGCTCTACCAGCTCACCATCGAGCCCGGCACCCGCTTCGCCACCGCCCATGCCCGCGGCGATTTCGCGCTCCCCGAGGATGACGACGCCGCCGCGCTCTACGACGCCACCGCCGAGGAAGCGGCCCGCTTCGGCCTCGCCCCCTACGAGATCTCCAACTACGCGAAGCCCGGCGAGGAATCGCGCCACAACCTCGCCTACTGGCGCTACCGCGACTATGCCGGCATCGGTGCCGGCGCGCATGGGCGGATCAGCCTGGGCACGACACTGCTGGCAACCCGGCGGCACCGCGCGCCGGAGGAATGGGCCGCGCGGGTCGAGGCGGCAGGTCATGGCAGCACCGAGGAGATCGCGATCGGCGCCGATGACCGGGCCCGCGAGGCGCTGCTGATGGGGTTGCGTCTCGCCGAGGGAATCGACCGCGACGCCTACGCGGCGCGAACCGGCCGCGATCTCGTCAGCCTGCTCGACCCCGACATGACGGCGCGGGCGATCGAGGCCGGCTATCTCGACATCACGGCAGCGCGCGTCGCGGCGACCTATGAGGGCCGCAAGCGGCTCGATTCCCTGCTCGCAGCCCTGCTGAGCTGACCGCGCCGCCCCCACGGAGGACCCGAATTTCCGGAAACGCATCGATCGGCGGCGCGTGCCCCCCGCATGCGCCACGGCCGGCTTCGCCAGGCTCTGCGACGCCAATACCCCGATCACCACGGCCCGGTATCCGGGCGACGCTGGCCCATCGGCGTGCGGCATTTCGACATCGCGCACGCCGCGGTGCTATTGACGCCAAGGTCCATGCGCGAGGGGCGCGCCCGTTCCGGATCGGCGTCCGGCCGGGCGCCCCGCGGCGTCGGGTGTGGTTGGCAGCGCCCGCCACGCTCGTATGTGAGACAACGGGATAGGGTATCGCTCACGTGTCAAGAAAAATGTCTGATATCGCCCGCCTAGCCGGCGTCTCCGAGGCGACCGTTTCCCGGGCGTTGCGGGGCAGCACGCTCATCAGCCAGGCGACACGGGAGAGAATTCGGGAAATCGCCGAAGCTGTCGGCTATACGGTCGACCACACGGCCCGCAACCTGCGGCTGCAAAGAACCGGCACCATTACCGTCGCCGTTCCGCTGCATCATGAAGTCGATCAGGGAATATCCGATCCGTTTTTCCTCGAGATGCTGGGATTCCTGGCCGACGAACTGGCCGATCGCGGCTATGACCTCCTGCTGCGCAAGATCGGCGCCGGCGAACCGAACGGCCTCGCCAATCTGGTGATCGAGCGGCGGAGCGATGGCATCCTGCTCATCGGGCAGAGCACTCAGCACGCGCAGATCAAGGCGCTGGGCCAGCGTTACAAGCCGCTGGTGGTCTGGGGCGCCGATATGGGCGATGACGCCTACATCACCGTCGGGTCCGACAACCGCGCCGGGGGGCGCATGGCGGTCGAGCACCTGCTCGAACGCGGCCATCGGCGGATCGCCTTTTTCGGCGACCGGGAATTGCCAGAGATCGCCGCGCGTTTCGAAGGCTACCATGAGGCCCTGGCCGGGGCCGGTGTGAGCTGGGACCCTGCCCTCGAGTGCCGCGTGACGTTCAGGAAAGCTGGCAGCCACGCGGCGATCGGCGAATTTCTGGCCAAGGGGACGCCCTTCGATGCGGTCTTCGCCGCCTCGGACCAGCTGGCGGGCGCCGCGATCAACATTTTCGATCGTCATGGCCTGAATGTCCCGCGCGACGCCGCGGTCGTGGGGTTCGATGACCTGATGCTGGCCGCTTCCTACACCCCCGCCTTGACCACCGTGCATCAGGATCTGGCGGCCGGGGCCCGCCTGATGGTGAACAAGCTGTTCAAGCGGATGGCGGGAGAGGACGTGCGCTCCAGCGTCGTGCCGGTGCGTCTGATCATACGCGCGTCCTGCGGCGCCAGTATCGCGCCCCGCCCGCGGCGGCGGCGGGGAAAACTGGCGAAAACCTGATTGCACTCAGGCCCGACTTGAACAGCGACCTGAAAATAGTCCAATGAAAACAGCCATGTATTGTGGGCGCGTGGTTTCTTAGCACCACACCCTGCGGCTTTCGGGAGGATTTGGATCAGGAAGCGGATGCGTCTCGCACGTTGGCTGGCAGGGCGACGCCGGCGGCCTTGAAGATCGGCCCGATCGAGTTGGTTGCTGGGGTGCGCAGGACGATCTGCTGCCCGCGCTTGCTGATGGTGACCTCCTGGAGGCGGTCGAGATCACGCAGGAGATCGGCCCATTCGACGCGCTTGCCGGCCCGGCGGAGTTTTTCGTCGAGCGCCTGGTGCAGGATCAGCGCGAGGAACGAGCAGAAGACGTGGCCGCGGATGGCGGCGTCGGAGGAATGGTAGATTGGCCGGGTGCGCATTGTCGCCTTCGCGACACGGAACAGCCGTTCGACATTCTGCAGGTCCCGGTAGCGGATCACCGCCTGCAGCGGTGAAATCCGGGCGTTGGAGCGCAGCACGAAGACGCCGTCGAAGCGGGCTTCCTCGGCGAGCTTGCCGGCGTCGATCTCGAACAGCTTGTGCTTGCGGCCGGGCTTTGCGTCACTGACCGGGCGCAGGAAGCGGCGATAGGCGGAGTTGCCGATCAGCGCCTTATCGCCGCGCGTCAGCTGACGATCGAGGGCGGCGACCACCTTGCGCCTGGTCTCGGCCTCTTCGATGGCCACCGCCTCGTTGCGGCAGACGATATAGCGCTTGCCCGCGACCTTGACCTCCTTGATGAAGAGCTGGGTCTCGTCGCCACCGGCGCGCTCGAGGCAGAGCGGGGTGTAGGGGCGCTCATCGGCCAGCACCACCTCGCCGCGGACGATGCGGTCGGTGCGTTCCCTTGCGCCGAGCACGTATTCCAGCCCGCGCTCCTCCAGCGCGGCGATCGTCGCGGCACTGATCATGCCGCGATCGGCGACGACGCAGACCCGGCCGATGCCGAAGCGCGACCGCAGGCGGTCGATCACCGGCACCAGCACCGAGACATCGGCGGTGTTTCCTGGCCACATCTCGGTGCAGATTGGCCTTCCGTCCTGATCGATCACCACGCCGAGGATCATCTGCGCGAGCTGTGGGCGGTAATCCTTGGAGTGGCCCCGCGCGCCCAGCGTCTCGCCGCCGGCACCTTCGAAATACAGCGAGGTGGTGTCCATGAACACGACCGAGAGGTCGGTGAACAGATCATGCCGTCGGGCGAAGAGACGCTCTTCCACCAGATCCTTCACCGTCCGTGGCGCAAAGGGCGTGGCATCCCCCTGTTCCTCGTCCGGCAGCTCTTCGCCGAGCCAGGCCATGGCGCGGTAGAGGTGATGCAGGCCGAGCTCCTCGGTGCCGGGAATGTCGTAATCCTCGAGCCATTTGTCGCAGGCGCGATCCGAGCCCGAGACCATGATCCGGTGGAGCACGGTGGCGAACACCGCGCGCTCGACCGGGAACTCGAACTGCCGCCCGGCCAGCAGCTCCTCGAACACAGCAGCGATCCCGCTCTCCTGCCACAGTCGGCCGAACAACAGCGGCGCGCCGATCCGCTTGCAGCTCAGCCCGTCCGGATTGCCTGCCGCCAGCTGGGCCAGGACCGAGGCACGGTCGGCATAGCGCGCGATCGAGGCGGCGAGGCGGTCGAGACCTCCATCGGCCAGGACGACTTCCTTCCGGCCCAGGTTCTTGATGATGCGCTGCTTGCTGCGCCCGTCCTCACGGACGCTCTCGACCAGATAAAGGTAGCTGTAGCCGTTGATTCGCTTCTCGCGCACGAACATGCCGAATTGGCAGCCGAAAACCAATCATAAATCAAGTTAAAAGAAGCAATTTACGCAATTATTTAGCACCACGTTTTTGCAAAATCCCGACGTGCCTACGAAAATCTCGAGTGAAATCAAAGATCTCAACTTACGATACCGTATCGTTCCGGGTTTGACTGTTTAAGTCGGGTATGGCGGCCCGATCAACGCCAACAACCGCTTCGAGATCGCCGGCTTCTATCATTACGGGCAGGGCGGATCGCGGAATGCGGTGGATGGCATTTCCCATGGCGGCCAGATCCATGGCAATTTCACGCATGACATCAAGGGCGGCTATATCCGGGTCAATTTCGGCTATCTTGACGATCAGGGGCCAACCGCCCTGCCGGTGCCGGTGACCACCATCAACGGATCGATCCGTGCGATCCCGGGCATCGACCCTCGGACATTCAGCTTCTACTCGCCGAATCTGGGTCAGGACGTCACGCTGAACTCCAACAACGGCTATTCCGCGACCAATTTCAACTCCGGCTTCCAGGCAAAGGATGCGTCGATCGGATTTCAACTGTCGAAGACATTTGAGAATGGCATAAACGTCAAGGACAATTTCCGTTATGCGGCGATCCGCGGCGGGTTCATGGGCATCTATCCGGCGAATAACGGCTCGGTCGTTACCGGCGCCACATGGGTCACCGGCCCCAATGTCGGGCAAACCTACACCGGCACGGCCTACTCCACGGTGGCGTTTGACACCCGCCTCAACAATCTGGGCAACATCGCCAACGACCTCAAAGTGTCGAGGAGCCTCGATGCGGGATCGCTCGGCACCTTCACGCCCACGGCCGGACTTTACGTCGCGAACCAGAACCTCGATCTGGTGTGGAACTTCAATTCCTATCTGATGGGGATCGATCAGGGGAATGCCGCGCTCCTCAACTCGACGACATCGATCGGCGGCATCGGCAGCGGCTTTGGCGGATGTTGCGATCGGACCTATCACGTCTCGTACGTGACGACCTCGCCCTATCTCGATCTCGGCTGGTCGTTCGGCAAGCTGACCAGTGATGCGAGCGTCCGTGAAGACATCCAGAACGCAAGCGGCTATTTCAATGGAGCCGTGCTCAGCAACGGTTCGTATCGGTATCTGGCCGCCAACCAGTACAACGTGAATTATTCGGTTCGGCACACCTCCTACTCGGTCGGGTCGAACTACGAGTTCAACCACAACCTCGCAGTCTTCGGCCGGATCAGCGATGGCGTTTCCTTCAACGCGGACCGCATCATCAATCCCGGCCAGAATGACCTCAACGGTTCGGCCCCGATCCCGATCAATGAAGTCAAGCAATATGAAGGCGGTGTTAAGGGGCGCTACAGAAACCTCAACGCCTTCGTCACGCTGTTCGATGCCTACACGTCGGAGTCGAATTACGACGTGACCACACAGGTCGCATCCGCCAACAAATACCACTCATACGGCGCGGAGATCGAACTGGGCTATGTCTATCGCGGCTTCCAGGTCCGGGCTGGCGCGACCTACACCCATGCGCGCATCACCTCGACCAACGAGACGGGGGCGCTCGGCATGACGCCACAGCGCCAGGCCGACTGGATCTTCCAGATTTCGCCATCCTACACGTATCGGAAACTCACGGTCGGCGGCAATGTCATCGGAACAACCTCGTCCTACGGCAATGATCAGAACACCATCGTCATGCCGGGCTATGCGCTGCTCAACCTGTTCGCGACCTATCACGTGACCCCCAAGCTCACAGCGATGCTCACCGCGAGCAACGTGACCAACGCGATTGCCTATTCGGAGCTGGACAATATCAGCGGCGCGACGGCTGCGGCAGCCCGCGCGTTCAATGGGCGAACGGTCCAGGCTTCGGTTCGCTACAATTTCTAACCTGAACTGTTGTTTCAAACTGGCCAGGTTCGCGAGCGGCCTGGCCTCTCTTTGTGACTGTCCCTTGTCCAAAGCCGGAATGGGCCGGCCGGTGCCGCGCGCCGCGGTTTTTATAAAATCAGGCCCCTGCGGGCGATCTCCCGGGAGAGATTGACTATGGAGTTTGGCGACAACGTTCCAATGAACCGAAACAAGGCGATTGGCATTGGCATCGTCATCGTGCTGCATGTCTTCCTCGTCTATGCCCTTGTCTCGGGCCTGGCCACGAGCGCGGTCGATCTGCTCAGGAAGCCTCTGGAAATCAAGATTGTGAAAGCCTCTGCTCCGCCGCCGCCGCCGGTAGCGCCGCCGCCCCCGCCCCCGCCCGTATTGAGCGCGCCGCCGCCACCCTACATCCCGCCGCCGATTGTCCAGATTCAACAACCGCCGCGGCAAAAGCCGGTGTTTGCCGTAACGTCTTCCACCAGGCCGACGGCTCCCACCGCGCTCAAGCCCGTCCCCGCCAAGCCCGCGCCCGCCAAGCCACATCCTGTCAGCATCGGCGTGGTCTGCCCCAATATCGTGCGCGTTGCTCAGGCACTTTCCAACGCATTCCAGAGACTATCCGACTCGGAGGGGATCAACAGTGCAAGCGTGGTCGTCGAGTTCTCGGTTGAGGCCAGCGGCGCGGTCGCGAATCCCCACGTCGTGTCCTCGACTTTCCCGGGCGTCAACCGGCTCGCCCTGCAAGGCGTCAGCATGCTGTCCTGTCACGGCCAGGGGAAGACTGTTCTGGTGCGAGCCCCCTTTGAATTCAGGGCGAATTGATCCCCGGCGTGTCCGGACCTTATTTTAACAGTCAAGTTTAGGTGACGACGATGTCAAACAAACAGAATCTTTTCCGACTTGCGGCGATGTTTCTCCTCTGCTCCGGGCTGTCCGTGGCACACGCCCAAAGCTCCGCGCCCAGCCCGTCTCCCGCGCCTGCCGCTGCCGCGCCTGCGGCAGCCAATACGCCCGCACCTGCGTCCTCTGCCGCCGCCGCGCCGGCGGCAGCCAGCACGCCCGCGCCTGCGTCCTCTGCCGCCACTGCCAATGGCGCCCAGGCCGCGCCGCCCGTAGCACCGCCGCCCGCCCGCCAGCCCCGAATCATCAGCATAGCAAATCCTTATGGGCTCGGTGCATTGTGGGCCCATGGTGATTTTGTCGCGCGCGGCACCTTGCTCATCCTGGTCGTGATGTCGATGAGCAGCTGGTACGTGCTGATCACCAAGGGGATCGCCCAATCGCGACTGTTTCGCGACGCGAAGGCGGTCGATGCGGGCTTCTGGAATGCCGGCTCCGTCCGCGTCGCGACCGCGACAATGAGGAAAGGCACGGCCTTTCACTACGTCGCCCAGACCGGCATCGAGTCGCTCGAGAAACATCCGGGCCTGCTTGGTAAAATCGATCTGCACAGCTTCGCGACCTCGTCGATCGAGGATGGCGTGGCCGGTGTGCAAAGCCGCCTGCAAGACGGGCTGGCGCTGCTGGGCACGGTCGGCTCGACAGCGCCGTTCGTCGGGCTTTTCGGCACGGTCTGGGGCATCTATCACGCGCTCACCGCTATCGGCATCGCCGGCCAGGCGAGCATCGACAAGGTGGCCGGCCCCGTGGGCGAGGCGCTGATCATGACCGCCATCGGTCTCGCGGTCGCGGTTCCGGCCGTGCTTGGGTACAATTTCCTCGTGCGCCGCAACAAGAGGTCGATGGATCTCGTGCGCAAATTCGCCAAAAAGATGCTCTTCGTGCTGCTGAGCAGCGATGCCGCCGAGCAGGTGGCGTAACAGCCATGGCAATGCAGCTTGGCGGTGATGGAGACGACGACCTCGTCTCCACCATCAACACCACCCCCCTCGTTGACGTGATGCTGGTGCTGCTGATCATCTTTCTCATCACCATTCCGGTGGTCACGCACACCATTCCCGTTCAGCTCCCGCATGAAAAAAATCAGCCGCTGCAAACCAGGCCGGAAAACATCAACATTTCGGTCGATCGCAAGGGCGGGATTTACTGGAACCAGCAACTGATCCCCGATGTGGCGACGCTGCGTCGGGACATGATCAAAATCGCGCGCGAAAATCCACAGCCGGCCATCGTGATCCGTGGCGATAGAAATGCGCAATACAAATCGGTCGGGCAGGTCTTGTTTATCTGCCAGCAGGTGGGAATCACGAAGGTGAATTTCGTGACCGACCCCACTGGCTCTAGGTTCTGTACCTATTGCCATGACTACGGAGCGTCTGATTCAAGTCTGTTTGGAGGACTTGGAACATGGCGGAACTTTTCTGGCTGAACGACACGCAATGGGCTGCGATCGAACCATTGCTGCCGAAGCTTGGCGGCAAGCCTCGGGTTGATGACCGCCGGGTGCTGAGCGGCATCCTGCATCGCTTTCGCGAGGGCTTGCGATGGCGAGCGCTTCCTGAGGCCTATGGGCCACGAACCACGGTGTTCAACCGGTTCAACCGCTGGAGCCAGCGTGGCCTCTGGCAGGAGATCTTTGCGGCCCTGGTCGCCTGCGCGTATCCGCCGCGCATCGCCATGGTGGACAGCACCTCGGTTCGGGCACATCGCGCGGCCGCGGGCGGTAAAGGGGGGCGCAAAGCCAGGCTATCGGCCGGTCGAGGGTGGACGGACGACCAAGATCCACGCCGTCGCGGATGAGCAGGGGCGCATCGCCGCACTCCTCCTGACGCCGGGACAGGCCTCCGACATCAGCGGCGCCAGGGCGCTTCTGCCCACAATACCGCCACCAGACCCGACTTAAACAGTCAAACCCGGAACGATACGGTATCGTAAGTTGAGATCTTTGATTTCACTCGAGATTTTCGTAGGCACGTCGGGATTTTGCAAAAACGTGGTGCTAAATAATTG
Source organism: Acidocella sp. C78 (assembly GCF_907164655.1). Classification (NCBI taxonomy): domain Bacteria; kingdom Pseudomonadati; phylum Pseudomonadota; class Alphaproteobacteria; order Acetobacterales; family Acidocellaceae; genus Acidocella; species Acidocella sp. C78. The sequence continues at coordinate 15,939 of NZ_CAJQZK010000012.1, forward strand.
CGTAAATTGCTTCTTTTAACTTGATTTATGATTGGTTTTCGGCTGCCAATTCGGCATGTTCGTGCGCGAGAAGCGAATCAACGGCTACAGCTACCTTTATCTGGTCGAGAGCGTCCGTGAGGACGGGCGCAGCAAGCAGCGCATCATCAAGAACCTGGGCCGGAAGGAAGTCGTCCTGGCCGATGGAGGTCTCGACCGCCTCGCCGCCTCGATCGCGCGCTATGCCGACCGTGCCTCGGTCCTGGCCCAGCTGGCGGCAGGCAATCCGGACGGGCTGAGCTGCAAGCGGATCGGCGCGCCGCTGTTGTTCGGCCGACTGTGGCAGGAGAGCGGGATCGCTGCTGTGTTCGAGGAGCTGCTGGCCGGGCGGCAGTTCGAGTTCCCGGTCGAGCGCGCGGTGTTCGCCACCGTGCTCCACCGGATCATGGTCTCGGGCTCGGATCGCGCCTGCGACAAATGGCTCGAGGATTACGACATTCCCGGCACCGAGGAGCTCGGCCTGCATCACCTCTACCGCGCCATGGCCTGGCTCGGCGAAGAGCTGCCGGACGAGGAACAGGGGGATGCCACGCCCTTTGCGCCACGGACGGTGAAGGATCTGGTGGAAGAGCGTCTCTTCGCCCGACGGCATGATCTGTTCACCGACCTCTCGGTCGTGTTCATGGACACCACCTCGCTGTATTTCGAAGGTGCCGGCGGCGAGACGCTGGGCGCGCGGGGCCACTCCAAGGATTACCGCCCACAGCTCGCGCAGATGATCCTCGGCGTGGTGATCGATCAGGACGGAAGGCCAATCTGCACCGAGATGTGGCCAGGAAACACCGCCGATGTCTCGGTGCTGGTGCCGGTGATCGACCGCCTGCGGTCGCGCTTCGGCATCGGCCGGGTCTGCGTCGTCGCCGATCGCGGCATGATCAGTGCCGCGACGATCGCCGCGCTGGAGGAGCGCGGGCTGGAATACGTGCTCGGCGCAAGGGAACGCACCGACCGCATCGTCCGCGAGGTGGTGCTGGCCGATGAGCGCCCCTACACCCCGCTCTGCCTCGAGCGCGCCGGTGGCGACGAGACCCAGCTCTTCATCAAGGAGGTCAAGGTCGCGGGCAAGCGCTATATCGTCTGCCGCAACGAGGCGGTGGCCATCGAAGAGGCCGAGACCAGGCGCAAGGTGGTCGCCGCCCTCGATCGTCAGCTGACGCGCGGCGATAAGGCGCTGATCGGCAACTCCGCCTATCGCCGCTTCCTGCGCCCGGTCAGTGACGCAAAGCCCGGCCGCAAGCACAAGCTGTTCGAGATCGACGCCGGCAAGCTCGCCGAGGAAGCCCGCTTCGACGGCGTCTTCGTGCTGCGCTCCAACGCCCGGATTTCACCGCTGCAGGCGGTGATCCGCTACCGGGACCTGCAGAATGTCGAACGGCTGTTCCGTGTCGCGAAGGCGACAATGCGCACCCGGCCAATCTACCATTCCTCCGACGCCGCCATCCGCGGCCACGTCTTCTGCTCGTTCCTCGCGCTGATCCTGCACCAGGCGCTCGACGAAAAACTCCGCCGGGCCGGCAAGCGCGTCGAATGGGCCGATCTCCTGCGTGATCTCGACCGCCTCCAGGAGGTCACCATCAGCAAGCGCGGGCAGCAGATCGTCCTGCGCACCCCAGCAACCAACTCGATCGGGCCGATCTTCAAGGCCGCCGGCGTCGCCCTGCCAGCCAACGTGCGAGACGCATCCGCTTCCTGATCCAAATCCTCCCGAAAGCCGCAGGGTGTGGTGCTAAGAAACCACGCGCCCACAATACATGGCTGTTTTCATTGGACTATTTTCAGGTCGCTGTTCAAGTCGGGCCAGAAGAGCTGATCGCCGACAAAGCCTACGACGCCGATGACCTGCGCGCCTTCCTCACCCGCCAAGGCACCAGGCCCGTGATCTCGCCCATGCCCAACCGCCGCGCCATTCCGCCCTTCGACCCCGTCGCCTACAGAAAGCGCAATCTCATCGAACGCGCCTTCTGCAGGCTCAAGGACTGGCGCGCCATCGCCACACGCTACGACAAAACCGCACGAAATTTCCTCGCAGGTATCTGCCTCGTCCTCGCCGTCACATCTTGGATCAGTTGAGTCCAGAACCTAACGCGGGGAGCTAGCCATGGCGATGAATCTCGGCTCGGGCGACGAGCCCGAAGAAATGGTGGACATCAACACCACGCCGTTGATCGATGTGATGCTGGTGTTGCTGATCATGCTGATCATCACGATTCCCATCCAGTTGCATTCCGTCAATCTGAACCTGCCCAACGGGGCCCCGCCGCCGCCCACCTCTCCGCCGCCGGTCGTTCAGGTGGACATCGATTTCGACGGAACGATCTACTGGAACGGTGTGTTAGTGCCGAACCTCACGGCGCTGGACGCAAAATTCAAGCAGATCGCCGCCGCTTCCGACCAGCCGGAGGTTCACGTCAACCCGAACAAGCTCGCGAGCTACGGTGATGTCATCGCCGTCATGGCGATCGCCGAGCGTGACGACGTGACCAAGATCGGTATCGTTGGAAACGAACAGTTTGCGCAATAGGAGAGGTGAATGAAGGCGCTTCGCAGGACTCTCGCGCTGGGCATCGCCATGCTGATGGCCGCGCCAGCATATGCGGCGCTTCGCCCGCAAATTGCCATCCCGCTGCGGGCCGCCGAGCAGGCCCTGAGCGCGCACCGCTACGCCGCGGCGCTCGGTGATGTGGCAAAAGCCGAGGCAGTGTCAGGGAAGACGGCAGAGGAAAGCTTCACGATCCTGCAGATACGCGCCGCGATCGATGCGGCCCGCGGCGACCATGCCGCCGCCGCCGCCGACTATGCGGGGCTCCTGGCCAGCGGCCAATTGTCAGGCCCAAGGCTCACGGTCGTCGCCGAGGCGGAGGCGAGTTCCTACTACGCGGCCGGCGACTACGCCCATGCCGCAGGTGTCATCAAGACGCATCTGTCCAGGGACCCGCGCTATCACCAATTATTGCTGCAATCCTATTTCAAGTTGAACGAGTGCGCGCCGCTCAGCCAGGCGGTCGGGCCGCATGGCTCACTCACCGATTTGCAGATGGTCGCCTATTGCTATGCCACGACCAGGGACAATGACGGGTATGTCCGCGCCCTGTCCCTGATGGTGCAGGCCTATCCCACGCAGGCGAACTGGACGCAGTTGCTCGGCGTCTTGCGGACCAGGCCGGTTTATGCCGACCGCCTGGCGCTCGATTTCTTCAGGCTGCAGCAGGCCGCAGGGGTTCCGGCAACCGAACCCGCCTATATGCTTGCAACCCAGGAGGCGTTGCAGGCGGGGCTGAACAACGAGGCGCTGGCCATCATCACCCACGGTTTCGCCAGTGGGGTGATGGGCGCCGGCGCCGATCTGGACCGTCAGAAGCGCCTCATGGCCCTGGTCAAGAAGCGTGTCGCCGACCAGGGCGCGGGGCAGGCCGCGGCAGTCGCGCAAGCCCGGAAGTCTCACGATGAACAGGCGTTGTTCTACATCGGATGGAACAGTGTCGAGGGCGGCGACAAAGCGGGCCTGCGTCTCATGGCAGAGGCGATCCGCTCAGGTCGGCTGTCTCAACCCGCCCAGGCCGAGCTTGAGATGGGGATCGCGTTCAAGGAAGCCGGTGAGCCAGCCAAAGCCCAGGCGATGTGGCGCGCGATCGACAGCCACGACGATGCCGGAACGCTGGCGAAACTATGGCTTGACGTTCAATAGTGTCCCGAATCTGAAATCCGGTGGATTTCAGGTTCGGGACACCAGAGCACTTTCCGATCCATTTTATCCGATCAGATGACTCCATCTGATCGGATGATGCTCTAGATAGGCCATCGCGGCGCCATACAGCCCCGGCTGCGGGTGGATGAGAAGCTTCACAGGCATATCCGCCATGATTGGTTCAAACCGCCCTTTCGCGGCAAAGCGCGCGGCGAACCCCGATTTCGGCAGATAATCGGCAAGGCGCGCGCCGACCCCGCCGGCGATGACGACCGCCGCCGCCCCGTGCGCCAGTGCGAGATCACCCGCGACAGCCCCGAGGCATCGGCAGAACCGCGCCAGCGCCTCGGAGGCCAGTCTGTCGGTGCCGCTCAGTGCCGTGGTCCAGAGACGCCGATCATCGGCAAACCGCACCGGACACCGTTCCATCTCGGCGAGGGATTGATAGATGTTCGACAGTCCCGGCCCCGACACAACGCGCTCGACGGAGACGCGGGGATATCGGCTGCGGAGCCTTGTCAGCAGAAAATCCTCGAACAGGTCGAGCGGCGCAAAATCGATATGCCCTCCCTCGCTGCCGATGATGAAGCTGTGGCCGTCTTTGCGAAGAATACACGACACGCCAAGCCCCGTCCCCGGACCGATAACGCTGATCACCCCGCTTTCCGGAAGGGGCCTCGGCGGGCCTGAGAGATGCGAAAATCCCTCTTGCGGCAGGTGTGCAACAGCATGGCCGATGGCTGAAAAATCGTTGAGAAGAATAACAGTCTCAAGGCCAAGCTCGTCGCGCAGATGCGCGCGGCGGATCAGCCAGGAGCTGTTAGTCAATTTCATGACATCCGCCGACACCGGCGAGGCGACGGCGATGCTCGCGTCCTTCGGCAGCGGCGTATCCTGACGGTTGGCAAATTCCTTCCAGCAGAGATCAAGCGATGCGAAATCGCTCGTCCGCAGCGTGACCGGCGATGAAACCGATGCAACCCCCCGTGCGCACAGTTGCGCGCGCGCGAAGCGCGCATGTGTGCCGCCGATATCGGCAACAACGATCTCGTGCGTTTCTTCCATGGCGTTTCTCATTTCCCCCAACAGAACAAACCCTAGTGCAATCGATTGCAAGCGTCGAGTGTTTATGTCATAGACTAACAGGAAGGAAGGGGCGCAGCGGGTGGAACGAGAGTGGTGACCGAAATCGCACAACACGAGAAGCCAAAGCCAATTCTGTCATTTTGGCGAATTTTATTGATGAATCTCGGCTTTTTCGGTCTGCAGTTCAGTTTTGGATTGCAGCAGGGAAATATGGGACCGATTTACAGTTATCTCGGCGCCAGCCAGGCGGTCCTGCCGCTGCTCAATCTCGCGGGGCCGGTAACGGGCTTGCTCGTGCAGCCTGTCATCGGCGCGCTCTCCGATCGGACGCGCACCAGATGGGGGCGCCGTGTGCCGTATTTCATTGCGGGTGCTCTGGCGTGCAGCCTGTGCCTGTTCGCGATGCCCTATAGCGGATCGATCGGCGTGGCCGCGGCGCTGCTCTGGATTTTGGTCGCTGCCAACAATGTCACGATGGAGCCGTATCGCGCCTACGTTTCCGACCGCCTGTCGGCGGGCCAGCGCGAATTGGGCTTTCTCACTCAAAGTTCCTTCACGGGTCTCGCGCAAACCCTGGCCTATGCGGCGCCGGCCGTCCTGGTGGCGCTTGGCGTCGGCCGAAACGCGGTGGCCGCGAATGGGATACCGGTTGTTACCCATGTCGTGTTCGTGATCGGGGCGGTGGTCTCGATTTCCACCATTCTCTGGTCGGTCCTCGCCGTCCCCGAATTGCCGGCTCCACCGGTCGAGCCGAAGCAGTCGACTCTCGGCGAAATCTTCAGCGCCATCCGGGAAATGCCCGCCCCGATGCGGCGCATGGGAATGATGAGTCTGTTCCAATGGTACGCGATGAGCTGCTACTGGGGCTACGTCATCTATTCGATATCCGAAACCGTATATCATACGAATATCGTTGCATCCGACGGATTTCGCAGTGCGGTTCTGACCAATGGCGACATTGGCGCATTCTACAATCTGATCGCGGCCGCTGCTGCCTATGCGATGGTGCCCGTCAGCCGCCGATTCGGCCCTGACAAGGTTCATGCGCTGTGTCTGGTCGCTGCGGGTCTGACGATGCTCGCCATCCCGCTGATCCATGATCGTGACTGGCTGTTCGTCGCCGTCATCGGCGTTGGCCTGGGCTGGGGAAGCATCATGGGAAACCCCTATGTCATGCTGACAGATTCGATCCCCTCCGCCCGAACGGGCGTCTACATGGGCATCTTCAACATGTTCATCGTCATTCCGATGATCCTGTTCAGTATCACCATGCCCCTGATCTACTCTGAAGTTTTCACTGATTCGAAAGCAAATTCCCTGTATTTATCGGTGAACTTCGAGATCTGATTTTGCCGCTTACTGGACACGCATGGGGTCGATCCCGATCAGGGCGAAGGCGGTGGTTTGCAGCGACGTGGGGTTTGCCAGAGCGGTGAAGGTGGCGTTCGGCGCCTTGGGTAGGGAGGCGGTGTTGAGGGTCTGTGTGGCGAGATGCGCCATCAGGTCGGTGAAGCTCGAAATCGGCAGGTTCTGGTCGTTGCGGCGTCGCCCGCGCTTGCGATCGGCGGCCGGGGATATCGATGCGGGGGCAACCGGCGATGAGCGTTCAGTTTCCGCGCCTGGCCGGTCGTGATCCTGGAACAGCAGGGGCTTGAGGGCGTCGCGCAGATGCCATTCGACGTAATAGGCCATCATGCAGAGGAAGACGTGGGCACGCACCCGCGGCGAGAGCCAGTGATGCACCGGGCGGATCGCGAGATCGACCGATTTGAGGGACCGGAACGCCCGTTCCACCCGTGAGAGATCCTTGTAGGCTGACACGGCTTCGGTCTCGCTCATGACGTCCGCGCTCACACTGGTGCGGATGACATAGATGCCGTCGAGGGCCGCCTCGCGCGCGATGCTGGCGGCGTTGCGCTGGAAATCGAAGCGGCTGGCGGTGATGGTGAGATCGAAATGCTTGGCCATCTTGCGCTGGTTGATCACCGCCCCCACCGCCAGCCCGATCGCGGCCTCGCCATGAAGAGGAGCGCGTTTGCGCCGTGTCGCATCCCGGATCCGCGCCAGTTCCGTCTCGGTGGCCACGAGCAGCGCCTCGCGCTTGCGCCGTCGTTCGGTCGCCAGGGCGGCGTTGCGACAGGCGATCAGCCGCTCGCCCGGATAATCGGGCGACGTGATCGCGGCGATATCGCGCTCGTCGAACAGCGACATCTGCAGCGGTCCCTCGGCAAGATCCTGGATCTGCCCCGCGCGCAGGCAGCTGATCCAGTCCAGCCCCGCCGGCTTGATCGTCTCGCGGATCCGCGCCGTGGTGATCATTCCGCGATCACCCACCAGGACGACGCGCTCGAGATGGAACCGGCGCTTGAGTTTCTCCACCTGGGCGGCGATCGTCGCCGGATCGGCGGTGTTGCCTTCGAACACTTCCACTGCGATCGGCCGCCCCTCGCGATCGCACAGCAGACCATAGACGATCTGCGGCCGATCGGGCCGGTGATCCCGGCTGTATCCGTGGTGTGCCAGTTCGCAATGCCGGCCTTCGAGGTAGGATGAACTGACGTCGTAGAGCACCAGCGTGCCGTCGCGCAGATGGCGCCTTGCAAACTCCCGTTCGATCCGCCCCTGCTGCGTGCCCAGCCAGTCCAGCGCCGCATAGATCTCGCGCTCTTCAATGACACCGAGATCAAGCATCTGCCCGAGGCTCGATGTTGCGGTCTCCGGGTTCAGGCCGCGCAGGGTCGAGAGCTTCGATCCCGGCGCGATCACCCGGCCGGCGATCAGCGCCAGGGCGAGACTGCGCTCGCGCGACGCCCTCCGGCCCAGCAGGCGGGGTATCCCGAGCTTGCGCATCATCCCGAGTGCCGCCGCCACATGACCATGCGGCAGCGAACGCCGGATCTCCAGCGCCTGATCGGCACCACCAACCACCGCGCCACCCGCGAGCAGCGCTCGTAGGCCATCGATCAACGCGGGCGGCATCTGGCTCAGATTGGCGATGGTACGCTTGTGAACCTTCCGCCCCTCGCGGAAACTCTCCCGCAACAGCACGGCCGGCGCCGATCGGCCATTCGGAACCACATCGATGAACATAACCCGAGCGAATCACAGATCGAGTCGCACCGCAAGCCCCATTTATGGACACAAAACGCTCGCAAGAAATCAGCGCTACGCGAGGCTATCCGCCACGTTCAGGTCATTCCCAAGTAAAAACTTCAGTCTACAGCACGCTCTTCCACAATCACGCGTCCGACGCGTTGTTGCTCGGCGGCGTGCTGATGTTCCTTGCAGCAGGAGCCACGATGTTGGTTCGTCCGGGTGTCCTGCCCTGAGCCGTTGGAATGGAGACAACATGTCTTTTACTGAAATAGTCGAAACGGCGCGCGGGCCGAGCCTATGGCGTCCTGAGCATGTCGCGGCCGTCGCCCTGCGGGAGGACATGGTGCCGCCCTGCATCGGGGCGCAGGATGTTGTGCCGGTTTTGCCCGGCCTGGATGTGTGGGACATGTGGCCGCTGGCCCGGCGCGATGGTGTGGCGGTCAAGCTTGAGGGAGCGACGTTATGGTTCGCGTTGGCCGCCCCCCGCTTTCCCGATCCCATCGAGCGCCATGGTCATGCCCGAATACGTCTGCTGATCCTGCGTGACGGAACATGGCACGATGGCGGCCCGGTATTCGAGGACGGCTTCGCGCCGGGCAGCCGCGACTGGTCCGGATCGGCAATCCTCGATGAGGAGAGCGGCTGTGTCACCTTGTTCTTCACCGCCGCCGGCCGATCTGGCGAGGCGCGCCTGACTGTCGAGCAGAGGCTCTTCTGCACCAGCGGAACGCTCGACTTGTCGGGCGCGTATCCTCGCATCCGCCAATGGTCGGCGCCCCGTGAATTCGTCGTCAGCGATGACAGGATTTACACCCTTGTCGATCAGGCGGAGGGCGCGCCCGGCGAGCTGAAGGCGTTTCGCGACCCGGGATATTTCCGCGACCCGGCGGATGGCGGCGAATACGTGCTGTTCGCCGCATCGTACAAGCCGTCATCGCACAAGAACAATGGCATGATCGGCATCGCCCGATCGGAAGATCGCTCGATGAAACGCTGGACCCTGCTGAATCCATTGATCACGGCGGATGGGGTGTGCAACGAGCTCGAGCGTCCTCATGCCGTCGCATATGGCGGGCGATACTATGTCTTCTGGTCGACGCAGGCGAGCGTGTTCGAGCAGGGCGGGCCGGTGGGGCCAACCGGATTGTATGGCATGGTCGCGCCATCCCTGTTCGGCCCCTACCGGCCGATCAACGGCTCCGGCCTGGTCCTTGCCAACCCGCCATCCGAGCCGAGCCAGGCCTATAGCTGGTGGGTCATGGGTGATCTCTCCGTGACAAGCTTCATCGACTATTGGGGGCTTCGCGGTCGGCTGCTGGCGGATCACCCGGAATTGATCAGATCGCAGTTCGGCGGCGCGCCTGCGCCGTTTCTGCAACTGTGCCTGAACGATGATCGGGCATGGCTGGCGACGTAAGCCGCGATCCGGCGGTTCGCCTGGCGGCGTTGAACGTGCGCATGCCCGCTTTCCGCCGCGTCCTGCGTCTCGTCCCCCTGCGTCTCGCCGCGACGACGCCCGGTCTGTCCGCCCGCTCCGGTGGCGGGTCCTCGCCTGCCGCGAATCGGCGGTGTCTGCCCCGCCCTCAGTGCGAACCGCGATCGCCTCGGGGGAGGGGGGGGATGAGGAATACAAGATCGGCGCGATGTGTAGAGGCGCCGAAACGGCGCCTTCGGCGCGCTGGAACGTCATTTGATCGGATCAATATGCCCGATGCCCGCCTGGCGACCACCCGTGACAGATGACGTCAATGCCAAAGGCCACTTGTCACAAAATCACCGTAGCAATTTCGGCCAAACCTTCAGATTGATGGTCGGAGTGAGAGGATTCGAACCTCCGGCCCCTGCGTCCCGAACACAGTGCTCTACCAGGCTGAGCTACACTCCGCTCACGCGCCGTATAGCCAAGGGTGAGGGGATAGGCAAGGCGAGGCTGGCGTGTTTCTGCCGCGCATCTCGCCGCACCGCCGAAACACGAACGCCGCGTTGACGAGATTTAACGGTGGTGTGGCGTCCTGATTATTCGCGATCTGGCCGATTGGGTGCTATGGAGCCGCCATGTCCCGACCTCTGAAAGCCGGTGAGCGGCTATCGAAATCCGAATCCCGGCGCCGTGGCCGCCAGGCGCCCCCGAAAGCGGCCGCGCGCGGCGCGCCGAAGAAGCAGCGTCCCGGGCTGGCCGGATTTGCCGGTGGGCTGATCGTCCGCTGGCTCTACCGGCTGGCGCTGCTCGGCGTGGTCGGCGGCGCGGTCGTCGGCGGCGGATTGTTCCTGTATTTCAGCAATGGCCTGCCCGGCGTCGACCGGCTGCGCCACTACGAGCCGCCGCTCGAAACCCGGATCTATGCCGGCAATTTCCGCCTGATCGGCGCGCTCGGCACCCAGCACCGGATTTATGTGCCGTATGACCGCATCCCCCGCTGGTCGCGGATGCGTTCATCGCCGCGGAGGACAAGAATTTCTGGACCGAGCCGGGAATCGACCCGCTCGCCATCGTCCGCGCCGGCGTGGTCGACGTGACGCGCCTCGGCAGCCATGAGCGCCCGCTCGGCGCCTCGACCATCACCATGCAGGTGGTCAAGAACATGCTGCTTGACAACCGGATCGACTTCACCCGCAAGATCAAGGAGGCGATCCTCGCCGTCCGCGTCAACCGGGCGATGAGCAAGAAGCAGATCCTCACGCTCTATTTGAACGAGATCTTCCTCGGCCAGGATAGCTGGGGCGTCGCCGCCGCCGCGCAGGCCTATTTCGACAAGCCGGTGTCGCAGCTCAGCGTCGCGGAAGCGGCGATGCTCGGTGGCCTGCCGAAGGCGCCGACCAACTACAACCCCTTCCTGCATCCGCAGCGTGCCCGCGACCGGCGGAACTGGGTGATCGGGCAGATGCGGGCGGACGGTTTCATCACCGCGTCCCAGGCGCGCGAGGCGCTGGCCGCGCCCCTGATCCCGAAAGCCGCGTCAGGCCCGGCGGCGATTCCGGGCGCGGGATATTTCGTCGATGCGGTCGATGCCCAGCTCGTCCGCATGTTCGGCCGCAAGATGGCGATGGAAGGCGGGCTGATCGTCCGCACCAGCCTCAACCCCGCATTGCAGGCGGCGGCGACCCGCGCGATGCGCGACCGGCTGGTCTCCTACGATCACCAGTTCGGCGTCTATCGCGGCCCCGTCGCGCAGATCGACCCCGATGCGGTCGCATCCGACTGGGCGCAGGCCCTGTCGCGGCAGCCGACGCCGAAGGGGCTGATCGGCCGCTGGCGGCTCGGCGTCGTCATCAGCGAAACCCGCCTGCGCGCGAAGATCAGCTGGCTCGGCAGCGGTGGGGTGGAAACCCCGCATACCGGCACGCTCAGCCTCGCCGCGATCCAGTGGGGCCGGCCGATGATCCACGGCCATCCCGGGCCGCTGCTGCGCGACATGGCGCAGATGCTCCGGCCCGGCGATGTGATCATGATCGCGCCGAAACCCGACAAGGGCGGCACCGTCTCGCTCGAACAGATCCCCAAGGTCGAAGGGGCGATGCTCAGCCTCGATCCGCAGACCGGCCGCGTGCTCGCCATGGTCGGCGGCTGGAGCAACCGCCTCAGCCCCTATAACCGGGCGATCCAGGCGCACCGCCAGCCCGGCTCCAGCGTCAAGCCGTTCGATTACCTGACCGCGATGCAGGCGGGCGTGCAGCCCGATTCGACCATTCTCGACGCCCCCTTCGTCCAGCGCCTCGCCGATGGGCAGGTCTACCGGCCGGGCAATTACGAGAACGATTTCCTGGGCCCCGTGCCGGTCTTCTACGCACTCCAGGAATCGCTCAACCTCGCGACGCTGCATCTGGTGCGCCGGGTCGGGCTCGCCAATGTCATCGCCAATTTCGAGAAATTCCGCGTGGTCAAGCACGCACCGCTGATCTATCCGGCGGCGATCGGCGCGCTCGACACCACGCTCTGGCGCATGGTCCGCGGCTATGCCGCGCTCGACGAATACGGCCGCCAGGTACAGCCCTCGCTGATCGACAGCGTGACCGCGCCGGACGGGCACATCCTCTATCAGGCGCCGGACCAGTCCTGTGCGAACTGCATGGACGGCTCGGCCGGCCAGCCGCCCGTCCTCAACCGCCCCGGCCTCCGCCTCGCCGATCCGGACAGCGTCTACCAGGTCATCATGATGATGCGGAACGTGACCGAGCACGGCACCGGCGTGCCCGCGGTGAAGGGGCTGAACCGGCCGATCGCCGGCAAGACCGGCACGACCAACAATTTCAACGACGCCTGGTTCATCGGCTTCGTGCCGCAAATGGTGACGGGCTGCTGGATCGGCTTCGACAAGCCGCAGGATCTCGGTCACAACCAGACCGGCGGCAATGTCTGCGGCCCGGCCTGGAACCAGTACATGAAGGTCGCGCTCAAGGGCCAGCCGGTCATCCCGTTCACCCCGCCGCAGGGCGTGTCGCTGCAGAATGTGACCTTCCGCAACGAGACCGTGAGCGAGGCCTTCAAGCAGGGCCAGGTGCCGGGCGCGCAGTCCAATCCCGGGCTCGTCGCCGACGATCCGCTGGATCTCGGCGGCGCCATCACGCCGGCGTCCTCAGCGTCCGGCGCGCGCGATTTCAGCCCGACGCCGGGCGGCGCCACCCCGGCGGCGCCGGGAAACGTCGACAAATCGCTGGGCGCGCTGTATTGACCGAGGCCTGAAATCATCCCGACAGAACCGGAAGAGAAGAGACCATGTCTGCCGAAACCCAATCGCTCGCCGAGCAGATCACGCAAAGCGTGGCCCTGCTGAGGAGGCATCTTTGACTGGGATGCAGCCCTTCGCAAACTCGAGGAACTGAACGCCCGCGCCGAAGACCCGACGCTGTGGGACAAGGCCGACGCCGCCCAGGCGATGCTGCGCGAGCGCAACCGCCTCGCGACCCAGACCGAGGCGGTATACACGATCGAGCGCGACACCGAGGATGCGCTCACCCTCGCCGAACTGGCCGAGGCGGAAGGCGATCAATCGGTGCTGGCCGAGGCCGAGGCGGCGCTGCGCCGCATCTCCGAAGAGGCCAAGCGCCGCGAGATCGAGAGCCTGCTCGCCGGCGAGGCCGACGGCAATGACTGCTATATCGAGGTGAATGCCGGCGCCGGCGGCACCGAGGCGCAGGACTGGGCCGAGATGCTGCTGCGCATGTACACGCGCTGGGCCGAGCAGCACGGCTACAAGGTCACGATGCTCGAGGAATCCGAGGGCGAGCAGGCGGGCATCAAGTCCGCCACCATCCAGGTCTCGGGCATGAACGCCTATGGCTGGCTGAAAACCGAGGCCGGTGTGCATCGCCTGGTGCGGATCTCGCCCTTCGATGCCAATGCGCGGCGGCAGACCAGCTTCGCCAGCGTCTGGGTCTATCCGGTCGTCGATGAGTCGATCGAGGTCGAGATCAACCCGGCCGACCTGAGGGTGGACACGTTCCGCGCCTCCGGCGCCGGCGGCCAGCACGTCAACAAGACCGAGAGCGCGATCCGCATCACCCACGTGCCCTCCGGCATCGTCGTCGCCTGCCAGAACGACCGCAGCCAGCATCGCAACCGCGCCACCGCGATGGAGATGCTGAAATCCCGCCTCTACGAGATGGAACTGCAAAAGCGTGAGGAGGTCGCCGCGGCGTCGGAAAGTGCGAAGCGCGATATCGGCTGGGGGCACCAGATCCGCTCCTACGTTCTCGCCCCCTACCAGCTCGTCAAGGATCTGCGGACCAATGTGGAAAGCGGAAATCCGGACGCGGTGCTGAACGGCGATCTCGACGCGTTCATGGCCGCATCGCTCGCCTCCCGCGTGGGCGCCACCCGCAGCGAGGCTTCGGCCCAGGCCGAGTAAGCCAGCCCGAAGCGGCGGGTGCCGCCGCCGCCTCGGGAGACGGCCTCAGAGCATCATCCGATCAGATGGACTCATCTGATCGGATAAAGATGCTCTGAATATCAACATCATAGAGCATCATCCGATCAGATGGACTCATCTGATCGGATAAAGATGCTCTGAATATCAACATCATAGAGCATCATCCGATCAGATGGAGTCATCTGATCGGATGATGCTCTGTTTATCAAATGCGGATGGCGGGACTTGAACCCGCACGTCCTGTCGGACAACAGATTTTAAGTCTGAATTTTAGCCTTTTTTGATAAAAACTTTTTCAAAAAAACACATATAAAACAGACGATTAAACGATAATACTTCGTCTTCCTATTTCAGAATATAACGTCCCATTGTCCCGGATTTGTCCCAAACAATTTGTTGCCGCGCGCTGACATAAAAAACTTGATCGTGCAATTTCATGTCCCTACCTAGGATGTGGGCATAATGAAGAAGTCCCGGTGAACGGGTCGGTGCAAACGTTTTGATCAGGCATGCGCGGCAGAATCCCACCGCTACCCTGATCTAACCGGCGAGATGCGCGCCGGGACAGGCATGGAGACTACGGCTGACGCAGGCCGACGCATGCCAATGAGCACCAAAATGTCGAAAGCTATTCCTTCTGAATTATCAGACCTCAGACTGCTATCACTGACTGATTTAGCGCCGATTCTCGGTGTCACGCCTGCCGCACTGCGTATTCGCATACATAGGGGCGGGATCGAGACTGGGTCTGTGCCTCCGCCGCTTAATATGGATGGCACCAAATACTTTTGGTCGATGATCACCGTTCGCGAATATCTCACAGCCAAAGCTGAAGGAGTAAAGGCGAGGCCGATATATCAAAGCCGTGGTCGTGGTCGTCCTAGACTGCCACGCGAAAATCGTCAGGCTGCTGCATAAAGAAAGTCCCGGCGCTACGAAAAGCAGCACCGGGACGGGAAAATCGCTAAATACGGAAAAGCCCTTGGCAGAACTTCTTCTTTATATTTAGCGATTTTCCCCACCCGTTTCAAGTTTTTCCATCGTGCCGGGCCTCAGAAAAACGAGGCTCCAAATGACAAAAATATACGATCTCAAAGCCGCTTTCAGCCATTTCCACGCCGGTATGCAAGCTGACGGCTATTCCGTCACGCTGCGTGACCCGACAAGCGCCAGCGGCTTTAATATCAGCAAACGTGCCGGTCTGCCTGACGTGATCACACCGGGCGATGTCATAGATATCCTTCTCCGCTTCGGTTTCTCAGCTTTGGCGCAGGGCTGGTCGCCTATCGCAAGGCCGAGATCGGCTAGCAGGACGATCTTCCAGCTAGATGACCTACAGCCAGGTGCGATCGAGTCCATGATCGAGCATGGCTGGCGGCCTTGCTACACGCAGCAGACAAGCCCTGGAAAATGCCAGGCGGCGCTGGCCGTCGATCATGTCGATGATGTGATCAGGCTCGAAGTTCGTCGTCGTCTAATCGCGATATTCCGGGCTGATCCGGGCGCTACCGGCGCTTACCGTCTGCCAGGTTTCCAGAACGCCAAGCCAAAATATCGGGCTGATGACGGGTCATATCCTCGTGTGACCCCCCTTTCTTGGAGCGGGGAGACATGCCTAAAAACCGCCTTACTGGTTGAGCAGGTCATGGCTGAAATAGCCGAAAAGGCTGCTGTATCGGTCAGACATGTCGATCTCGATCCAGACGACATCGCCACGCTGGATGACCTTGCGGCGGCATGGCAGCGCCTAGAACATCACGCTTACCGTGCTTATGGTCCTTTGTGGAAATCAGAGCACGACTGGCTCATGGCCGTCATGCTCAGGTATTTCGGTGCGGTCGAAGATGAAGTGCGCGAAGCACTCACATATCTTTCGCCCCGCCATTCTTTCAGATCAAAAAATGAGGGCGGCTTTGAGCGGGCCGCCGCGATTACGGCTGACCGGGCTTTCGGTGATGCCGGCGATGAAGCCCTAGAATCGCTGGTGAATTTCCGGTGGCTGTGGGAGCGCGACTTTCATGATGAAAAAGGTGCAGCATGAGCGCGCCGGTCATCATGTCGCGGTTTGGCACCAGGCCCCTGCCACCACCAAAAAATAGGGCCTTTCGATCCACTGGCAGGCTTCGTCGTTTACCAATCGAGACCATGCCGGTCGATAAAGCTTCATCAAGAATCGGCTGGCTTCTGCGAGAGTATGTGTCTTTATTTTCTGAAAGACAGGCTGAAATCCTCGTACCCATCCGGTCAGAGCCGCGGACGAGTCTATTTGGCTCTATCTCGGTGGATCAGGATGAGCTCGCGCAGATTTTCGATACCAAAGTCGGTGAAGGCTATGACGCCGCCGTCGCTGAGGTTGTAAACCCAGATCAGGCCGTCTTCGGGTTCCATCTCATTGGCGATGTCCGCGAGCCACTCCTCATCCTCGCCGAGGTCCCTGGCGACACGGTCAATCGTGAAGACGTGGTGGATTTTATTGGTCTGCACGATCAGGCGGCCAGGGCCCAGGATTGCGGTGTCCAGTTCCATGGCATCAATTTCTCGATGCTGGCGACTGGATGACTGGCGATGCGCGCGAGGATGTCGGCGAGCCATGCCTGTGGGTCGACGTTGTTCATCTTTGCCGTCGTGATCAGGCTGTACAACATGGCGGCCCTTTGACCACCGCGATCGGAGCCGGCGAATAGCCAGGATTTTCTGCCCAGAGCAAGGGTGCGTAGGGCACGTTCGGCCGCGTTATTGCTGAGACAAATCCGCCCGTCGGTCAGGAACCGGGTAAATGATGACCAACGGTTCAGCATATAGTCGATCGCCTTCGCCACATCGTTGTGGCGTGAGAGTTTGGCGCGCTCGGCGCGCATCCAGATCTCGAGTTCAGCGACGAGCGGGGCGCCGAGTTGCTGGCGCACCGCCAGGCGTTCAGCGGGTGACTGACCGTTGATCTCCCGCTCGATCTCGAACAGCGCGTCGATGCGCTGCACCGCGGCCAAGGCCATCGGCGCCACGAAGGCGGGGGTCTTACCCTGGGCCTTGCGCTTCGCGTTCCGCGCGATATCGGCCAGCTCGAAGAATTTTCGTCGGGCGTGCGACCAGCACGCCGCCTCGATGATCGGTCCAGGAGATCGGTTCAACTCGTAGAGCTTGTTGTAGCCGCCATAGGCATCGGCCTGGAATATGCCGCGGTATCCGGCGAGATGGGTTTGCGGATGAACGCCGGCGCGGTCACGTGAATAGTAGAACACCGCGCTGGGGGAACCCGATCCGCCGAACGGCCGATCATCACGCACATAAACCCACACGCGCGCCGTATCGGTCTGCCCTCGTGCCATCACCGGCACGGTGGTGTCGTCGCCATGCAGGCGCGCACCCGCGAACACCATCGTCTCGATGTGCTTGAACACCGGCTCCAGCGCCACGCAGGTAGCACCAATCAGATCGGCCAGGGTCGAGACGCTGAGGTGGATGCCTTCCAGTGCGAACCGTTCAGATTGACGGTTCAGCGGCTGATGCTGGCCGAATTTATCGTAGGCGATCATCGCGAGCAGGCCGGGACCGGCAAAAGCGCGTGGAATGGTGTGGAAGGGTGCTGGTTCCTGGCTGATCTTCTCACAATCGCGGCAGGTGAATTTCTCCCGCACATGCTGGATCACCTTGTATTGGCGGGGGATGGATTCCAGTGTCTCGGTCACCGTCTCCCCGAGCTTGGCGAGCCGCGATCCACCGCAGCAGGCGCACTGGGTCGGACCTGGCAGCACAACCCGCTCGCGTGGCAGGTGTTCGGGGAAGGGTTGGCGTGATGGGCGGTTGCGAGTGAAGCCGGCGACAGTCGTGGTTTTGGCCTTCGCGGCCACCTGCTCGGCGCGGAGTTCGTCCTCGGTCGCGGTGGTCTCGAGATCTTCGAGTTCCAGTTCCATCTGATCAAGCAGCCGCGCCGTGCGTTCCGCCTTGGGGCCGTAGAGCGCACGCTTGAGCTTCTCGATCTGCAGCTTCAGATGCGCGATATACGCTGCGGTATCGGACCGCCGAGCACGGTCGCCCAGAATGATCGCCTTCAGCGCAGCGATATCATTCGGCAGGGTCGAAGGATCGAGATCCATGCCCCGTATAGAATCACGAATTTCCAGGGTTTCGCTACAGAAATCCGCTCTGGACCAGGATTTTCCCCAGAATCTTCGCGCCTACCCGGCCGCTTGCGGCCGCCAGGTTTGTTGTGGATTTCGCCAGTCGATCCCCTCCAGAAGATAACCGATCTGACCAGCGGTGAGGGACACAACGCCGTCCGCAGTCTGCGGCCAGATAAACCGCCCTCGATCAAGGCGTTTCGAATACAGCGACATCCCCACGCCGTCGTGCCAGATCGCCTTGACCAGCGACCCGCCGCGTCCGCGAAAGAAAAAAACATCCCCGCAGAACGGCTCCCGTCCCAGACCTTCTTGCACTTGCAACGCGAGCCCCTTCATCCCGCGGCGCATATCCGTATGCCCCGACGCCAGCCAGACCCGCACACCGGCCGAGACCGGGATCACCGCCGCACCGCCGTCAGCACCCGACGCAAGGCGGCAACCCCAACTCCATCATCAACCCGAACACACGTCCCGTCCGGCAGCACGATCTCGATCCGGCTCGCATCGCATCGCGTGGCTCGCCTCTGCGACATCGGATCAACGCTCGCGTCGTTCACCGAAGCTGACTTGCCTGCCGCCCGCGGCATCGACAGTGCCGCACTCGCCATTACCCGCACCGGAATGAATTCCGGTACCATCGGCACCGGCACCAACTCACCACGCCGAACCTGACCGCGCCACTTCCACAATTGCCCTCTCGAAATCGCGTGCCGCCGCGCAACCAGCGCAAACACCGCACCCGGCGCCTCAGCCTCCGCCACAATCCGAAGCTTGTCCTCATCCCGCCAGCGGCGCCGGCGCTCTACCCCCGTGATAATCTCCATCCGCCCGCCGCCCCTTACCATGAATCAGCTCGTAGCAGCGCTCTTATGCACGCCTCCTTGCCGTACCGGCAGGCGGTTCACACCGGATGGATACAAATCCTCGCACAACGGTCTGACGAAAATCGTCAGGGTCGCCGCATTGTCAGGATGGACCTGCCGCCGATGGCAGCACAGATCACCACCGGAACCGGGAAAACCGCAGCCATCCGCAGGATGATCCCGATGGCGGTCGAATCTGGCTTAGGTGTCGCTGTCGTATGTCGCGATCATGAGCAAATCTCGGCGTATGCCGAGGCTGTGCCGGGCTTGCTGCACTACCATGGTAGGTCGCCAGAAAATCCAGAAAAAGGCCAGCGCGATCAACAGCCTTGGACCTGTTGGAAGCACGGGCTGGTCGCCGGCATTTCTGAGATGCACCACCTGCCGCAGCCTACGGTGTGCCGGTCGCATTGCGAGCATGGCATGAAAAGGGCGCTGGATCGGCTAGGCCGAGGCATTTTTGATCATGAAAAAAATGAAAAGCGGGAAAAAATCAAAGGCTGGTTCAGGTCTCATAAAATTGCTGAGCATGAGATAAAAGACGTCAAACCATGTCTATGGCTTGATCACCAAGAAACGGCATTACATGCGCAAGTCATTGGTCTACCATCCCAGAGTTTCAGTGAGACGATGGCGATGTGGAATCGCGGTTTTGATAATGTCGAAAGGCTCGTCATTATCGACGAATCTGTGCCGCTTGGTGAACAGATATCGGTATCACTGAAAAACATTGCTGCATGGCGCGATGCTTCCGCTGAAAGAGTGCTACAGCTTCATGCAATCCAATCGCCGGATTTGACGGACAAGGAAGCTGACAGGATCGCCACCGAAATTGCCGGCATGACGATCGCGGTCGAGATGTGCCAAGCCCTTGCGGAATATCTTGGCGGGGCTGCCGGACAGGGGGGCACACGGCCTGTGCCAGACTGGCTGCGCGACCAGATGAAAGAGATAAGAAACAAGACGGCGGGATCATGGCAGGGCGGGACCGCGCCATGGGAAAAGCCGTTATGGGACGGTCTGACGCCGAAAGCTGTCCCATACCGCGCTGCCAGTGCCATTTTGCATACTCTATCGAATGGCGGCGGTTATGTCGCCGAGGGCGAGTTGCATGTCGTCGCACTGACGCAAGTCGGTGAATGGATCGCTGACGGGAATCCCGCGATTATCCTTGATGCGACGTTGCCGCTGGAAACCCGGTCGATCATCGAGGCTGTCGGCGGACATATCGAGGAGATACACGTCAAACAAAGGATAACCGTAAAAAGATATCCTAATACTCTTTTTGGGCGTGGCCGCTCCGAGGCCAAAAGCAGTAAACAGCAAGACCACGAAAACAGGTCGAAAAGTCGTATTACAGAAATAGCAAGTAATATCGTTCCAGATTTTCTAAAAGAAAATCGTGCACCTCGGGCGATCATAACGCACAAGCCATGGCGTGAGGATATTGAGCAAAATCAAAAATTGTCTGATAAACTGACGGAATGTCATGCAGAGATCGGACATTTTGGACTGGATGATCGAGCGCATGATGAATGGTCCGGACGGCATTTAGCGATTGTGGGCGGGCCGATTCTGTCGCCGTCTGGCTGGCGCACCGAATATTCGACCGCTCGGCTGACGGCGATCCGTGCCGGCGCTGATCCTGAAAAATGGCCGCACTGGCCGACCGGGGATGACGCAAGCGAAAAAAATGTCTGGATCGATGAGGGCGCTGGTTTTGATGTTCTATGCCGTGCGCCTCTGCCAGCAGATCAGAATATCCGTGCCTGGGTGCTTGCTCGCTATCGTGAGACAGTCGTCCAGGCGATAGGCCGCACAAGAGCCGTCCGGCATGACGGCGAACCGCTTAATGTCGAAATCTGGGGAGGTTTGCCGGTCGATCTGACCGATTATGGGATCGATGATGTTACCTATTGCGATAATCCCAGGTCGTGGACAGTCGACGGTCATAATGAAAAAGCGAAGGAAGCCGCTGATAAGAGATTCAAAAGGGTGCTCGATATCATTCTGCACAGCGGCAGGAAGCCAACAAAACGGTTGATTCAATCGGAAATGCGCCGGCTAAATATGCCGGTGATGACAGACCGGGCTATTATCGAACGGCTGCGCGTATATTGGGAAGATATCCATGGCGTGGCCGACCTCGATGATCATCGGCCTGCGGCCCCGGAGCCACAGCCCGACCCCGAACCGGAAGTGGTTCCCCCAGGCTATATAGATTCCTATAGGGAGGGGGAACCAATCTCATCTGAGTCTGATCAGACAAAGCAACAGGCGGGGGGGGACACCTCCTGTGATCAGCCAGATCAGACGGCGGGGGATGATAAGCCGGCGCGGGGCGATGAGATAAAAGATGAGGATATAAACGCGCTATTTGCCCAAGACCATTAAAAATATCCGCTGAAAAATAAAAATCGTGAAAATATAAAAGGATTATAAAAATATAAAAAATATCTCGAATAAAAATTAGATAAAAATTAAGAGTTAAATTTTATCTTATATTTTTTATTTTATCTTATTATAGCGATGTTATATTTTTTTCGATTATTATAGGGATGGTCCGAAGTCAATTTCTCGACCGACTCCCCGCGATTTTTTCACCTTTATTTTTGGTCGAGCTATTACCGGCTTCGACGCCTGCACCGGCTCCTGTGTCTGCACGGGAAGCCCATGAGCATCCGCCCCAAGAGCCTCTTTTTGCTGACTTGTCGCCGGCGCTGGCTGGCGTGCATGATCGATAAACTGTGCCGCCATGGGACTTGGCCGACCCATATCTTTCGTGTGCTGCCCCCCCGCCTGTTGCTTTGAGATGGTAGCCTCTTTCACAGGCGGCTGAATCTCTGTCGGTTTGATGCCTATGACGTCCAGCGCGTTCCTCGGTTCGTCCTGGCGAGCAAGGCTTCGGCCTAGCTGTTCTAGAATCTGATCGTCGCTGCGTTTATCTTCTCTTTCATGTTCGATCAGCCCATCACGACGTCCGACGCTCAATTCGTCATCAGCGAAATCTTTAATCGCCTCTTTCGCCACAAAAATCTGTAGATCATCTCTATGACGTGTGGCGGCGACGTATGCTGCTCGCGCTGTTTCTGCTGTTGGCATCCACAATGTCCTGCTCCAGGTCGAACCTTGCGATGACATATCGGTCAAACAAAAAGCATGCTGGATAGCCGGAGGTGTATTTTTCGGCCCAGCTTTTGCGAGATCAGCCAGCGATGTCCGGTAGACCTTGCCCTCATCCGTGGTCAGGCTGATATTTTTACCATTTACCGACACTTTTTCGAAAATCGTGCCATTCTCGACCCGGTTGCCGCCGATTTCCAAAGCTGAACCACAAATCAGCCTGTCACCAGTAGCAAGAGCCAGTTTCACGGGTTTTGCCCCTTTGCCCCTTGGTATAGCAGTAATAAAAACATCCGGTCCTGTCACAATTCCAATATCTCTCGCTGTTTCTCGAAGCATTTCGTTGATCCAAGAGACGTCAAAATTTGTCGCTGCCAGCGCTACTGCATCACCACCACAGTCTTTATATGCCATCGTCAATTCGGCAACGGCGTTTATTTTTGTATCGTCAATTTTTATTTTGCCATGAGTTTTATATGCTGTAAGCATTTTATCCATGTCGCCGTTCTGAGCGTCCATGGAAGCTTGCCTCATCCAGTCAACTCTCTGCCGTCTGATCGTGCGAATCTCCGATGCCGGATTCGCTTTCGCCACCAGATCGAGCGGATCACCAGCGCGCACGGCTGACATTTGGCGGGTGTCGCCTACCAATATAATTTTGGCCCCGCTATCACGGGTTAAATTAAAAAGTTCGGCGGCTTGATCGCGATGCATTTTCCCAGCTTCGTCGATAAGTATAACTGTATTTTTATCGACTGATATTTTACCTGATTTTAATCCAGATATTATTTTATCAACGCTATATTTTTCTTGGCTCTCAAGTTCTTTTGATAAAACGCCTGCCGCTCGCCACTCGGGCGACGCAAGAATTAGGCGTTTATTATCAGCTTCACATGCTCTTTTTATACCAGCACTGGCGGTAGTTTTCCCTACCCCCGCGCCGCCTTGAGTAGCGACGATACCACCACCGCTGATCATATCAGCCAGCGCGCCGCGCTGTTCATCAGAAAGCCGGTCATCAGCCATAGCCGCCGCAATGGCTCTGGCACTAAAGAAATCTTTCTCGACCCCGCGTTCTTTGGTGATTCCGACGATGGCCTTTTCGGCTTCCAAGATCGCCTTGCTGGTCATCAAACGCTTGCCATCGCGCTCTACTTGAATGAGATCGCCCCTCTCGATCAGCATGTTGATCATGCGGCCTTCATTCCCGCTGCATGTGATACCAGTGCCGTGCCGGATGACCATCTCCCCTAGCTGGTCGCGCCTCCACCATGACCGGCTCTCCGACAGTTCTTTTAATGCCGCCGTCATGGCTTTCACCTGACCGGCGATTTCCTCATCCGCCGTCCTTTTGACGGCAGGTTTATCGAGATCAGCCCATGACGGATCGTATTTTTTGTCAGGCATCGAGCCTTCCGTCATTGCGATCATCAAGGCCCTGTCGGCACCCCACTTTTCGCTCAGCCAGCGCTCTTCAAGCTGATCAAGTGTCTGCACGTCAGACTTCTTTTGGCGTGTCTGCAAAGCTATCGCCTGAGCCTGTCTGGCGTCATCTTTGGTCTGGATTCCCCGGTCTGCTGCCGCTGCGACGATTTGCTGACGGCGCTTGCTCCATAGGTCAATCAAATCATCTGGCTGTCCGACGATCTTAAAACCATGCTCTGGTGACGGCTCAACCCGCACTCCAAGGCGTTCAAGGCTGTGCGCGAGGTCGCGCGTATACACCGCATCCATCAACTTTCGAACGTCCAAAAACCGTTCATTATTTACCGCTCCGACCGTGCCATCAGCGCGCATCGCCACGTTCATCATGACGACATGGGCGTGTAGCTGGGGGTCGCCCTCTCTCGTGGTATGGTGCATAAAAATAGCTGCGACGGGGGCTGCAACTGCCTCGCGCTTTTTGCCCGCTTTTCCCCTGCGCGCTTCGATCATCCCTTTGTCATGGATGATCTCCAAAGCGCTCCGCACACTGTCCTCGACCAGCGCTTCAAGCTTCGCTCTGCCGGCATCGTCAGACACAGCCCATAGGGCGGATAAAGCTTTCGGCGTGCTGAAGCTGTAATCTGTCGCCACCCTAGCATCGCTAGCGCGCTGACCTGGTAGAGTCCGCCCGGTTTCGGTATCGCGATATCCAGCCAGCCTTTCCAACGCGAGGGGATCGACAATGGCTCCATCGGCAGCCTGCCAATTTCCGGGCGACCACCATTTACCAGGTGGCTCGCTGGCAGCGTCGGCATAATAGCCCATCTGGCGATCTGGCTGGCGTGACGAATCCAGATAGTAGGTGACGCTAGAGATGTGTGAATAGCTAATCATAGCGGGATGACATTCTTTGGGGTGGCACCAGTCATTATATAGTCATCCCGCGCATGTAGGTCAGCCAAAATCACCACAGGTGCGTCATGCGTGAGAAAAAAATATAAAGTTATAGGTAGCACAACAGGATAGATAGCCGACCGCCACAGAGGGCTATCAGAGAAAATGGGGTTTTCCGCATTTGATGATTATCTTGATCGTATGGCTGAGCGCTCACTATATAATATAAAGACCTTAAAAGGAGTCTTTTGTCATGAGTGAGATGCTGGATTATGATATCAAAGCTGCGATGGCTCTGCTTGATGAAAAGCTGAAAGCAGCGCAGCCAAAACGCCGGGGGCGCAAACAACTTCTCGCGCCATACGCTGATCAGCTTCGGCGGTATGTCGCTGCCGGCTGGTCGCGCAAGGAAATCGTCGCTGAGATGAAAGCGCTGGGTATCTCGATCAGCGCGGGGACGCTCAGGCAGGTGCTGGGCAGTAAGCCGTCACATAGGGCGAGTAAGGCAGCCTAAATAATCATCTAACTATCGACGTTATCTGGACCTTGCCGAACCGGTATACCTCCGGCATGTTCGTTGCATGCCGATACCGGATTATCAATCGCTGATGCTGCCCGTTTTGACTATCTCAAATGGGGGTGAGGTCGCCATTCGTGGCGTCATAGATCAACTTGCGGACCATCTGGGTTTGACGGAGGCAGAGCGAACCGAACTCCTCCCATCAGGCCGGCAGACTTTGTTTGCAAATCGCGTTCATTGGGCCAAGACATATCTAGCAAAGGCTGGCCTCGTGGAGGCAACCCGGCGAGGGCACTTTCGTATCACCGCACGCGGTCGAGAGGCACTTGATGCCCATCCGGCGACGATCGACAACACTTTCCTCGATCAATTCGACGAATTCCGCCAGTTTCGTGAGCGGCCAACAATGGGATTGGTTGAGTCGATCCCAGTCGCAATGTCCGCGCCGGAAGTAGTAGGCACTCCCGACGACATCATGCGGGCCGCACATAAACAAATCGATGCCGCTTTGGCACAAGACCTACTTGACCGGATACGCAAATCCCATCCCGAATTTTTCGAGCGGGTTATAGTTGATCTGTTACTTGCCATGGGCTTCGGTGGTTCGGTTGAGGATGCTGGACGCGCCATAGGCCGAAGCGGCGATGACGGTATTGACGGCGTGATCGACCAGGATGCTCTTGGGCTTGACCGCGTTTATATACAGGCAAAGCGGTACGCGGCGGGAAATAACGTCGGCTCAGGTTCGATCAGGGATTTTTTCGGCAGTCTCGACAGACATCGCGCCACTAAGGGTATTTTTGTCACGACATCAGGCTTCTCATCATCCGCTCGTGAAACAGTCGAATTTTTGAGCAAGCGCATCGTTCTGATCGACGGCGATCAACTAGCGATGTTGATGATCAGACATAATGTCGGATGCCGGATCGAGGATACTTTGCACATCAAGCGTATTGACGAGGATTTCTTCGAGTGAGACGGCCATATCGGAGACTACAGTGGCTTCAGATTTAAGCTTCCGATCATTTTTAAGGTGCCTGCGCCGCTATGTGATCGATTGGCTCCGTTTTCTCGGCCCGAATTTTAAGTGGGAATGGACGACTATCATTCCTCCGGCCATTACATTGGGCGTAATTTTCCGGCTTAACGGTATGGAGCCAGCATATCGAATTGGTGGTGGAGTTTTGCAGATAATCGGTGTGGCATCTGTATTTTGGGGTGTCCGCCAGACCCGCAGCAGTTTCGGTCAAATTGGCGGGTGGCGGTCGTTTCTCAGTAGAGTCAAAAATTACCCGAGATGGCGCCGAGACATTATCGTTATGGCTGGGGGCGCAGCATTCGGAGGTGCGACGGCGTCTGGTCGAGCTGTGCTGGGGAAAGGCTTCCCAGTAGGTGCGTCTGTCGATCATCGACTAGACCTACTTCTGGACTGGATCAACCAGTCGATCATAGATGTCGATAAGGTCAGAAGCGAAATTGAGATTGCAAAAGATGGCCTTAAAAAGAAGATAGAAAATGAAAAATCGGAACGGGACAAAGCCGACCATAATCTTTTGAAAACCATGGAAGGAGTTTCTACGGGTGGCCTTAGTCTGACTGTGGCTGCCACAGTTTGGATTATGGTCGGGCTTGTCATGTCCACTTTTTCTGTCGAATTGGCGGGACACTACATTTCCATTCGATTTTAATTATGCGGGTGGCGCGGCGGTTCACAGATAGGGAGAGTGAATGGCCGCCAGTCGCTTTTGGTGGGACCGTATTTCGTGAGCCGCAGTTTGCAAATATGAAAGTCTGTTCTTGTCATGGGTTGGAATACTGGTAAATTTTTTATATCTAATTTGGATTTTGAATTTTCGAAAACCCAAATAATCAGACCAGAAACAGAGGCGGTTCATGCTAATCGTTGATTTGTTCTCCAAGCGTCAAGCCGACGCGGCTAGGTCGGGCCAGGCTGATGTGTATCAGTACACCATCATCCCCCCAAAGCTCCGGGTTCAAACTGAGCAGATCGCACTTCAAGCCATAGGCTTTGTTGGTAAGTCCGGCGACAACCTGATAAATTTTGACAAAGACAACGAATTTTGGTTGCAAATCGAAACCATATACCGGCGTGAGATGGGTGTGGACCGCCTCGCCCACGAACGCTTCGCAGGCGAGCGTATTTTGCTTTTTATGCGAAATTGCACCACTGAAGAATGGCTCGACCTTCTTGAATTGATCGCCAAATCTATCCGGATTGCTGGAGGCGGCGAATTTAGGTCTTTTCGACAACTATGGAGTGTTTCAGTTTCCGCTGAAGATGCCATCAACGAGATAAACTACCGGCTTCGACAGGCTGGGGTAGGATATCAGGTCGAAGGTGGTAATCTTATTCGCGTGGATAGCCAGTTCGTCCATGCCGAGGTGGTTAAACCTGCCCTGGCTTTGCTTTCTAGCAGAGGTTTTGATGGGCCGATGCAGGAGTTCTTATCTGCCCACCAATATTATCGGGCGGGAGAATACCGCCAAGCTGTTTCTATGGCCGCCAATGCTTTGGAAAGCACGTTTAAAGCTATTTTTGATCAAAAAGGATGGGATTACAGCAAGGGGGCTCGAATCTCTGATCTTGTCAAGCCCGACTTAAACAGTCAAACCCGGAACGATACGGTATCGTAAGTTGAGATCTTTGATTTCACTCGAGATTTTCGTAGGCACGTCGGGATTTTGCAAAAACGTGGTGCTAAATAATTGCGTAAATTGCTTCTTTTAACTTGATTTATGATTGGTTTTCGGCTGCCAATTCGGCATGTTCGTGCGCGAGAAGCGAATCAACGGCTACAGCTACCTTTATCTGGTCGAGAGCGTCCGTGAGGACGGGCGCAGCAAGCAGCGCATCATCAAGAACCTGGGCCGGAAGGAAGTCGTCCTGGCCGATGGAGGTCTCGACCGCCTCGCCGCCTCGATCGCGCGCTATGCCGACCGTGCCTCGGTCCTGGCCCAGCTGGCGGCAGGCAATCCGGACGGGCTGAGCTGCAAGCGGATCGGCGCGCCGCTGTTGTTCGGCCGACTGTGGCAGGAGAGCGGGATCGCTGCTGTGTTCGAGGAGCTGCTGGCCGGGCGGCAGTTCGAGTTCCCGGTCGAGCGCGCGGTGTTCGCCACCGTGCTCCACCGGATCATGGTCTCGGGCTCGGATCGCGCCTGCGACAAATGGCTCGAGGATTACGACATTCCCGGCACCGAGGAGCTCGGCCTGCATCACCTCTACCGCGCCATGGCCTGGCTCGGCGAAGAGCTGCCGGACGAGGAACAGGGGGATGCCACGCCCTTTGCGCCACGGACGGTGAAGGATCTGGTGGAAGAGCGTCTCTTCGCCCGACGGCATGATCTGTTCACCGACCTCTCGGTCGTGTTCATGGACACCACCTCGCTGTATTTCGAAGGTGCCGGCGGCGAGACGCTGGGCGCGCGGGGCCACTCCAAGGATTACCGCCCACAGCTCGCGCAGATGATCCTCGGCGTGGTGATCGATCAGGACGGAAGGCCAATCTGCACCGAGATGTGGCCAGGAAACACCGCCGATGTCTCGGTGCTGGTGCCGGTGATCGACCGCCTGCGGTCGCGCTTCGGCATCGGCCGGGTCTGCGTCGTCGCCGATCGCGGCATGATCAGTGCCGCGACGATCGCCGCGCTGGAGGAGCGCGGGCTGGAATACGTGCTCGGCGCAAGGGAACGCACCGACCGCATCGTCCGCGGCGAGGTGGTGCTGGCCGATGAGCGCCCCTACACCCCGCTCTGCCTCGAGCGCGCCGGTGGCGACGAGACCCAGCTCTTCATCAAGGAGGTCAAGGTCGCGGGCAAGCGCTATATCGTCTGCCGCAACGAGGCGGTGGCCATCGAAGAGGCCGAGACCAGGCGCAAGGTGGTCGCCGCCCTCGATCGTCAGCTGACGCGCGGCGATAAGGCGCTGATCGGCAACTCCGCCTATCGCCGCTTCCTGCGCCCGGTCAGTGACGCAAAGCCCGGCCGCAAGCACAAGCTGTTCGAGATCGACGCCGGCAAGCTCGCCGAGGAAGCCCGCTTCGACGGCGTCTTCGTGCTGCGCTCCAACGCCCGGATTTCACCGCTGCAGGCGGTGATCCGCTACCGGGACCTGCAGAATGTCGAACGGCTGTTCCGTGTCGCGAAGGCGACAATGCGCACCCGGCCAATCTACCATTCCTCCGACGCCGCCATCCGCGGCCACGTCTTCTGCTCGTTCCTCGCGCTGATCCTGCACCAGGCGCTCGACGAAAAACTCCGCCGGGCCGGCAAGCGCGTCGAATGGGCCGATCTCCTGCGTGATCTCGACCGCCTCCAGGAGGTCACCATCAGCAAGCGCGGGCAGCAGATCGTCCTGCGCACCCCAGCAACCAACTCGATCGGGCCGATCTTCAAGGCCGCCGGCGTCGCCCTGCCAGCCAACGTGCGAGACGCATCCGCTTCCTGATCCAAATCCTCCCGAAAGCCGCAGGGTGTGGTGCTAAGAAACCACGCGCCCACAATACATGGCTGTTTTCATTGGACTATTTTCAGGTCGCTGTTCAAGTCGGGTCAAGGTAGCCAAGGGAAATAGGCTTTGGCCTGATTATCTTGACAATAGCTTCGACCAGCTAGTTGCGACATTACAAAGTGGCTTGCCGAAGATCAGGGATAATGACGCTTCTCATGGTCAGGGTGCAAAGCCAAAAGCCGTACCAGATTACATCGCAGCCTACGCCCTTCATCTAGCAGCCTGCAAAATCGTGTTTATCACTGAGGCCGCCAAGAACAAGTAATGCTTATTATTAGTATTACGTTTTGCCGTCGGTGTCGGCCTTCTACCCGATCGCCTCGACCAGATCATCAACCCGAAGATGTGCATAACGCCACAGCATCTGCGCAGTTTTATGACCGCTGATTTGAGCGATTTGGCGCTCAGTCAGCCTAGTCCGCTCAAATAGACGTGAGATGGCCTCATGGCGGAGGTCATGAAAAGTCAGGCCGTCGATGCCCGCATTTTTTGTCACACGCCTCATGATCTTCGTGATCTGCATCTCTGTCATCCCAAAGACAGAGCCGTCGATGTGCCGTGGAAGATTTTCTAAGACAGCCATCGCCGCTGTTGAAAGTGGCACCGATCTGTCCGTTCCATTTTTTGTATCGACCAGCCGCATCGTCCGATTTGACATGTTTACATGTTTCCATGTCAGTCCCGCGATCTCCCCGCGCCTGGCACATGTAGCCAAAGCGAACCGGATGACCTGACTGAACGCCGGGCCTGCCGCTTCCAGCAGCCGTTCTTCTTCGCCAGGCCCCAGCCGCCTTTCTCGTCCGCCTGAAACGCGGGGCTTGCTCCGTCCGAGTGCTCTTACAGGATTTGGTAAGCCTTCCATTGCCCAGGATTCCTGGGCCGTGCGAAAAACTCGGCTTATCTGAGCAAGATCAAGCCGGACGGTATTTGCTGATACGCCTTCGGCCCGCCTTTCCCGAATGAAATCCGCGAGGTCAGCCGACCTGAGCCGCGCCAGCGATATCTTGGCGATAGGATACCGCAGGAGCAGCGAGATTCGATTGCCGTCAGCGATCTGGCTGCTCGGAGCCAGATCAGGCAGCACCTCATCACGCCAGCGTGATAGACCTTCCCCGAGTGTTACCCTCTCGGCTTCGCTGGTGTCCCGCCAAGCGCCGGTGTCCATTTCGCGCTCCACCTTACGCGCCCATGCCTCGGCGTCTGCCTGGCGCATGAAAGTACGGCTCTGTGGCGGGTAGCCCTGTCGCCTGATCTTAGCCTGCCATCTGCCGTCCCGATTTGTGATCGTCGCCATTATCAGTGTCCCGGAAATCGCTCAGTGTCCCGAGATTGTCCCATAAAATAAGTCCCAAAGTCAAAAGATTTTGGGACAACGGCATAAAGCATTGTTTTTATTATCTTATTTTGGTGCGGATGGGGGGACTTGAACCCCCACGTCCTGTCGGACAACAGATTTTAAGTCTGCTACGTCTACCGTTCCGCCACATCCGCACGGTGGATTCTTCTCCTGCCACGGCCGCGCTGAGTCGGGCAAGCGCCGGATGGGCAAGTGCAGGTTGCGCAAGCGCAGTGCGGGCAAGCGCCGGGCGGGCAGCTCAGAATCCGAACTGCACCTGCCGGCTGTTGCCGCGGGCGAGGTTGCGATACCGCGCCATCGCCATCAGCGGAAAGAACCGCGGATAGCCATGATAGCGCAGGTAGAACACGCGCGGAAACCCGACCGCGTTATAAGGCTGTTCGGTCCAGGAGCCGTCCTCCTCCTGCACCGATTGCAGCCAGGCGATGCCGCGGGCCACGGCCTCGTGCGTCGCGTAGCCGGCGGCCATCAGGCCGAGCAGCGCCCAGGCGGTCTGCGAGGGCAGGCTCTCGTGATATTCGCCAGGCTTCGCGTGGGCATAGGACTCGCAATCCTCGCCCCAGCCGCCATCGGCGCGCTGGCGGGCGAGCAGCCATTCGACGGCGCGAACCATCATCGGGTCGTCCCTCGGCACGCCGGCGGCGTTCAGCGCGCAGAGCGATGACCACGTGCCATAGATGTAATTGGTGCCCCAGCGGCCGAACCAGGAACCGTCCTTCTCCTGCTCGCGGCGCAGATAGCCGACGCCGCGATCGATCGCCGGGCGGTCCTCTTCATGGCCGAGCTGGGCGAGGAAGGAGACGCACCGCGCGGTGACATCCGCCGTCGGCGGGTCGAGCAGGGCGCCATGATCGGCGAAGGGAATGTGGTTCAGGTAGTGGAACTCGTTGTCCGAATCGAAGGCGCCCCAGCCGCCGGAGCGGCTCTGCATGCCGAGAATCCACTGCCGGGCGCGTTCCACCGCCTCGCGATGGGCGGGATCGCCGTTGCGGTCGAGGATCATGCCGACCACGGCGGTGTCGTCCACGTCGGGGTAATGGGCATTGTTGTACTGGAAGGCCCAGCCGCCGGGCGGGGCGTCCGGCTTGCGATAGGCCCAGTCCCCCTTCACGTCGAGAACCTGGCGGGGGATCAGCCAGTCGCAGGCGGCGGCGAGGTCCGCATCGCCGGCGCTGCCGGCCTCGGCCAGCGCGTGGGCGGCGAGCGATGTGTCCCAGACCGGCGACAGGCAAGGCTGCACGTAGCTTGCCCCCTCGAATCGATAGGACGCGTCGGTGACCAGCTTGCGGACCGAGGCCCAGGCCGTCGCGTAATCCGGATGCTCGGGGCTGTAGCCGAGCGTGTGATACATCATCACCGTGTTGGCCATGGCCGGGTAGATGGCGCCGAGCCCGTCCTCGCCGTTCAGGCGCGGGGTGATGAAGTCGATCGCCGCCTGGATCGCGCGTTTGCGGGAGCGGGCGGGGAAATGCCGCTCCAGCGGGCGCAGCGCCGAATCGATCGCCTTGAACAGATAGCCCCAGTTCGAGCGATAGGGGCCGCGAATATAGTCGGTCACCTCGTCCGGCGGGGTGACGAACAGCTCGTCGATCCGCACATTGCGCGGGTTGCGGGCGACCGGGCGCTCGGTGAGCAGCACCAGCAGCGGTGCGATGACGGTGCGCGACCAGTAGCTGATCTTCCAGATCGTGATCGGAAACCAGTCCGGCAGCAGCATGATCTCGACCGGCATGACCGGGCAGGCCCGCCAGGGCACGGCGCCGAACAAAGCGAGCTGGATGCGGGTGAAGACATTGGTGCGCGCCGCCCCGCCACGGGCGAGGATCGCCTCGCGGGCGCGGCGCATATGCGGCGCCTCGGGGTCGTCGCCGATCGCCTTCAGCGCGAAATAGGCCTTCACGCTGGCCGAGAGATCCATCGCCCCGTCATGAAACAGCGGCCAGCCGCCGGGGTTCTGCGGCGAATCTCCCTGGATGCCGCGCAGGAACACACCGATCCGCGCCTCAAGCGCGGGGTCGATCCGGTCGAGGAAATGTTCGAGCAGGACATATTCCGCGGGGATCGTCGCGTCCGCCTCAAGCTCATAGACATAGTGGCCGTCAGCCCGCTGCTCGGCCGACAGCCGCGCATGCGCGCGGCCGATGGCCTGATCGAGGGCGGCGAAATCGATGGACATCGTATCGAACATCGCCTCCCTATAGGCGATTTCGCCGCTCCACGCCTAGAGCACCATCCGGTTGGCCGGCCGGATGCGCCCCTACCCCTCGGCGGCGATCAGGCCGCGGGTGCGGCGGGCGAGCCAGGACTGGCTCGGCGGCGCCAGCAACTGGTCGACCGCCGTGGCCCGGGCCACCGTGCCGTCACGCAGATAGGCTTCGTGGCGCGCCTCGATCGCATCCGGGTCGTAGAGGTAATTCACCATCACGCCGAAGGATTCCGAAATGCCGCGGCTGCTGGTGTTGCCGAGCCAGTTGATCCGTTCGAGCCGCGCGCCGTTGCCGAGATGGAACCGCGCCACCGGATCGGCGCGGCCGGCGGCCGGAATGCCGCTTTCGCGCCAGGCGCCAGTGAGATAGAGCGCCGCGAGCCGCAGCAGCGGTCCGCGCAGCGCCGCCGCAAGGCCGGAATCGGTCCACCAGGGCCGATCCTCCAGCACCGATTTCAGCAGATTGGCGTCGCCCTCGCCGGTGGCATCGCCGATCGGAGCGGCGCCGATCGCGCGGCCGATCGCCTCGCGTTCCTCGCTGGCGAGCAGCGGGGCAGGGGGCGAATCCAGCACGGCGCGAATCGCCCGGCGCAGGCCCGGAACCGGCGACAGGGTGGAGAATTTCCGCAGGTTGGGCAGTTCCGCCTGCAACTCGGCGACGACCTGCTTGATCAGGAAATTGCCGAATGAAATGCCGCGCAACCCTTCCTGGCAATTCGAGATCGAATAGAAGATCGCGGTATTCGCCCGCGATGCGGCGTCCTGCTGGGCGTGCTCGGCCGCATCGTCGTCGGCTGCGGGGGCGAGCAGCGGCCCGATCGCTTCCGCCAGCCCCTTGACCAGCGCGACCTCGACGAAGATCAGCGGCTCGTCGGGCAAAGCCGGGTGGAAGAAGGCGAAGCAGCGCCGATCCGGCGCGAGGCGGCGGCGCAGATCGTCCCAGCCCTGGATCTCATGCACCGCCTCATAGGCGATGAGCTTTTCCAGCACGAAGGCCGGCGTGCGCCAGTCGATCCGGCGGAGTTCGAGGAAGCCGCGGTTGAACCACGAGGCGAACAGATGCCGCAAATCCGAATCGAGCGGCGCGAGGCTCGGCTGCTTCGGCAGCGCGGCCAGCACTTCCCGCCGCATGTCCACCAGCGCGCCGGTGCCGCCGGGCGCCATGTTCATCCGCCGCAGCAATTCCTGCCGCGGCGGCTCGGCGGCGGTGGCCAGCGCGGCGGCGGTGGCGGCGTCCGGCGTGTCGAGATAGGCGCGGGCGGCGCGGTGCAGGCGTTCGGGATCGGGCTCGAAGCCGGTGGCGAGAAAATCGCAGAAGACCAGCCGGTCATGCGGGGCGAGCCGGCGCAGCGCGCCGAGCAGTGCTGCGGCGAGTGCCGCGCCCGAGGCCTCGCCCCGGCCGCCGAGCAGCGCATCCGCCAGCAATTCGGCGCGCTCGCGCGAGGGAAGATCGTCGTTGGGAAGATTGACGAACACCCGCCCGTGTTCGGCGATCGACGACCAGAGCCGTTCGAGCCAGGAGCGGTTGGGGCGGTCGTGCGGAACCGGGGCGGTGGCGGGCATCGCGGCACTCCTGCGCGGGTCGGTGTCTTCCGTTCCTGAAACCGTGCGCCGGTCTCAGGAACGTGAATACAGGATACCCGATCGCCGCCAGGCGGGAAACCGGGGCGCGCGGGAAATCAGGCGTTTTGGGCGGCGAGCGCGTCGACCCGCGCCTGCGCGGTGATCAGCCGGTCGGAGGCGGCGCGCCAGCCGGCCTCGTCCGCCTCGTCGGCCTCGCGCCAGGCCGCCTCGGCCGCCGCGAGTTCGTCAGCGGCCTTCAGCGGGTCGAGTTCGGCCAGCTTCACGATCGCGTCGGCGAGAACGGTGCAGCGTTCCTCGGTGATCTGGGCGAAGCCGCCGGAGACGAAGAACCGGTCGACCAGCTTCTCGTCCTCGTAGAGATCGATCAGGCCGCCGCGCAGCGAGGTGATCATCTGCGAATGGCCCGGCAGGACACCGAGGTCGCCCTCGGTGCCGGGGATCACCACCATGCTGACCGGGCGGGCGAGCAGGAGCCGCTCCGGGCTGATGATTTCGAGCGCGACGGTCATGGGATCAGGCCGTCGCGTTCAGGGACTCGGCCTTCTTCACCGCGTCCTCGATGGTGCCGACCATGTAGAAGGCCGCTTCCGGCAGGTGGTCGTATTCGCCGGCGCAGATCGCCTTGAAGCTGCGCACCGTGTCCTCCACCGCGACGAAAATGCCCGGCGAGCCGGTGAACACTTCGGCGACATGGAACGGCTGCGAGAGGAAGCGCTCGATCTTGCGGGCGCGGGCGACGGTGAGCTTGTCGTCTTCCGAAAGCTCGTCCATGCCCAGGATCGCGATGATGTCCTGCAACGACTTGTAGCTCTGCAGGATGCGCTGCACCTCGCGGGCGACGTTGTAGTGCTCCTCGCCGACGATGCGCGGGTCGAGCGCGCGGGAGGTGCTGTCCAGCGGGTCGACCGCCGGATAGATGCCCTTTTCCGCGATGGCGCGGTTCAGCGTCGTCGTCGCGTCAAGATGCGAGAACGAGGTCGCCGGCGCCGGGTCGGTGAGGTCGTCGGCGGGAACGTAGATGGCCTGGACCGAGGTGATCGAGCCCTTCTTGGTCGAGGTGATGCGCTCCTGCAGCGCGCCCATGTCGGTCGCGAGCGTCGGCTGGTAGCCCACCGCGGAGGGAATGCGGCCGAGCAGCGCCGAAACCTCGGCGCCCGCCTGGGTGAAGCGGAAGATGTTGTCGACGAAGAACAGCACGTCCTGGCCTTCCTCGTCGCGGAAATATTCCGCCATGGTCAGGCCGGAGAGGCCGACGCGCATGCGCGCCCCCGGCGGCTCGTTCATCTGGCCATAGACCAGCGCCACCTTGGAGCCCTCGGTGGTGTTGTCGCCCAGCTTGATCACGCCGGCATCGATCATCTCGTGATAAAGGTCGTTGCCCTCGCGGGTGCGCTCGCCAACCCCGGCGAACACCGAAACGCCGCCGTGGCCCTTGGCGATGTTGTTGATCAGCTCCTGGATGAGCACGGTCTTGCCCACGCCGGCGCCGCCGAACAGGCCGATCTTGCCGCCCTTCAGGTACGGCGCGAGCAGGTCGACGACCTTGATGCCGGTGACGAGGATCTCGGCCGAGGTCGCCTGCTCGTCGAAGCTCGGCGCCTGGCGGTGGATCGGCGCGGTGCGGGTGGTCGGAATCGGCCCGCGCTCGTCGATCGGCTCGCCGATCACGTTGAGGATGCGGCCGAGGGTTTCGGGGCCGACCGGCACGGCGATCGCCTCGCCGGTGTCGCGCACCTCATCGCCGCGCGCGAGGCCGTCGGTGCTGTCCATCGCGATGCAGCGAACGGTGCGCTCGCCGATTTCCTGCGCCACTTCGAGCACCAGCCGGCGGTCGCCCACCTTGGTTTCCAGCGCGTTGAGGATGTAGGGCAGCTCGCCCTCGAACTGCACGTCGACCACGGGGCCCATGATCTGCGTGATGCGGCCGGTAACGTTCTTTGCCATATGCGTAATTCCCTAGACCTCAGAGCGCTTCCGCGCCGGAAATGATCTCGATCAGTTCCTTGGTGATATTCGCCTGACGGGTGCGGTTGTAGTTCAGCGTGAGACGGTTGATCATCTCGCCCGCATTGCGCGTCGCATTGTCCATCGCGGTCATGCGCGCGCCCTGTTCGCCGGCGGCGGATTCGAGCAGCGCGCTGTAGATCTGCACCGCGAGATTGCGCGGCAGCAGACGGTCGAGCAGCGTGCCGTCATCCGGCTCGATCTCGTAATAGCCGGCGTGCTGGCCCGCCCCGGCATTGTCGTTCGCGGCCTGGCCGGCGCTCGCCGGGATCAGCGGCGTTTCGCTCGGCACCTGCGACATCACCGAGACGAAGCGGTTGAACATCAGCGTGCAGATATCGAACGCGCCGCCCTCGAACGCGGCGACGATCTGCTGCGCGATCGCCTCGGCGTCGGCGAACTCGATCGTCTTCTTGCCGACGAAATTCGCCTCGCCGATGATCTTCTCGCGCATGTCGCGGCGGAAGAAATCGCGCCCCTTGCGGCCCACCGTGAACAGACGGACCCGCTTGCCCTCCGCCTCGAGCTTGCGCACCCGCGCCCGGGCGGCGCGGTTGATCGAGGAGTTGAACGGGCCGGCAAGGCCGCGATCGGCGGTGACGACAACGATGAGATGCGTGCGGTCCGCCCCGTTGCCGACGAGCAGCGCCGGCGCGTTGGGGTTGTCCGCCGCGCCCTCGGCGAGGGCGCCCATCATCGCGGCCATCCTCGTGGCGTAGGGCCGCGCCGCCTCGGCCTGCGCCTGGGCGCGGCGCAGCTTGGCGGCGGCGACCATCTTCATCGCCTTGGTGATCTTCTGCGTCGACTTGACGCTGGAGATCCGGTTCCTGAGGGCTTTCAGGCTGGCCATCTGTGCCGAGCGCCCCTTACGCGAAGCTGGACGCGAAGGACTTGACGAACTCGATGAGCTTCGCCTCGGTCTCCTTCTTGATCTCGCGATCGTTGCGGATCGAGTCGAGAATCTCCGGCGAGCGCGCCTTCATCTCCGAGATCAGCTGCGCCTCGAAATCGCCGATGCGGTTCACCGGCACCTCGTCGAGATAGCCGCGGGTGCCAACGAAGATCGACACGACCTGCTCCTCGACCGGCAGCGGCTTGAACTGGGGCTGCTTCAGCAGCTCGGTCAGGCGCGCGCCGCGGGCGAGCAGCTTCTGGGTCGAGGCGTCGAGATCCGAGGCGAACTGCGCGAAGGCCGCCATCTCGCGATACTGCGCGAGGTCGAGCTTGATCTTGCCGGCGACCTGCTTCATCGCCTTGATCTGCGCGGCGGAGCCGACGCGCGAGACCGAGTTGCCGACATTCACCGCCGGGCGGATACCCTTGAAGAACAGTTCGGTCTCAAGGAAGATCTGCCCGTCGGTGATCGAGATCACGTTGGTCGGAATATAGGCCGAAATGTCGCCCGCCTGGGTCTCGATGACCGGCAGCGCGGTCAGCGAGCCGGCGCCGAACTCGTCGGACATCTTCGCCGCGCGCTCCAGCAGGCGCGAATGCAGGTAGAA
The DNA here is from genome assembly GCF_907164655.1 of Acidocella sp. C78. Lineage (NCBI taxonomy): Bacteria > Pseudomonadati > Pseudomonadota > Alphaproteobacteria > Acetobacterales > Acidocellaceae > Acidocella > Acidocella sp. C78. Next base: position 53,839 of record NZ_CAJQZK010000012.1, read on the forward strand.
CACGTCGCCCGGATAGGCTTCGCGTCCCGGCGGGCGGCGCAGCAGCAGCGACATCTGGCGATACGCCACCGCCTGCTTCGACAGATCGTCGAACACGATCAGCGCGTGCATCCCGTTGTCGCGGAAATACTCGCCCATCGCGCACCCCGTATAGGGGGCGAGGAACTGCATCGGCGCCGGCTCGGAGGCGGTCGCGGCGATGACGATGGAGTATTCCATCGCGCCGTTTTCCTCCAGCGTCCGCACCAGCTGCGCCACGGTGGAGCGCTTCTGCCCGACCGCGACATAGATGCAGTAGAGCTTCTTGCTCTCGTCATCCTGCGCGTTCAGCGGCTTCTGGTTGATGAAGGTGTCGACGATGATCGCGGTCTTGCCGGTCTGGCGGTCGCCGATGACCAGCTCGCGCTGGCCGCGGCCGATCGGGATCAGCGCGTCGATCGACTTGATGCCGGTCTGCATCGGCTCATGGACCGACTTGCGCGGAATGATGCCCGGCGCCTTGGTCTCGACCAGGCGGCGCTCGGTCGCCTCGATCGGGCCCTTGCCGTCGATCGGGTTGCCAAGCGCGTCGACCACGCGGCCGAGCAGCCCCTTGCCAACCGGCACGTCGACGATGCGGCGGGTCCGGGTGACGGTGTCGCCCTCGCGGATCGCCTTGTCGTCGCCGAACACGACGACGCCGACATTGTCGTTCTCGAGGTTCAGCGCCATGCCCTGAACGCCGGCGTTCGGGAACTCGACCATCTCGCCGGCCATCACATTGGCCAGGCCGAACACGCGCGCGATGCCGTCACCGACGGACAGGACCTGGCCGGTCTCGGCCACATCCGTCTCGGTGTCGAAGCTCGCGATCTGCTTCTTGAGGATCTCGGAGATTTCGGCGGGGCGGATCTCCATATCAGGCGGCTCCCTTCATCACATGGCGCAGGCGTTGCAGGCGCGATTTCAAACTGGTGTCGTAAAGCTTCGATCCGATCCGCACGGTCAACCCGCCCAGCAGCGAGGGGTCGACCGTTTCACGGATGGTGACGCGCCCGTAGCCGGCCTCGGCGAGGCGGGCGGTGAGCTGGGCGCGCTGGGTGTCGGTGAGCGGATGCGCCGAGGCGATGTCGGCCGCGACCACGCCGCGCTTCCCGGCGACATAGGCCGCGAAACCCGCGAGCAGCGCCGGCAGCTCGGCAAGGCGGCGATTGGCGATGGCGGTGCCGATGAAATTGCGGACGAGGTCGGATACGCCCTGGCTGGCGAGCACCGCCTCCATCGCCCGCCCGGCCTCGCGCATGTCGATCGCGCGGCTGCCGATCAGGCGGCGCAGCGACGGGTCTTCGGCGAAGAGCTGGCCGAGCGCCGCCATTTCGGAGACGACGGCGTCGAGAACCTTGCGTTCATCGGCCAGCTCGTACAGCGCCCGCGCATAGCGGACGGACAGGCCGGACGCACGATCCTGCTGGGGGGAAATGGCTTGCGGCGATGCGGAAACGGCGGACGACACCAGTATGACCCTGCCTTCGATCTCAGTTCTTGCGTTTCAACCCCGGATTGATTCGCCACGCCCCGTCAGCCGGAATGCGGACACACCTTTCCGTGCGCTTTTTCAAGCGATGCGCGCCAGTAGCATACGACCCCATGCCGCGCAACGCATGCGCTCACAGGAATGAGATCGGATCGACGTCGATATCGACCCGTGCGGCGCGGGGCAGCCCCCCGGCGCGGGCGCGGGCCAGCCAGTCGCGCAGCACCGTCTGCACCGCAACCCCGCGCGCGGCGCGCAGCAGCAGGCGGCGGCGGTGCCGGCCGCGCAGCATGGCGAAGGGCGCGGGCGCGGGACCGAGCACCTGCACGCCCGCCTGCGGCTGGGTGCGGGCGAGGGCGGCCGCGGCCGCATCCGCGATGCCGGCCTCGTCGGCGCTGACGATCAGCGCGGCGAGCCTGCCGAAGGGCGGCCAGTTTCCCGGCGCGCGCAGCTCCGCCTCGGCGCGGCGGAACCCGGCGAGATCGTTGCCGACCAGCGCGCGCATCACCGGATGCTCCGGCGCGTAGGTCTGCAGCAGCACCCGCCCGGGCAGCCGCCCGCGCCCGGCGCGGCCGGCGACCTGGTGCAGCAGCTGCGCGCTGCGCTCGCCGGCGCGCAGATCGCCGCCGCCAAGGCCGAGATCGGCATCGACCACGCCGACCAGCACGAGGTCGGGAAAGTGCCAGCCCTTGGCGATCATCTGCGTGCCGATCACGAGATCGATCTCGTGGGCGACGATCGCGCGCAGCGCCGCCTCGGCCTGTTCGGCGGTGGTGATCGCGTCGCTCGCCATCAGAATGGTGCGGGCGGCGGGGAACAGCTCGGCGACTTCCTCGGCGATGCGCTCCACGCCGGGGCCGATCGGAACGAAACTCTGCTCCGCCGCGCATTCGGGGCATTTGGCGGGCACCTGCGCCGCGTGGCCGCAATGATGGCAGAGCAGATGGCCCGGCCGGCGGTGTTCCACGAGCCAGGCGGTGCAGTTCGGGCAGGTGAGCCGGTGCCCGCAGCCACGGCAGAGGGTGAGCGGCGCATAGCCGCGGCGGTTGAGGAACAGCATCGCCTGGCCGCCGCCGTCCAGCGTGGCCTCCAGCGCTTCGGCCAGCACCGGAGAGAGAAATCGCCCGCGCGCCGGCGGGGCGGCGCGCAGGTCGATCGCCTCGATCGCCGGCAGCCGCGCGCCGCCATGCCGGGCGGCGAGGGTGATGTGGCGGTAGCGCCCGGTTTCGGCGTTCACCGCCGATTCGAGGCTCGGCGTGGCGGAGGCGAGGATGACGGCGCAGCCGGCGATCCGCCCGCGCACCACCGCCATGTCGCGCGCGTGATAGGTCACGCCGTCCTCCTGCTTGTAGGCGGCCTCGTGCTCCTCATCGACCACGATCAGCCCGGGATCGGCGAAGGGAGGAACAGCGCCGAGCGGGCGCCGAGCACCAGCCTCGCCGCGCCGCTCGCGACCGCGTGGTAACTGGCGCGGCGGGTCGCCGGCGTCAGGCCGGAATGCCACAGCGTCGGCGCCGCGCCGAACCGGGCGGCGAAGCGCGCGGCGAACTGGGCGGAAAGCGCGATTTCCGGCACCAGCACCAGCGCCTGCCGCCCCTCCCGCAGGCAGGCCGCGATGGCCTCGCAGAACACTTCGGTCTTCCCCGCGCCGGTCACCCCTTCGAGCAGCGTGACCTCGAACCGCCGCGCCGCGACCGAGGCGCGCAGGGCGGATGCGGCGTCCTCCTGCGCCGCCGACAGCGCGGGCGGCGCGTGGTCGGGATCGGGCGCCGCAACGGGCCGCTCCCGCGCCGCGGGGCGCAGCATCCCGGCATCGGCAAGGCCGCGCACCACGGCGGCGCCGACGCCGGCGGCGGCGGCGAGTTCGGCGGTGCTCGGGCGGTCGAGTGTCGCCAGCGCATCCAGCACGCGCTGCCGTGCCGCGGTGATCCGCCCGGCCGGTGCGGCGCCCGCCGCCCAGCCGGCGCGGGGGGCGGGCGGGTCGAGCAGCCCGGTTTTCAGGGCGAGGGCGAGCACCTCGCCGCGCGGCGCCATCGTGTACTGCGCGACCCAGTCGATGAAGCGGCGCAGCGTTCCCGGCAGGGCAGGGGTGGCGACAAGCGCCTGAACCGGCCTCAGCCGGCCCGGCGCGATGTCCGGCTCCGGCGCGTCGTCCCACACCACGCCATGCACGATGCGCCGGCCGAGCGGCACGGTCACCACGGCACCCGGCGCCGGCGCGCCCGCGCGCACCTCATAGGTGAAGGCGGCGTCGAACGCGTAGGGCAGCAGGATCGAGACCAGCGCCATCAGGCGCGGGCCGGGTCAGACGTTGAAGCGGAACAGCAGAACGTCGCCATCGGCGACAATATAGTTGCGCCCCTCGATTCGCAGCTTGCCCGCCTCGCGCGCCCCGGCCTCGCCATTGCAGGCGACATAGTCGTCATAGGCGATGGTTTCGCAGGCGATGAAGCCGCGCTCGAAATCGCCGTGGATCACGCCCGCCGCGGCGGGGGCGGCGGTGCCGCGGGTGATCGTCCAGGCGCGGGTCTCCTTCGGGCCGCAGGTGAAATAGGTGATCAGCCCCAGCAGCTCGTAGCCGGCGCGGATCACCCGGTCGAGCCCGGAATCGGCGAGTCCCAGCCCGTCGAGGAACTCCTCGCGCTCGCCGGCGGGAAGCTGCGCCACCTCGGCCTCGATCGCGGCGGAGACGATCACATGCGCCGCCCCCTGCGCCGCCGCCATCTCGGCAACCCGCGCCGACTGCGCGTTGCCCGTCGCGGCCGAGGCTTCCTCGACATTGCAGACATAGAGAACCGGCTTCGCGGTGAGCAGTTGCAGCCGGCGCACCGCCTCTTCCTCGCCGGCCGGAATCGCGGTCCGGGCCGGCCTTCCGTCCTCCAGCACCTTGAGCAACGGCTCGATCAGCGCCAGTTCGGCGGCGGCGGCGCGGTCGTTGCCGCGCGCCTTCTTCTGCAGGTTGGGCACGCGCTTCTGCAAGCTTTCGAGATCGGCCAGCATCAGCTCGGTCTCCACCGTGTCGGCATCCCGCAGCGGGTCGATATGCCCCTCGACATGGGTGATGTCGTCATCCTCGAAGCAGCGCAGCACGTGGATGATGGCGTCGACCTCGCGGATATTGGCGAGGAACTGGTTGCCGAGTCCCTCGCCCTTCGCCGCCCCGCGCACGAGGCCGGCGATATCGACGAATTCGAGGCTGGTCGGCACGGTCCTCACCGACTTGCCGATCTTCGCCAGCACGTCGATCCTGGGGTCGGGCACGGCGACGCGGCCGACATTCGGCTCGATCGTGCAGAACGGATAATTCGCCGCCTGCGCCGCGACGGTCGCGGTCAGCGCGTTGAACAGGGTCGACTTGCCGACATTGGGCAGGCCGACGATGCCGCAGTTGAAACCCATCTCAGGCGGTGTCCTTGGTCAGGAGGGCGACTTTCGTCATGAAATCTTCCGGCTTGCCGGCGGCGAGCAGGGGGGCGGCGTCAGAGACCGCTTCGAGCGTGACGACCAGCCAGTCCTCGTCCGTCTTCGCGAAATTGCCGAGCACATGGCCATGCACCCGCGCCTTGTCGCCCGGATGGCCGATGCCGAGCCGCACGCGCCAGTACTCCTGGGTGCCGAGCGTGCGGTCGATGCTGCGCAGCCCGTTATGTCCCGCCGCGCCGCCGCCGCGCTTCACCCGCACCTTGCCGGGGATGAGGTCGAGCTCGTCATGAAACACGGTGATGGCGTCCGGCGGCAGCTTGAAGAACGCGCCGGCCGGCTGCACCGCGCGGCCCGACTCGTTCATGTAGGTCAGCGGCTTGAGAGCGACGATCTTCTCGCCGCCGATGCTGCCCTCGCTCACCAGGCCGGAAAAGCGCTTCCGCCACGGCGCGAAACCGTGGCGGTCGGCGATCACGTCGATCGCCATGAAGCCGATATTGTGACGGTTCCGTGCCATCCCGGGTTCGGGATTGCCGAGGCCGACCCACAGCTTCATGGCGAGGGGTCCGCGATATTACTTCTTGCCGCCCTTGGCAGCGCCCTTGGCAGCGCCCTTGGCCGGCGCTGCCGCGGCGCCTTCGGCGGGTGCTGCCTCGGCCACCACGGTCGGCGGCGCGATCGTCGCGATCACGAAGTCACGGTCGGTGATGGTCGGCTTCGCAACGCCGATGCCCTTGAGGTCGGACCAGCGGATGTTGTCGTTGATGTCCAGCGGGCCGAGATCCGCCTCGAAATGATCGGGGATGTGATCCGGGTCGCACATCACCTCCACCGCGTGGCGCACGATGTTCAGCACGCCGCCGCGCTTCATGCCGACCGAGATCAGCTCGTTGAGGAAGTTGACGTTGACCGCGACGCGCACGGGCTCGCCCGCCGCGAGGCGCTGGAAGTCGACGTGCTCGGGCTGGTCGGTGACCGGATGCAGCTGGATGTCGCGCATCAGCGCGCGGGCCTTGCCCGAAGCGGTCTCGATCTCGTAGAGGCGCGAGCGCCAGCCGCCGCGCTTCATCTCGCGCAGCACGATGCGCGGGTCGAGCGCGATCAGGGAGGGTTCCTGCTTCGCGCCGTAAATCACCGCCGGCACCTTGCCGGCCCGCCGTGTCGCCCGCGCCACCCCCTTGCCGGCCCGCGCGCGATCCTCGGCCGCAATGGTCTCGAACTTGGCCATTCTTCGCTCCATGAACTCAATGAAAAAAACCGGCCTCCAGGGGTGCCGGCACCGGTTCGCCTACCCCATCGCAGCCGGCCTGACAAGTTTTGCCGCCGCATGCGCGCCATCCGCGCGGCGGGGTCAGAGCATGAAGCGGTCGCCGAGATAGACGCGGCGGACCTCGGGATGCGCCACCACCTCGTCGGGCACGCCCTCCATCAGCACATGGCCCTCGTGCAGGATATAGGCGCGGTCGATCACTTCCAGCGTCTCGCGGACATTGTGGTCGGTGATGACGACGCCGAGGCCGCGCTGCTTGAGCTGGGCCACCATGTCGCGAATCTCGCCGACCGCGATCGGGTCGATCCCCGCCAGCGGCTCGTCGAGCAGGATGTAGCTCGGCCCGGTCGCCAGCGCGCGGGCGATCTCGACGCGGCGGCGTTCGCCGCCGGACAGGGCAAGCGCCGGGGTGCGGCGCAGATGCGAGATGCCGAACTCGGCCAGCAGATCGTCCAGCATCGCCTCGCGCCGGTCCGGATCGGCCTCCACCACTTCCAGCGCCGCGGTGATGTTCTGCTCCACCGTGAGGCCGCGGAACACGCTCGCCTCCTGCGGCAGGTAGCCGATGCCGAGCCGCGCGCGGCGATACATCGGCAGGGTGGAGATGTCGGCGCCATCCAGCAGGATCGAGCCGGTATCCGGCTGGATCAGCCCGACGATCATGTAGAATGTGGTGGTCTTGCCGGCGCCGTTCGGCCCGAGCAGGCCGACCGCCTCGCCCCGCCGCAGCGTCACCGAGACATTGCGCACCACGGGGCGCTTGCGGAAACTCTTGCCAAGCCCGCGGGCGACGAGCCCGTGCTCGGCGGCGGCGGCCGGCGTGCCGCCCGGCGCCGCCGCGATGCCGCCCGGGATGACGCGAAGCTGTTCCTTCATGGCGCCGCCTTCGCGCCCGAATGCGGCGATTTCGCGGCGCCGGCCGGCCGCGTCTGCGTGCTGTCGGGAATGATCAGCCCCTCGACCCGTTGCCCCGGGCGGGAGACCAGCGTCGCGATGCCGGTCTTCATGTTGATCCGCGCGGTCTGGCCGGCGAGTTCGTTGGGGCCGTGGGTGATGTGCACATTGCCGGTCAGCACCGCGATGCCGCTCGCCGGATGATAGACGCCGTGATCGCCGGTCGCGACGTCGCTTTGCGTGGTCACCACCACATGCCCCTCCGCCACCACCTTGCGCAGCTTGCTGGCGTCGGTCTGCGCGGCTGAGGGTGGCGCCCCGGCAGCGGACGGGGCGCCGGCCGCTGCCGGGGCGGCGGGCGCGAAATAGCCGGTCAGCCGATCGGCGGTGACCGTGCGGCCATCCTTGCCCACCACCCTGGCATCCCCGATGGCGACCGCCTTGCGCGCGTCGGACCAGTATTGCAGGGCGCGGGTCGCGGTGACGGTCTCGCTCGGCGTCACCAGCCTGAGCCCGTGGCCGGTCAGCACCAGCTCGTGCCGGCTCATGTGATAGACCGCGCGATCGCCGAAAGCCTGCTCCGTCGCGGTGAAGATGTGAACATGGCCGACCGCCTCCAGCCGGGTGATCTGCGAGGCGCCCGAATCGAGCCCGGCGAGGCCGGTAGCCGGCGTGCCTTGGGGCGCCGCCGCCGGCTTGCCGCCGCCCGCCGGGGCCGGGCTGTACTGCGCGACGAGCTGGTCGGCCGTCACCGTCACCGTGCCGCGCACCGCCTTGGCCTTGCCGCTGGCGGTGACGATCCGCGTCTTCTGGTTCCACGCGATGCCGTTCTGCGCGGTGATGTCGATCGGCGTCGGCTGGCCGCCGGTCGCGCCGAAGCCGAGCGACTGCGCGGCGGCCGCGCCGGGCAGGGCGACGAGAACGAGCAGCGCCGCGGCGCGCCGGGCCTGCACGATCATGAGCCGCTTCCGTCCTGTCCGGGAGGTGATGAAAGATTCGCCTGGTCGAGCACGAGGTGCGAGGGGCCGCTGAAGGTCACGGTCTGGCCGTGATTGCGGGCGACGAAGCCATCCGCCGCGGTCAGCGTGCCGAACGGACCATAGGCGGAAACCGGCGTCTTGCCGGTGGCGACGCCGGCCTTGATGTCGATCGTGGCACGGCGCGTGCGCATGGTGGTGCCGTCGGCGCGATAGAGCGTGACCTTGCCGGCAAGGTCGAGACGCTGGGATTTCTGGTGATAGACGCCGCTCTTCGCGTCGAGCATGAACCACGAGCCGCTGCGGGTCGTGATGTCGCCTTTCGGCCGGTCGAGGTCGAGCCGGTCGCCCCCGCTCTGGACCGCGTGGCGGGCGGTGATGGTGAATTTCTCGCCCCGCGCGTCGATGCCGCGATATTGCGCGCCGGTCAGCCGCGACAGCGCGGCGGCGCTGCCGCCCGGCAGCTCGCGATAGGTGATGCGGCCGAACCGCGCGCCGCTGCGCAGGCCCGGAAAGATGACGATGGCGACGAGCAGGATGGCGGCGAGCGCCGGCAGGATGACCTTCGCGGCGGCGACGATGCGGCGCTGCCGGCCAAGGGCGGCGCGCTGGCGATCGCGCGAGGCGGTGAGGGTGGCGAACAACCCCTCGGACCGCCCGCGCATCCCGCCGCGCGGCCGCGACGCGCCGGGCCGGTCCGGCGTGCGCGCCGCGTTCACGCGACACCCGCCCGCAACAGGTCGTGCATGTGGACGATGCCGAGCACCCGGCGCGCGCCATCCACCACGAACAGCGACATCACCCGGGGGGTCAGCGCCGTCATGTCGTGCAGCGCCTCCTCGGCGAGCCGGTCCGGCCCGATCACCCGCGGGCTGGTGGTCATCACCTGGCCGACCTCGCGCGCCAGCAGGTCGGGCGCCATCGCGCGGCGCAGGTCGCCATCGGTCACCACGCCGAGCAGATGGCCCTCGCCGTCGACGACGCCGAGGCAGCCGAAATGCTTCGCGGTGATCAGCAGGATCGCCTGGTCCATCCGCGTGCCCGGCGCGGCGAGCGGCACCTCGTCGCCCTCATGCATCAGGTCGCGCACCCGCCGCAGCCGGGCGCCGAGCTTGCCGCCGGGGTGGAACAGGCCGAAATCGGCGGCGGTGAAGCCGCGGCGGGCGAGCAGCGCGACGGCGATGGCGTCGCCGAGCGCCATCTGCATCGTCGTGCTGGTGGTCGGCGCCATGCCGATCGGCCCGGCCTCGGGGGCGGTGGGCAGCAGCAGCACGAGATCGGCGGCGCGCGCCAGCGTGCTCGCGGCGCGGCTGGTGATCGCGATCAGCGGCAGCGCGAAGCGGCGGACATGCGAGACGATGTCGGCAAGCTCCGCGGCCTCCCCGGAATTGGACAGCGCGATGACCGCATCCCCCGGCACGATCATGCCGAGATCGCCGTGGCTCGCCTCGGCGGGGTGAACGAACAGCGCCGGCGTGCCGGTGGAGGCGAGGGTGGCGGTGATCTTGCGGGCGACATGCCCCGACTTGCCCATGCCGGTAACGACGACGCGGCCGCCGATCCCGGCCAGCAGCCCGATCGCCGCGGCGAAGGTCTCGCCCAGCGTGCCGGCCAGCGCGGTCAGCGCCGCGGCTTCGGTGGCCAGCACGTCGCGCGCGATGGCGAGGTCGGCGGCTTCATCCGGGGCGGGCGCGGCATCGTCGCGGGAGGGGGCAACAGGCATGGTCTGTCCGCTCGTCATGGTCCTGTATGGGACGATGCGCCGCGCCGGGTCAACACGATCGCGCGCGACGCGGCGCGGCTGTCAGCGATGGCTGAAAATGTCCGGCTCCTCGAAGCCGAGCAGGTCAAGCTTCGCGCGCGCCGGCAGGAACCGGTAGCACGCCTCGGCCAGCTCCCGCCGTCCCTCGCGCACCAGCAGCGCTTCCAGCCGGGCCCAGATCGCGTGCAGATGCAGCACGTCCGACGCCGCATAGGCGCATTGCTCCGGCGTGAGGTCGGCGGCGCCCCAGTCGCTGGTCTGCTGCTGCTTCGAAATCTCGATGCCGGCGAGATCGCGGCAGAGATCCTTCAGCCCGTGCCGGTCGGTATAGGTGCGGACCAGCTTCGAGGCGATCTTGGTGCAGACCACCGGCGCGGTCGTCACGCCGAGCGCGTGATACAGCATCGCGAGGTCGAACCGGGCGAAGTGGAACAGCTTGGTCACGCCGGACTGTTCGAGCAGGCGCTTCAGATTCGGGCAATCGGCGCCGCGCCCGCCGAGCGATGGCGGGATGATCTGCACGAGATGCGCGGTATTGTCGCCGGCCGAGAGCTGGACGAGGCAGAGCCGGTCGCGCCGCGGATCGAGCCCCATCGTCTCGGTGTCGACCGCGACGACCGGGCCCAGATCGAGCCCGTCCGGCAGGTCGTGACGATGAATATGGATGGTGGCGCCGGCGGCAAACTGGGTCTGGCTCATCGGCCCATCACGATCCCGCAAGCGGGAGATTGAGAGTTGGTGCCCAGGAGAAGACTCGAACTTCCACAGCCTTGCGGCCACAGGTACCTGAAACCTGCGCGTCTACCATTCCGCCACCTGGGCAAGGGGGCTGCGAACCGCGCCACCCGGCGCGCTTCGGTGGAGGGGCAATAGCGAAGCGGCGCCCCGCCGTCAATCCGCCTTCGCGCGTGAGGCGGTTGTCTTGCGCGGGCCAGTCATGCGAACAGAAGGCGCCCAGTGAAAAGGAGTTCTTCATGGCATCGCGCAAGGTTGCAACGGTTTTCGGCGCTTCCGGCTTCATCGGCCGCCATGTCGTGAAACGCCTGGCCGCCGCCGGCTGGGTCGTCCGTGCCGCGATGCGCGATACCGAGGCCGGCGCCTTTCTCCGCCCGCTGGGCGATGTCGGCCAGGTCGTGCCGCTGCACGCGCCGCTCGACAACGAGGCAGCGCTGCGCCGCGCGATCGAGGGGGCGGCGTGCGTGGTCAATCTCGTCGGCATCCTGGCCGAGCGGCATCGCGGCGATTTCGACCGCGTGCAGCACCAGGGCGCCGCGCGGATCGCCCGGCTCGCGCAGGAGTCCGGGGTGAGCGCGCTGGTCCAGGTCTCGGCGATCGGCGCCGATCCGAAGGCGGCGAGCCTGTATGCGCGCAGCAAGGGCATGGGCGAGGCGGCGGTGCGGGCGGCGTTTCCGGCGGCGACGATCCTGCGCCCCTCCATCGTCTTCGGCCCGGGCGATGGATTCTTCGGCCGCTTCGGCGCGATGGCGGCGCAGCTTCCCGTCCTGCCGGTGATCGAGGGCGAGACGAAATTCCAGCCCGTCTATGTCGGCGACGTCGCCGCCGCGGTGATGGCCGCGATCGAGCGTCCCGAACTCGCCGGGGCGACCTATGAGCTGGGCGGGCCCGAGATCCGCAGCTTCCGCGACCTGCTCTCCTATATCAACGCCGAGACCGGCCATCACCGCGCCCTCATCGGCGTGCCGCGCTGGGCGGCCTGGCTACAGGCCTCGGTGCTCCAGCACCTGCCCGGCCGGCTGCTGACGACCGACCAGCTCCTCTTGCTCCGGCGCGACAATGTCGTGGCGCGGAACGCCCGCACCCTCGCCGACATGGGCATCGTGCCGACGCCGATCGACCTCGTCGTGCCCGCCTTGCTGCGGCGGTTCCGGCAGGGCGGCGGCCGGCCAACGGGCGGCGAGGCGTGATAGGTCACGAATGAGACATAAATTTTCGGGATAAACACCGACCGAAATCCGCGCAGGGCAGATAATCGCGATTATACGGCAACTATGCTGTCATAATATCAAAAAATTGCTGGCCTTCTCCGTTCCGCTGCGCTAGGGACACCGTGAAACAGCCATCCACGGAACGGAGTTGTGCCGATGACCGAGCACATGCAGCAATTCGTGCGTCTTGCGCAGCAGCCGCCGGAAAAGCGCGCGGCCGTCGAGCGCCGCGAGGATTTCGGCGAGATCTATCGCGATTTCGACCCGAAGGACGCCGCGGCCCAGGCCAGCCGGTGCAGCCAGTGCGGGATTCCGTTCTGCCAGGTGCATTGCCCGCTGGGGAACAACATCCCCGACTGGCTGAAACTCTCGGCCGAGGGCCGGCTGGAGGAAGCCTACGAGATTTCCGCCGCCACCAACACCTTCCCCGAAATCTGCGGCCGCATCTGCCCGCAGGACCGGCTGTGCGAGGGCAACTGCGTCATCGAGAAGGGGTTCGAGAGCGTCACCATCGGCGCGGTCGAGCGCTACATCACCGACACCGCCTTCGAGAATGGCTGGGTCCGGCCGATCCGCCCGCGGCGCGAGCGCGCGCAGAGTGTCGGCATCATCGGCGCCGGCCCGGCCGGCCTCGCCGCCGCCGAGGCGCTGCGGCGCAAGGGATACCAGGTGCATGTCCATGACCGGCACGACCGGGTGGGCGGGCTGCTGATCTACGGCATTCCCGGCTTCAAGCTGGAGAAGGAGATCGTCGCCCGCCGGCGCGCCTGGCTCGAGGAGGGCGGCATCCACTTCCACCTGAACGAGGATATCGGCGGCGCCGTCAGCTTCGCCGGGCTGCGCGCGCGCTACGACGCGGTGCTGGTCGCCACCGGCGTCTACAAGGCGCGCGAGATCGACGTGCCGGGCACCGGGCTCGATGGCGTGGTCCCGGCGCTCGACTATCTCATCGCCTCGAACCGCAAGGGGCTGGGCGATGCGGTGCCGGCCTACGATTCGGGCGAACTGAACGCCGCTGGCAAGCGCGTCGTCGTCATCGGCGGCGGCGACACGGCGATGGACTGTGTCCGCACCGCCATCCGCCAGGACGCCGCCGCCGTCACCTGCCTCTACCGGCGCGACCGCGCCAACATGCCCGGCTCGGCGCGCGAGGTCGCGAACGCGATCGATGAAGGTGTCGAGTTCACCTGGCTCTCCGCGCCGGAAGCCTTTGTTGGCGCCGGGCGGGTGAACGCGGTCAAGGCGGTGCGGATGCATCTCGGCCTCGCCGATGCCTCCGGGCGGCAGACCGTCGAGCCGATCGCGGGTTCGGACTTCACCATCGAGGCCGATCTCGTCATCAAGGCGCTCGGCTTCGACCCCGAGGATCTGCCCGGCGCGTTCAACGAGCCCGGCCTCGCGCTCACCCGCTGGGGCACGCTCAAGGTCGATTCGAAGAGCTTCATGACCGCGCTGCCCGGCGTGTTCGCCGCCGGCGACATCGTCCGCGGCGCCAGCCTCGTCGTCTGGGCGATCAAGGACGGCCGCGATGCCGCCGACGCCATGCACGCCTATCTCGAAACCGCCGCCGCGCGCCCCGACGGCGCGCTCGCCACCGCCGCGCGCCTCGACGGCGCGCTGACCTCCGCCGCGGAGTGATGACCATGAACCACGAAACCGCCCCCGAATTCCTCGCCGCCTGGCAGCGCAACACCACGGCGCTCGCCGGCAGCTACGATCCCGCGCAGGAGCACGACGCCTGCGGCGTCGGCCTGATCGCGGCCCTCGATGGCCGCAAGCGGCGCGATGTCGTCGTCGCCGGCATCGATGCGCTGAAGGCCGTGTGGCATCGCGGCGCGGTCGACGCCGATGGCAAGACCGGCGACGGCGCCGGCATCCATGTCGAGATCCCGCAGGATTTCTTCACCGACGCGGTGGAGCGCGGCGGCGACCGCATGCGCCGCGGCCCGATCGCGGTCGGCATGGTCTTCCTGCCCAAGACCGATCTCGGCGCGCAGGAGCGCTGCCGGCAGATCGTCGAGACCGAGATCCTGAATTTCGGCTACCGCATCTATGGCTGGCGCCAGGTGCCGATCGACGTGTCCTGCATCGGCGAAAAGGCGAACGCCACCCGCCCCGAGATCGAGCAGATCATGGTGTGGAACGCGCTCGGCAAGTCGGAGGAGGAGTATGAGCGCGACCTCTACGTGATCCGCCGGCGGATCGAGAAGGAAGCCATCGCGGCGCAAATCCCCGAGCTGTACATCTGCTCGCTCTCCTGCCGCTCGATCATCTACAAGGGCATGTTCCTCGCCGAGAGCCTGACCGAATTCTACCCCGACCTGCTCGACGAGCGCTTCGTCTCGCGCTTCGCGATCTATCATCAGCGCTATTCCACCAACACCTTCCCGACCTGGCGGCTGGCCCAGCCCTTCCGCACCCTCGCGCATAACGGCGAGATCAACACGCTGGCCGGCAACGTGAACTGGATGAAGAGCCACGAAACCCGCCTCGCCGCCGGCGCGCTCGACGCGTATCTCGGCGACATCAAGCCGGTGATCCAGGCCGGCAGTTCCGACACCGCGACGCTCGATGCCGTCTTCGAACTCCTCGTTCACGGCGGCCGCGACGCGATGATGGCGAAAACGCTGATGATCCCGCCCTCGATCGGCGCCGATGCCACGATGAAGGCCGAGCACCGCAACCTCATCAGCTATTGCAACGCGGTGATGGAACCGTGGGACGGTCCGGCCGCGATCACCGCGACGGATGGCCGCTTCGTCATCGCCGGTCTCGACCGCAACGGGCTGCGCCCGCTGCGCTTCACCCGCACCAGCGACGGCCTGCTGATCGTCGGGTCGGAAACCGGCATGGTCAAGCGCGAGGAGGCGGACATCGTCGAGCGCGGCCGCGTCGGGCCGGGCGAGACCATCGCGGTCGATCTCGCCGATGGCCGCTTCTACCATCACGCCGAGCTGATGGACGATCTCGCCGCCCGGCAGGATTTCGGCGCCTGGACCGCCGGCATCAAGGTGATCGACCATATCGTGAAAACCGATGCGCCGGAGCCGGTCCTTTTCGAGGGCGAGGCGCTGCGCCGCCGCCAGCTCGGCGTCGGCTACACGCTGGAGGAACTCGAACTCATCCTCCACCCGATGGTCGAGGACGCCAACGAGGCGACCGGCTCGATGGGCGACGACACCCCGATCGCCGTGCTGTCGGAGCGTTATCGCGGCTTGCATCACTATTTCCGCCAGAGCTTCAGCCAGGTCACCAACCCCGCGATCGACAGCCTGCGCGAAAGCCGCGTGATGTCGCTCAAGACCCGCCTCGGCAATCTCGGCAACGTGCTCGACGAGGATTCCAGCCAGTGCGATCTGTTGCAGCTGGAAAGCCCGGTCCTCTCGACCGCCGAGTTCGACGCGATGCGCCGCACGATGGGCGACAATGCCTGCGTGGTGAACTGCACCTTCCCGGTCGCCGATGGCGAGGGCGGGCTGCGCGCCGCGATCGAGCGCATCCGCCGCGAGGCCGAGGAAGGGGTTCGCGCCGGCTGCACCCATGTCATCCTCACTGACGAAACGTTCGATGCGGCGCACGCGCCGATCCCGATGATCCTCGCCACCGGCGCCGTGCACACCCATCTCGTCCGCCAGTCGCTGCGCACCTTCACCAGCCTCAACGTGCGCGCCGCCGAATGCATGGACGTGCATTATTTCGCCGTGCTGATCGGCGTGGGGGCGACCACGATCAACGCCTATCTCGCGCAGGAAAGCATCGCCGACCGGCATCGCCGCGGCCTGTTCGGGTCGATCAGCCTGAAGGAGTGCATCGGCCGCTACAAGAAGGCGGTGAACAAGGGGCTGCTCAAGGTGATGTCGAAGCTCGGCATCTCGGTGATCTCGTCCTATCGCGGCGGCTACAATTTCGAGGCGATCGGCCTGTCCCGCGCGCTGGTCGCGGAATTCTTCCCCGGCATGCCCTCGCGGATTTCCGGCATCGGCCTGCCCGGCATCGCCCACAAGATGCTGGAACTGCACCGCACCGCCTGGGATGCGGATGCCGTGACCCTGCCGGTCGGCGGCGTCTATCGCCTGCGCCGCAAGGGCGAGACCCATGCCTTCGACGGCCAGATGGTCCACATGCTGCAAACCGCGGTCGCGACCGACAGTTTCACGCTGTATCGGAAATATGCCGATGCGGTGAACGCGCAGCCGCCGGTGGCGCTGCGCGACCTGCTCGATTTCCGCAGCGAGGGGATGACGCCGATCCCGGTGGACGAGGTCGAGAGCATCACCGAAATCCGCAAGCGGCTCGTCGCACCCGGCATCTCGCTCGGCGCGCTCAGCCCCGAGGCGCACGAGACGCTGTCGATCGCGATGAACCGCATCGGCGCGCGCTCGGATTCGGGCGAGGGCGGCGAGGACGCGGCACGCGCAACACCGCGGCCGAACGGCGATAACGCCTCGTCAGCGATCAAGCAGATCGCCTCGGGCCGCTTCGGCGTGACCGCCGAATATCTGAACAACTGCCGCGAGATCGAGATCAAGGTGGCCCAGGGTGCGAAGCCCGGCGAGGGCGGCCAGCTCCCCGGCTTCAAGGTCACCGAGCTGATCGCCAAGCTCCGGCATTCGACGCCGGGGGTGATGCTGATCAGCCCGCCGCCGCATCACGACATCTATTCGATCGAGGATCTCGCCCAGCTGATCTACGATCTCAAGCAGATCAACCCGCAGGCGACGGTGTGCGTGAAGCTGGTCTCGCGCTCGGGCATCGGCACCATCGCCGCCGGCGTGGCCAAGGCGAAGGCGGACGCGATCCTGATCTCCGGCCATTCCGGCGGCACCGGCGCTTCCCCGCAGACCTCGATCAAATATGCCGGCCTGCCCTGGGAGATGGGCCTGTCGGAAACGCATCAGGTGCTGATGCTGAACCGGCTGCGTCACATGGTGAAGCTGCGCACCGACGGCGGCATCAAGACCGGGCGCGACGTGGTGATCGCGGCCATGCTCGGTGCCGAGGAATTCGGCATCGGCACCGCCTCGCTGGTGGCGATGGGCTGCATCATGGTCCGCCAGTGCCATTCCAACACCTGCCCGGTCGGCGTCTGCACGCAGGACGAGGCGTTGCGCGCGAAGTTCGAGGGCACGCCGGAGAAGGTGATCAACCTGTTCTCCTTCATCGCCGAGGATGTGCGACACATCCTCGCCTCGCTCGGCGTGCGCCGCCTAGAGGACGTGATCGGCCGCACCGACTACCTGCACCAGATCTCGCGCGGCTCGGAGATTCTCGACGATCTCGATCTCAACGCGCTGCTTGCCCAGGCCGACCCCGGCCCCTATGCGCGCTTCTGCACGTTGCAGGGCCGCAACGAGGTGCCGGAGACGCTGGATGCGCAGATGATCGAGGATGCGACGCCGTTCTTCGAGCGCGGCGAGAAGATGCAGCTGCAATACGGCATCCGCAACACCCATCGCGCGATCGGCACCAAGTTCTCCGGGCAGATCGTCCGGCGCAAGCGCGGCGCCGATCTGCAGGCCGACCACGTCACCGTGCGGCTGCGCGGTGCCGCGGGCCAGTCGCTCGGCGCCTTCGCCGTGCGCGGACTCAAGCTCGAGGTCTTCGGCGATGCCAACGACTATGTCGGCAAGGGCCTGTCGGGTGCGACCATCGTGGTGCGCCCGGCGCCGTCCTCGCCGCTCGTCAGCCAGGACAACACGATCATCGGCAATACCTGCCTCTATGGCGCGACCTCGGGCCGGCTGTTCGCCGCCGGCCAGGCCGGCGAGCGCTTCGCGGTGCGCAATTCCGGCGCCATTGCGGTTGTCGAGGGCGCGGGGTCGAACGCCTGCGAATACATGACCGGCGGGACGGTCGTGATACTCGGCCCGGTGGGCGACAATTTCGGCGCCGGCTTCACCGGCGGCATCGCCTTCGTCTACGATCCGGATGGTGATTTCGAGATGCGGATCAACCCGGACACGCTGCTCTGGAACCGTGTGACGGAATCCTACTGGGCGCAGCATCTGCGCGACCTCGTCACCGAGCACGCGCGCGAGACGCAGAGTCTCTACGCCGAGCGCCTGCTCAACGAGTGGGAGCGCACGCTGGCGCGGGTCTGGATGGTGGTGCCGCGCGACTATGCGCGCTTCCTGCCGGTGCCGATGACGGCGCCGGCGGCGGCGAAAATTCCGGCCGAGTAACCGGTCGGACTCGCTTCACTCAGCCGAGATGCGCTGCGGCGAATTGCCGCAGCGCCCGGTAGCGGTGGCTGATCGCCGATTTTTCGGCCTTGCCCAGCTCGGCGAAGCTGCGCGTCTCGCCGAGCGGCACGAAAACCGGGTCATAGCCGAACCCGCCATCCCCGCGCGGCGCGGGGGCGATCCGCCCGCGGCACCAGCCGAGATAGGTGAAGGTCCGCCCTTCGGGTGTGGCGAGGCAGATCGCGGCGGCGAAGGCGGCGCGGTCGTCCGCCCGGCTCGCCGCGACGATCTTCGCCATCGCCGCCGCATAGCCGCCGGCCTCCTGCGCGAAGCGCGCCGAGCGCACCCCGGGCGCGCCGGCCATCGCCGCCACCTCCAGCCCCGAATCATCCGCGATCGCCGGCAGCCCGCTCGCCGCCGCCGCCGCCAGCGCCTTGATCCGCGCATTGCCGGCGAAATCCGGCGCGTCCTCCACCGGCTCAGCCAGGCCGAGCGCGCCGGAGGATGCGCAGTCGAGCCCGTGCGGGGCGAGCAGCAGGGCGAACTCGGCGAGCTTGCCGGCATTGTGGGTGGCGATCACCACACGCTGGCCGCGTTCGAGCCGCATCGCTGCCTCAGGCCGCATCGAGCGCCGCGCGCTGGGCCGCGAACAGTTCCGCCGTGCCCTTGCGGGCAAGGCCGAGAAGGGTGCCGAAGGTTGCCTCCTCGAAGGTCGCGCGCTCGGCGGTCGCCTGAATCTCGACGATGCCGCCCGTGCCGGTGAGCACGAAATTGGCGTCCGCCTCGGCATTGGAATCCTCGGCGTAATCGAGGTCGAGCACCGGCGCGCCCTCGAACACGCCGCAGGACACCGCCGCGACCTGGCCGATCAGCGGGTCGGTCGCGATCACGTTCGCCTTGCGCAGCGTGCGGATCGCGAGCGCGAGCGCGACCCAGGCGCCGGTGATCGCGGCACAGCGCGTGCCGCCATCGGCGTTCAGCACGTCGCAATCGAGGGTGATGGTCATCTCGCCCAGCGCCGTGCGGTCGATCACCGCGCGCAGCGAGCGGCCGATCAGGCGCTGGATTTCCTGCGTCCGGCCGGACTGCTTGCCGCGCGCCGCCTCGCGGTCGCCGCGGGTGTGGGTCGCGCGCGGCAGCATGCCATATTCCGCCGTCACCCAGCCCTGGCCGGCGCCGCGCAGAAAGCCCGGCACCCTTCCTTCCACGCTCGCCGCGCACAGCACCTCGGTGCCGCCCATGCGGATCAGCGCCGAGCCCTCGGCGTGGCGCGAGAACCCGGTGACGATCTCCACCTGGCGCAGCGCATCGGCCTTGCGGCCGCTCGGTCTCTTGATGTCGGGCATGAAGCCTCTCCTGTCGGCTGAAAAACGTGTCGCTTGATTTTCGCCCCGCGATACCCGACTCTGGCGCCATGGACCAGACATCCAAGCGTTCTTCCGCCCGCGCCGGCCGGCCGAAGCCGGCGGGCGGGGCTGTGCGGCTGCCGCCGGGGCTCGATGAGCGCTCCGCCGCGGTGCTGCGCGAAATCGTCGAACAATATGTCGAAACCGGCGAGCCGGTGGGCAGCCGCACGCTCTCGCGCCTGCTGCCGATGGGCCTGTCCCCGGCGACGATCCGCAACGTGATGGCGGATCTGACCGATGCCGGGCTGCTGTTCTCGCCGCATATCTCGGCCGGACGGCTGCCGACCGAGCGGGGCCTGCGCCTCTTCGTCGACGGCTTGCTGCATTTCGGCGAATTGTCGGACGAGGAGCGCGAGCGGATCGAGGCGGCGCTCGCCCAGTCCGGCCGCTCGATCCAGGACACGCTGACCGAGGCCTCCGCCCTGCTCTCGGGCCTGTCGCAAGCGGCGGGCATCGTGTTGGCGCCGAAATCGGAAGGGGCGGTCAAGCACATCGAATTCGTGCCTCTGAGTTCCGGCCGCGCTCTCGTCGTGCTCGTCTCGGCGGATGGCCAGGTCGAGAACCGGGTGATCGAAACGCCGCCCGGCGTGCCGCCCTCGGCGCTGCAGGAGGCGAGCAACTACCTCAACGCCCAGCTCTCCGGCCTCTCGCTCGGCGAACTCCGCGTTCGCGTGGCGGACGACATGAGGGCGGACCGTTCGGCGCTGGACGATCTCGCCGCCGGCATCGTCGAGGCCGGGCTTGCGACCTGGTCGGCCGAGGGCAGGGGCGGCTCGCTGATCGTGCGCGGCCAGGCGCGGCTGCTCGCCGATGTCGACCAGCTTGAGAAACTCGCCTCCGTCCAGCAGCTCTTCGAGCGGCTGGAGGCGCAGGAGACGATGCTGAAACTGCTCGATCTCGCCGAGCGGTCGGAAGGCGTGCGCATCTTCATCGGCGCCGAAAGCGGCCTGTTCGGCGCCTCCGGCATGTCGATGGTGGTCGCCCCGGCGCGCTCGCGCGACGATCGCATCGTGGGTGCGATCGGCGTGATCGGGCCGACGCGGATCAATTACGGGCGTATCATCCCCGTGGTCGACTACACCGCGCGGGTGATCGGGAGGCTGCTCGGATGAGGCGCATGAAGGATCGGCCGGCGCGCGCCGGATTGAAAAAAAATCTCGCTTCGTCGCTGCTGATCCTCGCTCTGGCCCCGGCCCTGGCTGTGGCGCAGGCCGCGCCCCGCGTCATCCCCGTGCGCGATGCCCGCGCGGTCTACCGGGTGAGCCAGCCCGGCCGCCCCGACCAGACATGGTCCGTGCGGTTCGATGCGGCCGCTGGCCTGGTGCGGGCGACCAGCCTGTCCGGCACGCCAATGCCGATGACCGTCCTGCTCGACCTTCACGATGGGCGGGCCCAGCTCGTTCTGGCCCAGATGCACGCGCTGGTGAACGTTCCCGGCCTCGCCGGCGCCATGGCGCGGGTGATGGTGATGCGGGGTGCGCATTTCACCCCGCTCGGCCCGGCAACCATCGCCGGAATGCGCTGCACCCGCTACCTCGTCTTGCGGCGCAACGCCTCGGGCACCGCCTGCCTGACGCCGGATGGCTTCGCCCTCGCCGCCTCCGGCGGCGACCCGCACGGGCGGGTGAGCGTGCAGGCGCTTTCGCTTCATGTCGGCCCGCAGCCGCCGGCCGATTTCGTGCCGCCCACCGGATATTCCGAGGTCACCCTGCCACCGCAGATGCTGGCGGGGTTGCTCGGACGATAAGATTCGATAGCCTCGCCTGTCATTTTCAATATTCATTTTAAAAAATGTTTGATCCGACATGTCGAAACATGAATTTTCTGTCGTCGCCTGCGCGCGCTGGGAGTCGCCCTACATCGTCGAGTGGCTGAACTACTACCGCGCGATCGGCTTCGATCACGTCTTCCTGTACTGCAACGACGACGATCCTCGCGAATTGTATGGCCGCTGCCTGCCCTTCGTCCTGGGGCCCGCCCCATTCGTCACCTTCCGCCATTATCCCGTGCAGGGCGAACAATTGCGGATGTACGGCCATTTCCTGTTGAACGACCGTGACTCGACCGAATGGGTCGGCTTCTTCGATATCGATGAATTTCTCCGCCTGCCGCCGGGCCAGACGATCGGCGAGTTTGTCGGCGGCATGCGCGCGCCGGCGGAGTGCATCCTGTTCAACTGGATCTTTTTCGGGCCGAACGGGCACCGGAGCAAGCCTGGAGACAGTATTCTCGGCGACTACACCTTTCGCCAGAAGATCATCCACCCGTTCACCAAATATGTCGCCCGGTCGCACATATTGACGGGGCCGCGCCTGCACGACGTCTCGAAGGGGAACGGCTTCTGGCACTGTCCGATCGGCCATGTCGATCGCCCGATCCGCGCCGTGAACGCGATCGGCGAAGACATGTCGCGCTATTATGACGGGTTTCCCGAAGCCTCCGCGGCATTCGCCAACGACCCCGGCCGCAGCGCTGGCTTGCTGGCCACGGCGATGGTCCATCACTACGCGTTCCGCACGGAAACCGCCTTTGTCGAGCGGGCGCGGCGCGGGCTCGGCGGCGCCTTCGGCGATCAGACCATCTGGAGCGACCTTGCGTCCGGCGACCGGTTCGCGTCCTTTCTGGCCGGGCTGCACGAGGTCGAGGATCGCTCGCTCGCGACGTTCTGGCCGGACCGGCTCGAACATGCCCTCGCCGCGACCATTCCGGTGTCCGGCCAGGCCGGCCTGCCGGCGAGCCGGGGAAAGGTCGCGACCCAAAGCTCGATTTCGGCGTGGTCGGCCGGGGCGTCCCCCGAATCCGACGCTATCCGCGCGCTGAACGGCGTGATCGATGGTCGCGGCAAATTCCACACCGATCTCGAAGACGCCCCGTGGTGGCGGGTCGATCTCGGCGCCGTCCACGGCATCCGCGAGATCAGGCTGTTCAACCGCATGGACCATCCCGCCGTCCCCGCCCGGGCGAACCGCCTCGCCATCGATATCGGCTTTGATCCCGGGACTCTCTTCGAGGTGTTCCGCCGCGACAGCGAGGTGCCGTTCGGCGGCGCCGACGGCCACCCGCTCGTCTTCACCCCGTCAATACCCATCCCCGGCCGCTTCGTGCGGGTCCGTCTGCTGGAGAGAAACTATCTGCATCTCGATCAGGTGGAAATTTATGGTGAGGGGCTGTCGCTGGTCTCCGGCGCCTGAAATCGAGAGGATCACACGACCATGGCGGATACCCGGCGTCACCGGAGTTCCGGCGCGCGCGATGGACCGGGACGCGGAGGGTTGGCCCCGACAATCCGCTGGTGACCGGGCGGGCAGGCCCGGCGTCTGCCGTTCCGGAAACAACCCTTGCCATCAGCCCGGCTTTGCGCCATTGAGAAAGAATCAATGGGTTGATCCGCGGTGCAACAACCGCGTGGTCCCTTATCCACTGATAGAAAGGCGCCGGCAGGGCCGCGATTGCGGGCCGTAACGCGCCGAACCGACTCGGCCGGGGAGCGGACACGCCGCTTCCGGCCCACGAGACAAGGACCGATGACCGCGCTTTCCGTCGCACAATTCTCAAGCAGCGCCTCTCCTACCGGCGCTTCCAGCGGCCAGCGCACCAGTCCTTGACCATGTTTCGAACAACCTTGCGCCAACATCCGCGCCCGCAGGCAGTCGACCCCACGGTCCCGCCGCCGGCGCGCAGGAGTTTTTCCCCCTATGACCAAGACCATGCTCATCGACGCCAGCCACGCGGAGGAAACCCGCGTGGTGGTGTTGGACAACAACCGCCTCGATGACTTCGATATCGAAACCGCCGACAAGAAACAGATCAAGGGCAATATCTATCTTGCCAAGGTCATTCGCGTAGAGCCCAGCCTCCAGGCCGCCTTCGTCGAATATGGCGGCAACCGCCACGGGTTTCTCGCCTTCGCCGAAATCCATCCCGATTATTACCAGATCCCCATAGCCGACCGGCAGAAGCTGCTCGAACTCGAGGCCGAGGAGGCGCGCCGCCGCGTCGAGGCCGAAGAGGCCGAGGATGCGCGGGAAGCGGCGCTCGAAACCGGCCGTCCGCCCCAGGTGACCGAAATCCCGATCGCCGATGCGCCCCCCGCCGCGGGCGCGGAGGCCGAAACCACCGCCGCCGAACCTGCCGAGGCGCCGCAGCCCCGCCACATGGCCGAGGATGCGGCCGAGGATGCGCCCGAGGATGCGCCCGAGGGCGAGGCGCAGACCGCCGAGCCGGCCGAAGCATCGGAGAGCGCCGCCGCGCCGGCGGAAGCCCCCGAGCAGATCGGCGGCGATGACGGCGTCGATGGCGCCGAAGAGGCGCGGGAACGCCGGCGCGCCCGCGCCCTGCGCTCCTACAAGATCCAGGAAGTGATCCACCGCCGCCAGATCATCCTGGTGCAGGTGGTGAAGGAGGAGCGCGGCTCGAAGGGCGCCGCGCTGACCACCTATATCTCGCTGGCCGGCCGCTTCTCCGTGCTGATGCCGAATTCGCCCAATGGCGGCGGCGTGTCGCGCAAGATCACCTCGCTGGCGGATCGCCGGCGGCTCAAGGAGGCGGTGTCCGAGCTGGACATCCCCCAGGGCATGGGCATGATCGTCCGCACCGCCGGCGCGAACCGGCCCAAGCCCGAAATCAAGCGCGACGGCGAATATCTCCTCCGCCTGTGGGACGACATCCGCGAGCGCACCCTGGCCTCGATCGCGCCGGCGCTGGTGTATGAGGAAGCCTCGCTGATCAAGCGGACCATCCGTGACGTCTATACCCGCGATGTCGACCAGGTGCTGATCGAGGGCGAGGACGGGTTCCGCTCCGCGCGCGACTTCATGCGGATGCTGATGCCGACGCATGTGAAGAAGGTCCAGCAATGGAGCGAGCGCCAGCCGCTGTTCGCCAAGCACAATGTCGAGCAGATGCTCGACCACATGTTCCAGCCGACGGTGCAGCTGAAATCGGGCGGCTATCTGGTCATCAACCAGACCGAGGCGCTGGTCGCGATCGATGTGAACTCCGGCCGGGCCACGCGCGAGCGCAATATCGAGGATACCGCGCTGCGCACCAATCTGGAGGCCGCCGATGAGGTGGCGCGCCAGTTGCGCCTGCGCGACCTCGCCGGGCTGATCGTCGTCGATTTCATCGACATGGAGACCCGCAAGCACAACGCGATGGTCGAGCGCCGGCTGAAGGACGCGCTGAAGAACGACCGCGCGCGCATCCAGGTCGGCAGCATCAGCCATTTCGGCCTGCTGGAAATGAGCCGCCAGCGGCTCCGCCCGTCTCTGGCCGAGACCATGCTGATTCCCTGCCCGCATTGCCAGGGTGTCGGCCATGTCCGCAGCACCGCGAGCACGGCGCTGGCCGTGCTGCGCGCGATCGAGGACGAGGCCGCCGGCCGCGCCGCCGAGCTGCTGGTGCATCTGACGCCGGATGTGGCGCTCTACATCTTCAACCACAAGCGCGCCCAGCTCGCCGCCATCGAGGCGCGCTTTGGCCTGCAGGTCGCCTTCGTGGCCGATGGCACGGTGCCCGCCACCTTCAAGATCGAGAAGGTGAAGACCCATGCCGCATCGCGGCCGCAGGAAGCGCCGGCTGCGGCGCCCAGCGCGCCGGTGATCGAGGCCGATGAGGCCGAAACCGAGGCCGAGGCGCCGGATCAGGGCGATGAGGCCGAAGCGTCGGTCGCCGCCGCCGGGAAGGCGGGGGCGGACGAAAACGAGCGCCGCCGCCGCCGCCGCCGCCGCCGCCGGGGCGGGCGGCGCGAGGAGCAGCCCGTCCTGCCCGGCGCCGAACAGCCGGAAATGACCGAGATGCCCGCCGAATTCGCCGTGCGGCTCGATGAGACGCTGGCGGGCCGCGGCCGGTCGGCCCGGATTCCCGCGCCAGAGACCGTGCCAGAGCAGACCGCGCCGGACCATGTGCCGGCAGCCGCGGCCGAGCCGGTGTCCGCGCCGGTCGTGCCGGCGGAGCCGGAAACCCCGCCCGCCGCTCCGGCTGAGGCGGTGGAAGCGGCCGAGCCCGCCGCGGCGCCGGCCGAGGTTGCGGCCGACGAGGCGCCGGCCGAGCCCACGGCGAAGCCGAAGCGCCGCGCCGCCGCCGCGCGCAGCCCGGCCAAGACGCCCCGCCGCCGCCGCGCCACCGCGAAGGAGAGCGAGGCCGCCGAGCCGCAGCAACCGGTATTCACCGATATCGCCGATATTTTCGAGGCGGCGGAGAAGGCTGAAGCCGAGGCGCCGAAACCCGCCCGGCGGCCCCGGCGCACCCGCGCCAAGGCCACGGCAGAAACCGGCGCTGCCGAATCCGGTGCGGCGGACGGCGTGACCGCGGTGGTGGAGAGCGCACCCGCGCCGGTCGCACCCGCGGCCAACGAAACCCAGGCCCCCAAGCCGCCCGCCAATGGCGCGGCCCCGGCCATGGCGGACGAGCCGCAAGAGCCGCCGCGCGGTCCGGCGGTGCAGCCGGTGGTGATCGGCGCCAGCGAAACCACGCCCGCCCAGCGCAAGCGCGGCTGGTGGAAGCGCCCGGCCTGACTGGAGGCCGGAATAACGGCCGTGAAAACGGGCCGGCTCCCCTCCCGGGGGCCGGCCCTATTTCTTGCCGGATGAGGCGGCGGGCCCGGGTGCGGCGTCGCGCCTCGCCCTGACGGCGTCGTAGCGGGCGATATTCTTGCGCTGTTCGGCGAAGGTGCGGGCGAAGACATGCCCGCCCGTGCCGGTCGCGACGAAATACAGCGCGTCGGTCTGCGCCGGATGCAGCACCGCGTTGATCGCGGCGAGCCCCGGCGCGCAGATCGGCCCGGGCGGCAGCCCCTTGTGGCGATAGGTGTTATAGGGGCTCGCGGTGGCGAGGTCCCGATCATCGACCCGGTGGGGCAGGGCGGTCGCCGCGCCCCCGGTCACCGCATAGATCACCGTCGGATCGGCCTGGAGCTTCATCCCCCGCGCCAGCCGGTTCTCATAGACCCCGGCGATTTTCGGCAACTCGGCGGCAAGCGGCGTCTCCAGCTGCACGATCGAGGCGAGGATCAGCGCCTCGCCTTTCGTCCGCACCGGCAGGCCGGGCGCGCGGGATGCCCAGGCCTTGGCCAGCGCCGCCTTCATCGCCGCCTGCATCCGTGCCGCGATGGCGCTCCGCGCCGTGCCATAGGTGTAATCATAGGTTTGCGGCAGAATGCTGCCCTCGGGCGGCGGCGAAACCCGGCCGGTCGCGTGCGGCAGCGCGTTCACGATCGCCGCGATCCGGGCCGATGTCAGCCCCTCGGGAATCGTCGCCTTGAACTGGATTTCCGGCGCGAAGCGCAGCGTGTGCAGCACGGCGCGCAGGCTGGCATGATCGGTGAAGCGGAAATCGCCGGACCGGATCGGCCCCTGGCCGCGCGTGAGAAAGGCGGCGATCTCGAACAGCCGGGCCGAGCGGATCGCGCGCCGGCGCGCCAGCAGCACGGCAACCTGATGCGTGCCGCCCGGCGGGATGAAGATATCGGCGGCTTCAGGCAGCGGCCCCGGGCCGTCATAGACCTGGCGGACCGCCATTCTGCCCATCTGCGACAGCACCAGAACGGTGAGCAGCAGAAGGATCAGGCGCCCCGGGCCGCGCATGGCTGAACGCGCCTGGCTCAGCCAGGCTTGCGGAACAGGATCGACGCGTTGGTGCCGCCGAAGCCGAAGCTGTTGGACAGCACGATATCGATCTTGCGCTGCTGCGCGGTATGGGCCACGCGATCGACCACGCTGGCACGGCTCGGCTCGTCGAGGTTGAGCGTCGGTGGGGCGACGCCATCGCGCAACGCGAGGATGGAGAAAATCGCCTCGACCGCGCCGGCGGCGCCGAGCAGATGGCCGGTCGCCGATTTGGTGGATGACATCGCCACGTTCCGCGCCGCGTCGCCGAACAGGTTCTCGACCGCTTCGAGTTCGAGATCATCACCCATCGGCGTGGAGGTGCCATGGGCGTTGATGTAATCGACATCGGCCGCGGTCAGCCCGCCCGATTTCAGCGCCGCCTTCATCGCGCGGAACGCGCCGTCGTGATGCGGCGCCGGGGCGGTGATGTGATGCGCGTCGCCGGACATGCCATAGCCGGCGATCTCGGCGTAAATCTTGGCACCGCGCTTTTTCGCGTGCTCGTATTCCTCAAGGAACAGCACACCGGCGCCTTCGCCCATCACGAACCCGTCGCGATCCTTGTCCCACGGGCGGGACGCGGCCTTGGGGTTGTCGTTGAAGGCGGTCGACAGCGCGCGCGAGGCGCAGAACCCGGCGATCCCGATCTCGCAGACCGCGCCTTCCGCGCCGCCGGCGAGCATGATGTCGGCATCGCCGAGGGCGATCAGCCGCGCCGCGTCGCCGACCGCGTGAACCCCGGTCGCGCAGGCGGTGACTGCCGAATGATTCGGCCCTTTCAGACCGAACCGGATCGAGACATGGCCGGAGACGAGGTTGACCAGGGCGGACGGAATGAAGAAGGGCGAAAGGCGGCGCGCCCGGCCTTCATGAACCATGATCGAGGCGTCGTAGATGGTCTGCAACCCGCCGATGCCGGAGCCGATCATCACGCCGGCGGCGTAGCTGTCCTCCTCCGTCGCGGGGGTCCAGCCGGCATCCTCCATCGCCTCGACGGACGCCGCCATCCCAAGATGGATGAAGCGATCCATCTTCTTCTGCTCTTTCGGCGGAATCCATTCGTTGAGATCGAACCCGCCATCCGCCCGCGACCCCGCGGGCAGTTCGCCCGCGACCTTGCAGGGCAGATCCGCCGGGTCGAACCTGGTTATCGGGCCGATGCCCGAGTCCCCGGCAATCAAACGCCGCCAGACATGCTCGACCCCGACGCCCAGCGGGCTCGCGATCCCCATGCCTGTCACCACGACCCGACGCATGCTCATGTCCCGTCCGATACCTGACTTATTCGGCTTTCTTCTTTTCGATGTAGTCGATCGCGTCCTTGACGGTGCCGATCTTCTCGGCCGCGTCCTCGGGGATCTCCACGCCGAAGGCTTCCTCGAACGCCATGACCAGCTCGACCGTATCGAGGCTGTCCGCGCCCAGATCGTCGATGAAGGAGGCTTCCGGCGTCACCTTCGCCTCGTCCACGCCGAGGTGCTCGACGACAATCTTCTTCACTTTTTCGGCGACTTCACTCATCGAATTCATGCTCCTGTAGAGATCGTTGGGCGGTATGGACCGGCGGCATCGACCATCCCGCCTCCGGTCGGATGGATAACACGCAATGATCGTGGCGCACGAGGCCGGCTCCACGATCATTGCCAAAGTTCGGCGCGCTTAGCATGGTTCGCCCGGCCGCGCCAACCGCAGCTCAGATCATGGCCATGCCACCATTCACATGCAGGATCGCGCCGGTGACCCAGGCGGCGGCGTCGGAGGCCAGATAGGCCACCGCGGCGGCGACGTCCTGCGGCCTGCCGAGGCGGCCAAGCGGAATCTTTTCGGCCAGCGCTGCGCGCTGCGCCTCGCTCAGCGCGTCCGTCATCGCGGTCTCGATGAAGCCCGGCGCCACGAGATTGACCGTGATGTTGCGCGAGGCGACTTCCTGCGCCATCGATTTCGTCATGCCGATCAGCCCGGCCTTGGCGGCGGCGTAGTTGACCTGGCCGGGATTGCCGGTGCTGCCGACGATGCTGCCGATATTGATGATCCGCCCGGCGCGCCGGCGCATCATCCCCTTCATCACCGCGCGGGACAGGCGGAAGGGCGCGGCGAGATCGACATCCATCACCTGGCTCCAGGCCTCGTCGGACATGCGCAGCACAAGCCCGTCGCGGGTCAGGCCGGCATTGTTCACCAGGATGTCGATATGCCCGAGCGCCGAGTCGGCGGCCGCGACCAGCGCCTCCGCCGCCTTGGGGTCGGAGAGGTCGGCCGGGCAGACATGGGCGCGCTCGCCAAGCTCTGCCGCGAGCGCGGCGAGGGCGGAGTCGCGTGTGCCCGAGAGCGCGACCGCGGCCCCCAGCCCGTGCAGCGTGCGCGCAATGGCGGCGCCGATGCCGCCCGAGGCGCCGGTGACGAGGGCGGTGCGTCCCGCCAGCGCGAAAAGATCAGCCGACATGTTTGACCAGCTCCTCAAGCTCCGCCGGCGTGCCGCAGGACAGGCAATCGGCGTCCGGGGCGATGCGCCGCGCGAGACCGCACAGCACCTTGCCTGCGCCGAGTTCGATGAAGCGGGTGACGCCGAGTGCCGTCATCGTGCCGACCGATTCGCGCCAGCGGACCGGCGCCGTCACCTGCTCGACCAGCCGCGCGGCGATCTCCGCCGGGTCCGTCACCTTCGCCGCGGTGACATTGGCGATCAGCGGCACCACCGGTGCTGCGAGCGTCACGCCGGCCAGCGCCTCGCGCATCGCCTCGGCGGCGGGCGCCATCAGCGCGCAGTGGAACGGCGCCGAGACCGGCAGCTTGAGCGCGCGCTTGATGCCCCGCGCGCGGGCGATCTCCAGCGCCCGGTCGACCGCTGCGGCAGTGCCGGAAATCACCACCTGGCCGCCGCCATTATCATTGGCGACGGAGACGACCTGCCGCCCCTCCGGCGATTCGGCCGCCTCGGCGCAGATCTGCTCGGCGGCGTCGCGTTCGACGCCGAGCAGCGCCGCCATCGCGCCCTCGCCGGGCGGCACCGCCTGCTGCATCGCGGTACCGCGAATCCGCAGCAGCCGCGCGGTATCGGCGATGCCGAACGTGCCGGCGGCCGCCAGCGCCGAATATTCGCCGAGCGAATGGCCGGCGACCACCGCCGCCCGATCGCCGAGCACAATGCCGGCTTCCTTCTCCAGGCAACGCAGCACCGCCATCGACATGGCCATGAGCGCGGGCTGGGCGTTCTCGTCAGGGTGAGTTCCTCCGCCGGGCCCTCGAACATCAGCCTGGAGAGTTTCTGCTTGAGAACCTCGTCGACTTCCTCGAACACCTCGCGCGCCGGCGCGAAGGCGGCGGCCAGGTCGCGCCCCATGCCCACGGCCTGGCTGCCCTGTCCTGGAAAGATGAAGGCGTTCACCGCCATGTTCCGTTTCTCCTGTCGTCCCGGCGATGCGGTCGGCATGGCCGAGCCGGCCCTGAATATCCCGCAATCGCGTGCTCTGACGCTGGCGCGGGGTAGATGCAGGGCGCGCGCAAGTCAATCTTTCGTAACCCGCCGGCGGGCTCGATTGTTCAGAAATGTCGCTGAAACACCCGGATCACGTCGCCCGGCGCCACCAGCGCCGAAACCGGCGCCCGATAGTCCCGCGGCACCCCGCCGGTCATCCGGATCACCCCGACCTCGGATTCCACCGCCCGATAGGTAAAGCCCCCGCGCGCGAGACGGCGGCGAGCACGGTCATGCCGGGCTCGAACGGATACTGGTCCGGCCGGTTCACCTCGCCCAGGATCGAGAACGGCCGGTAGCGCCGCACCTCTACCGCGACGGCGGGATGGCGCAGAATCCCGCGCGCGACCAGCGTTCGGGCGATCGCGCGGCCCAGCATCGCCGTGCTCCGCCCCGCCGCGCGCACCGGCCCGGCGAGCGGCAGCTCGATCATGCCCGAGGCATCCACGTCATATGTCGCGGTGAGCTGGGTCTGGCCGAACACGATCACCCGCAGCCGGTCGCCCGGCCCAAGCCGGTAGCCGCCGGAGGCCGTCGCCGGCAGCTTCGGCAGGCGCATCCACGCCGCGCAGCCCGAGAGCGCCGGGGCGATGATCCCACCCAGCATGGCGGCGAGCAGGCGGCGCCTTGTGTCGCGGCGAAATACCGGCATGTCGATCAACCTTGAACTGAAATGATATACACAATACAACCTTAAATAGATAAATTCGTGTCTTCCGCCAGAATGCCCCGGCGCGCGCCCCCTTTGCAACAACGCCCTCGGTGCAACAACAGATGAGGCATCCCGATGACGGGTCGGTCACAGAGATGAGCGTTCCGGCAGACCCACAGGGCCGCGCCCTGCCGGCAAGGGCGGCGGACGATCCGCTCGATGCCCTGCGCGCCGTCCGCCGCCACTGGCGGCTGGCCGCCCTTGTCGCCCTCGGCCTGCCGCTGCTCTCCTCGGCCGCGTTGTCGCGCCTGCCGGCGGTCTATACCGCGACCGGCGTGCTGCTCTACGACCCGATCGGGTTCAATCAGAAATTGCTGCGCGACGTGGTCGAGACCGCGCCGGTGACCGATATGCTGATGGCCAGCCAGGTCGCCATCCTCAAAAGCCCGGGCGTGATGCGGCGCGTGGTTCGCCGCCTCGGCGCCCGCCCGCATCCCCCGCGCGCCCCTGAGCCTGGCTTCGCACCGATGCTGCGGCGCTGGTTCGGCCTCGGGCCGACGCCCCGGCCCGCCGCCGCCGCGCTCGACGCCGACATCGCCGCCCGGTTCCGCATCGAGATCCCCGCGGGTTCGCAGCTGATCGACGTCTCCTATACCAGCCGCGACCCGCGCCGCGCCGCCCGGGCGGTGAACGCCGCCATGGCCGCCTATCTGGATCGGGAGCGGACCGACCGGCTGGAGGTGCTGCACCGGGCCCGGCTCTGGCTCCGGCACCGGGCGCGGGAGACGGCGTCCCGTCTCGAATCCCTCGATGTCGCGATCGCGCTCGAGCGCGCGCGCAGCGGCACCCAGCGGGGGGCCGGCGCCGCGCCGCTGACCAATGAGCAGGCCGGGCAGCTCACCGCGAGCCTCGCCGCCTCCCAGGCCGATCTCGCCGCCGCGCGGGCGCGGCTCGCGATCTTGCGCGGCGGCAGCGAGGCCGCCGCTGCCGCCGCGGTGGCGCCCGCGATCGGGCCGATGCGCGCGCGCGCGGCCGAACTCACCGCAAGGCTGCGCGCCCTCGCCAGCACCGAGGGGCCGAACAATCCCGAATATCGCGCCGCCGCCCGCGCGCTCGCGGCGCTGCGCGGGCAGATCGGGGCCGAAACCGGGCGGCTCGTCGCCGCCGACCGGATGCGCGCCGCCGCCGATGCGGCGCGTGTCGCCAGTCTCGAGGCCGCCATCGCCCGCGTGCGCGGCAAGGCGGCGGCGCAGTCGGTGGTGGCGGCGCCCCTCGCGCGCCTTCAGGAGCAGCGCCAGGCCGAGAGCAGCCTGCTGCGCGCCGAGACCGAGCAGATCGGCGCGCTCGAAAGCCGCAGCGCCCTGACGCGGCCGAGCGCGCGGATCATCACCCCCGCCGTCCCGCCGGCGCGCGCCAGCGGCCCGCGCCGCCTCGCCATCCTCTCCGGCGCGGTCCTGCTCGGCCTCTGCCTTGGCCTGCTGGCGGCGCTGGCGGCGGATGCGCTGAACGGCAGCTTCCGCTCCGGCGGCCAGGTGCGCGAAGCGCTGGGCCTGCCCTGCATGGCGCTGGTGCCCGAAATCACCCGGCGGGCGCGCCGCGGCCTCGCGGTGCCCGACTATGCGCGCCGCTATCCGTTTTCCGCCTTCGCCGAGCAGATCCGGGCCCTGCGCACCGGCCTCTGGCTCGCGCCCGGCGCGCCGCGCAGCCTCGCGATCACGGCGTCCCGCCCCGGCGAGGGCAAAACCACGCTGGCCGTCAGCCTCGCCCTGTCGATGGCGGCCAGCGGGGCGCGCATCCTGCTGATCGACTGCGATATCCGCCAGCCGAGCCTCGACATGGTCTTCGGCCTCGGCGGCCTGCCCGGCCTGACCGACCATCTGGCCGGGCGGGTGGCGCTGGAGGCGGCGATCCATCGTCCCGCCCTCGAGGATGACGACGCCGTTCCGGACGTCATGCCGGCCGGGGCGGTGGCGCGCGAGGCGCTGGCCCTGTTCATGTCCGAGCGCCTCGGTCTGCTGATCGAGGAGCTTCACCGCCGATACGACCTCGTGATCCTCGACCTCCCGCCCGTCTTCGCCCTGGCCGAGGCGCAGGTGCTCGCCCGCGCCGCCGCGTCCGTGCTGCTCTGCATCCGCTGGGGGCAGACGCCCCGGCGCACCGTCGCGGCGGCGATGGCGCTGCTGGCGCAGCCGGGGCTGCGGATCGAGGGCGCGGTGCTCACAAGGGTCGACGGCGCCCGCCACGCCCGCGCCGGATTTCCCGATTCCGAACTCTATCATCCGCGTTATGGCGGCTATTTCCGTACCTGACGCCGCGATCCCGCCGCGCGCCGCGCCGGCCCGCCCGCGCGCGGCCGCGTGGCCGGAGGTGAAGCTGCTCGCGGGCGGCGCGCTCCTGCTGCTCTGGCCGGCGCTGGCCAACCGGTATCCGCTGGTCTTCTCCGACACCGGAACCTACATCTCGCAGGTTCTCGACCTGCATCTCGGCTGGGATCGCCCGCCCTTCTACAGCCTGCTGGTGATCGTCGCCGGGCTTGGGCGGTCGCTCTGGCCGGTGATCATCGCCCAGGCGCTGGTCGCGTCCTGGCTGATCCGCGCCACCCACCGCCTGCTCGCGCCCGAAGCCGGCGCGCTCGAAACCGCCGTGCTGCTGGCGGGTCTCGCGGCCGGATCGTCCCTGTCCTGGACCTCGTCGCAGGTGATGCCGGACATCTTCACGCCGCTGATGGTGCTCGCCTTCGCCGGGCTCGTGCTCGATCCCGCGGCCAGGACGGCGGGCGCCGGGCACGCGCTGGCGATCGGCGTGGCGATCGTCGTGCATCTGAGCAACATGCCGATCTATGCCGGGCTCTGCCTCGCCGTCCTGCCGCTGCGCCGGCGGCGCCACCGGGTCCGCTGGCGGGCGCTGTTGCTGCCGTTCCTGCTCGGCGCTGCGTGCCTTACCGCGGTCAACACGCTGGCCCGCGGCAGGCCCTCGCCCTCGCCCTATGGCGCGACCTTCCTGCTCGCCCGGCTGATCGAGAACGGCCCGGCGCGCGCCACGCTCGCGGCCGACTGTCCGCGCGCCGGCTGGGCGCTCTGCGCCTATCGCGACGATCTGCCGCGCACCGCCGATGGCTTTCTCTGGCGGGCCGACAGTCCGCTCTACCGCGCCGGCGGCCCGCGCCGCCTGGTCGGGCAGACGGATGCCATCGTCTACCGGACGCTCGCCCTGCATCCGCGCGCCGTGCTGCGCGCGGCGGCCCGCGATTTCGCCCTGCAACTCCTCACCTTCGCGCCGGGCAGCGGCCTGCGCCCCTGGTATGCGACCGCCTGGCAGACCATCCGGCGCGACCTGCCGCGCCCGGCCTATGCCGGCTATCTCGCCAGCCGCCAGGCGCGCGGGCGGCTGGGCGTGCCGCGCGTCCTCGCCGCGATCATGCGCCCGCTCGCCGCCGGCGGCATGGCGGTGACCGCGCTGTTCGCGCTGTTCGCCGCCTTCCGCCGCGACATCGGCGCGCAGGCGCGATCGCTGGGCGTCTTCTGCTGGATCGTCCTGCTCGCGCTGGCCGGCAACGCGGCGGTGACGGGCGCGCTCTCCGGCCCCCATGCCCGCTATCAGAGCCGGGTTGTCTGGCTCGCGGTGTTCTCCGGCTGGCTGGTGCTGCGGCGGGTTCAGGCCGGGTGCCGGTCCCGCCCGACCAGCAGCACGACGTAGAGTTTGAGCCGCCCGAAGCCGAGCCGGCGCCGCCAGTCGATCATGTGGGTCAGCCGATGGCGCATCCCGAAATGCAGCTCGATCGCGCGGAGCTGGGCGTCGGAAAAACTCGCCGCGAGCTCGTGCGGCAGGGCGTCGAGAAACCGCCCGAGCGGGGCCGAATAGTCCTGCGCGGCCATGGCCGCATCACTCGGTCATCCGGTCGAGCGCGGGTATGGCGCGCAGAACCTTGCGCTTGAGCAGGATCGGGCCGATCAGCCCCGCGCTCATCAGCACCGCCGCGACCGGCAGGAACCGCGCGCCGTTCCAGCCCGTCACCAGCAGCAGAAGGCCCTTCGCGAGGCCGATGAAAATGGTGTTGAACAGATAGATCATCAGGGAATTCCGCCCGAGCGTTTCGACAATACGGGC
>NZ_CAJQZK010000013.1:0-87447 GCF_907164655.1 Acidocella sp. C78
GCCTTGCGCGCCCGCTCGGCGGCAAGTGCGAGCCCATCCTGATCGTCCTGCGGCAGCGGCCGCGCGCTCAGCAGGCCGCGCCAGCCGAGAAACCCCGCGTCGCCATGCTTGGCGAGGTCAGCGAAGAGCGCCTCCGCCGTCGTCGCATCACCGCTCTGCCGCGCCGTTTCGGCGCTCACGTAAAGCGGCAATGGCGCATCGGGCGCGTGGCGCCGCGCCGTTCGCGCATGGCCAGAAGCCGCGCCGATATCGCCGGCGGCGAGCGCGGCGAGTGCGCGCAGCGAGGCGGCGTCGGCGGCATCACGCCGCGCGCGTCCGCGTCTTGCCGCCACGCGCCGGGGCAGGCCGAGCGCACCGCGCAGCAGGCCCAGCGCCAGAATTGCCACGGCGACCAGAAGCGCCAGCAGCAGGATCGCCACCGGCGTCGACGCGCTGGCGGCATAGCTGCCGATCTCCACCGTAACCTGCCCCTGCAGGCTGGCGAGATACCAGGTGATGCCGAGCAGGACGATCGCCACAAGGCCGAAGCGGAAGGCGCGCAGCATCAGGCTTTCTCCGCCATCGCGGCCAGCGCCGCCCGTGCCGCGATCAACCCGGTCGCCTCATTCGTCCAGGGCTTCATGGCCGATGCGGCCTTGGGCGGCAGCTTCGCGAGGTCGTTCACCGCGGCGCCGAGATCGTCCCGCGCCAGCGCCGCGCGCGCCTTGCCGAGAATGCCCTCCGCCAGGCTGCCGACCAGCACCTTGTCGCCATGCCGCAAGGTCACGAGGCTTTCCACCCGCGCGGTCGCCTGCTGCCAGAAGCCGCCCTGCGCCGTCGCGTCGCCCGCTTCGCGCGCCGCCGCCACGGCATAGGTCGCAAAGCTCGCCTTCAGCCCGGCAAGCGTCGGCGGCTTCGCCGCGGCATAAACCGCAAGGGCCGCCGGCGCGCCGGGAATCTCGCCAAGCGGCAGACCGTTCTGCAGGTTCAGGCTGGCCTGCGCGATCAGGGCGAGGGTTTTCGCCTTCGTCACCAGCGCCGGCAGGTCGCCGCTCTGCTGGCGAAGCCGCGTCACCGCCGCATGATCGGCGAGGGTGGTGGTCGACAGCGCCGCGATGCTGGTTTCGATCCTGCCGATCCGTGCCGCGAGATCGGCGGGCAGGGCCGGGGCGGGTGCGGCGGGCGCCGGCTTGTCTGCCGCCGTGGCAACGCTGGCGAGTTTCTGCTCCAGCGCCGCGACGCGGTCGCGCAGCGCGCCGAGCCGGGTCGAGAGCTGGTCGATCCGGGCCGATTGTCCCGCCGCGCCGAGCTGGGCGCGGAACAGGAAGAGCTCGCCGCCCGCAAGCAACAGGATCGCGACCGCCACGAGGCCGATCGCCTTGCGCCGGTGCCGGGACGCGCCTGCCGCATCCGGTGTGGCAGCGGGTTCGGCGGCCTGCGGCTCGGGCGCCGGGGCTGGTGCCGGATCGGCGGTGGCGGAGGACTCGGGCGGGGTGTGATTCGGGTCGTGCTCGCTCATGGCAACAAGGGTAACATGTGATCCTGATCGGGCGAAACCGCGCTGCGGATCTCGCGAAACGGCAGGCGGGAGAGCGGGGCCGCCGCCGCCGGGCTGATCGCCACGGCAACCGCGCCGGCCAGCGCCCCGTCGAGCCCGGCCGCGGTGACGAGGGTTGCAAAACTGCGCGCGCTCGCGGGCGAAAATACCATCACCCGGTCGACGTCGCCGGCCTCCAGCGCCGCCCGCGCCGCCGCGTCGAGTTCCCGGGCCGGGCGCGAGCGATAGACCACGCGGCGCGTCACCCGGAAGCCGCGGCGGCGCAGGTCGGCGGCGAGATCCGTGCTGTGCCCCGCGCCGCAGGCCAGCAGCAGCCGCGCGCCGGACGCGAGCCGCGCGCCCACCAGCGCCGCGAGATCCCGCGCCGTTCCCGCGGCGCTGGCGACCGAGATGAACCCGGCGGCCCGCGCCCGCGCGGCGGTGGCATCGCCTACCGCGAAGAGCTTCACGGCGCGCAGGGCTGGCGGCAATCCCGGCAGCGCCTGGGCGCTGGCAACGACGATGGCGTCCATCACCGCCGGCAGCGCTGCCGGCAGCGCCTCGATCTCGAGACAGGGGGCGAGAACCGGAACATGCCCGGCCGCGCGCAGGGCGGCGGCGGTGGCGCTGCCGCCCGGTTCGGGGCGGGTCACCAATATGGTGAGCGGATCGGTTGCGCCCGTTTCAGTCAAGAAAGATGTCGGCCGGGCTGTCGCGCCGCAGCGAGGCGCCGAGTTCCGCCCCCAGCCGCACCGCGTCGGCGGCGTTCGCCACCTCGCTGCGCTTGAGCAGGAAGCTGCCATCCGGCCGCGCCGTGAGTCCGGTCAGATGCAGGTTGCCATCCGGCAGCAGCCGCGCATATCCGCCGATCGGCGTCCGGCAGGAGCCGTCGAGCGCGGCGAGCAGCGCACGCTCCGCCTTGGAAACCGCCTTCGCCTCGTGATTCTCGATCGCGGCGAGCAGCTCGGCGAGCCGCGTATCCGCGGCGCGAACGGTGATGCCAACGATTCCCTGGCAAGCGGCCGGCACCATCGCGTCCGGGTCGACCGCGGCACTGACTTCCTCCTCGAAGCCGAGACGCCGCAGCCCGGCGAGGGCGAGAAGCGTCGCATCGAACGTGCCGTTGCGCGCCGCATCCAGCCGGGTGCGGACATTGCCGCGCAGCAGGCCGATCTGCAGGTCGGGCCGGGCATGCAGCAGCTGCGCCTGCCGCCGCACCGACGAGGTGCCGACCCGCGCGCCCTTCGGCAGGCTCGCCCAGATGTCGCCCGCGTTCGCCGCGCCGAGCCCGTCGGCGAGGATCAGCGCATCCCGCGCGTCCTCGCGCTTCATCGTGCAGGCGAGGATGATGCCATCGGGCAGGGTGGTTTCCAGATCCTTCAGGCTGTGCACAGCGAAATCGATTCGTCCGTCCAGCAGCGCCTCGTGGATTTCCTTGGCGAACAACCCCTTGCCGCCGATCTCGGCGAGCGGGCGGTCGGTCACCCGGTCGCCCGTCGTGCTGATGATCTCGGGGGCGAAGGCGTCCGGCGCGAATCCGAGCGCGGGGCAGATCTCGCGCAGCGCGGCGAGGAACATGTCCGTCTGCCGGACGGCGAGCGGCGATCCGCGCGTGCCAACCCGCAGGGGCAGCCGGCGGCCGGAATGGGGGGCGACCTTGCCGCCCGACGAGCTTTCCTGGTGCATCTCCTCTGCTTAAAAGGAACGGGATGGAAAGAAAAGCCGCAAGTTTCGCGGGGTTCGGCCCCGACTCCCTGGTTCTCGGGATCGAAAGCTCGTGCGACGAGACTGCCTGCGCCGTGCTCGACGGCGCGGGGCGGATCCGCGCCGAATTCGTCGCCAGCCAGATCGCCGATCATGCCCCCTTCGGCGGCGTGGTGCCGGAAATCGCCGCCCGCGCGCACCTCGCCCTCTTGCCGGACATGGTCCGTCGCGCGCTGGCCGCATCCGGCGCCGCGCCGTCCGGCCTCGCCGCGATCGCTGCAACCGCCGGGCCCGGCCTGATCGGCGGCCTCATCGTCGGCGCCAACACCGCGCGCGGCATGGCGCTGGCCGCCGGCGTGCCCTTTCTTGCGGTCAATCATCTCGAAGCCCATGCGCTCACCGCGCGCCTGCCGGATGCGGGCGCCGCCGCGCCGGAGTTCCCCTATCTGCTGCTGCTCGTCTCCGGCGGGCACACCGCGCTGATCGCGGTCGAGGGGGTGGGGCGCTACCGCCGGCTCGGCACCACGCTTGACGATGCCGCTGGCGAAGCGTTCGACAAGGTGGCGAAACTTCTCGGCCTGCCCTATCCCGGAGGCCCCGCGCTGGAGCGCCTCGCCGCCGAGGGGCGGGATGGGCAGTTCAGCCTGCCGCGCCCCATGCTGGGCCGCCAGGGCTGCGACTTTTCCTTCTCCGGCCTCAAGACCGCCGTAGCCCAGCTCGTCGCCCGCCAGCCGGACGGCGGATTGCCGCATGATTTCGCCGCCGATCTCGCCCGCGCCTTCCAGAATGCGGTCGTCGCCGCCCTGGCCGACCGGCTGCGCCACGCCCTCGCCATGCTGCCGGGCGCGACGGCGGTCGTCGTCGCCGGCGGGGTCGCCGCCAACAAGGCGGTGCGCGCCGCGCTGGCCAGCGTCGCCGCCGAAGCCGGCCTGCCGCTCGCCGCGCCGCCGCTGCGCCTGTGCACCGACAATGCGGTCATGGTCGCCTGGGCGGCGATCGAGCGCCTGCGCGCAGGGCAGGGGGCCGACCCGCTCGCCGTGCGCTGCCGGCCGCGCTGGCCGCTCGAACAGGCGCGGGAGATGCAGATCGCCGGCTGATCATGCCTCATTCCGCCGGCATGGTCGCCAGCCGCCGCGCCCGGCGCCGGCCGAACCCGGTGACCGCGAGATAGATCACCGGCGTGGTGTAGAGCGTCAGCGCCTGGCAGACGATCAGCCCGCCGATCACCGCGATGCCCAGCGGCCGGCGCAACTGCTCGCCGGTGCCGACCGCGAAGGCCAGCGGCAGGGCGCCGAGGGCGGCGGCCAGCGTTGTCATCATGATCGGCCGGAAGCGTTCGAGGCAGGCGGCGCGGATCGCCTCGGCCGGCGTCATGCCGTGCGCGCGCTCGGCGTTCAGCGCGAAATCCACCAGCAGGATGCCGTTCTTCTTGACGATCCCCATCAGCAGGAAAATACCGATGATGCCGATGACCGAGAGCGGCGTGCCGGTGAGCAGCAGCGCCAGCAGCGCGCCGACGCCGGCGGAGGGCAGCGTCGAGAGGATCGTCAGCGGCTGCACCAGGCTCTCATAGAGCACGCCGAGCACGATATAGATCGCCACCAGCGCGGCGAGAATGAGCAGCGGCTCGGCGCTCAGCGATTGCAGGAAATAGCGCGCATTGCCGCCGAAGCTGATCTTCACCGCGGCCGGCAGCGGCAGCTCCGCGATCGCCTGTTTCACCGCCGCGATCGCCTGGCCGAGCGCGGCCCCTTGGCGACGTTGAAGCTGATCGTCCCTGCGGGCAGCCCGTCGAGATGGGTGACGGAGAGCGGTGCCGTCGCCCGCACCAGACGCGCGACGGCGGCGATCGGCACCGGCCCGCCGGTGCCGGCAACATAGACGTGCTGCAGATCCAAGGGTGAGCGATCGAGCCCCTCCGGCACTTTCAGGACCACGGAATACTGGTTCTGCGCCTCGTAGATCCGTGAAATCTGCCGTTGCGCGAAGGCGTTCTGCAAGGCGTCGTCGATCGCCGCGATCGAGACGCCGAGCCGCGCCGCCGCCTTGCGGTCGATCTCGACGGTGATCTGCGTCTGCGCCTTGTCCTGGTCGGTCGAGACATTGCCGATCTGCTTCAGCGTGCGCAGCTTGCGCTCGATCTCGGCGGTGACAT
This sequence comes from Acidocella sp. C78, assembly GCF_907164655.1. NCBI lineage: Bacteria > Pseudomonadati > Pseudomonadota > Alphaproteobacteria > Acetobacterales > Acidocellaceae > Acidocella > Acidocella sp. C78. The sequence goes on from NZ_CAJQZK010000013.1 coordinate 5,376, forward strand.
CGGCCAGCCCCGCGAGCGAGGGATCGACGATCGAGAAACTGTATTCCCCGCCATTCGACTGGCCGCCGAAAAACAGGTCCTGCCCCACGAACATGGTCGTCGAGATGCCGGGAATTTGCGACAGCCGCGCCTGCAGCTGCGTCATTACCTGCTGCGCCGAGGCGCTGCGCTGCGACAGCGGCTTGAGCTGGATGAACATGTGGCCCCGGTTGGCGGTGGAAAATCCGTTGGCCACGCCGATCCGCGAGCTGACCGCCTCGACCGCCGGATTGGCGAGAATGGTCGCGACCACGCGCCCCTCCAGCCGCTTCATCCGCGAGAACGACACGTCGGACGGCGCGATCGTATGGCCGATGATCAGCCCCGAATCCTGCTCGGGAATGAACGCCTTGGGCACCTTGATGTAGAGAAACACGGTGAGCGCCACGGTGAGCGCGAAGCTCGCCAGCATCAGCCAGCGATGCGCGAGCGCCCAGTCGAGGCTGCTTGCATAGGCATCGAGGCTGCGGCGATAGAGCCGGTCGATCGCGCGGGCCGGCCGCGAATCCCGCCCCGCTTTCGGCGTCCGCCCCATGAACCGCCCGCAGATCATCGGCGTCACCGTCAGCGAGATCGCGCCCGAAATCAGGATCGCGATCGAAAGCGTTATCGCGAATTCGTAGAACAGGTCGCCGATGATGCCGCCCATCAGCGTCAGCGGCAGGAACACGACCACGAGCGATGCGGTGATCGAGACGACGGTGAAGCCGATCTGCCGCGCCCCCACCAGCGCGGCCTCGATGCCGCTCAGCCCCCGCTCGTGCTGGGTGACGATGTTCTCGATCATCACGATCGCATCGTCGACCACGAAGCCGACGCAGACGGTCAGCGCGAGCAGCGAGAAATTGTCGAGCGTGAAGCCGAGCGCCCACATCGCCGCCACGGTTCCGGCCAGCGAGAGCGGCACGGTGATGCCGGCGGCGATCGTCGGGGTCAGCCGGCGCATGAACAGCGTCACCACCACCAGCACCAGCAGAATGGTGATGAGCAGCGTGATCTGGATGTCGGCGACACTGGCGCGGATCGTCGTCGTGCGGTCGTTCAGGATCGAGAGCTTCACCGAGGGCGGCAGCCAGGTGCGGATGTCCGGCAGCAGTTTCCGGATCCCCTCCACCGTGCGGATGATATTCGCATCGGCGGTCTTGGTGATCTCGATGGTGATCGCCGGCCTGCCATTCGCCGTTGCGGAAAGCTGGGTATTGGCGACCCCATCGATGACCGAGGCGACATCTGACAGGCGCAGCAGCGCGCCGGATGCCGATTTCAGCACGATGTCGCGATATTGCGCGGCGGCCGAGATCTGGCCGTTGGCCACCAGCGTCCAGGCCCGGTGCGGCCCCTCGATGACGCCGAGCGGTTGCGTGGCATTGGCGCTGCGCACCGCGTTGTAGACATCGGCGCCGGTCAGCCCGGCGGCGGCGAGCGCCTGCGGATGCAGCCGGATCCGCACCGCCGGCGACCCGCCGCCATAAATGCCGACCTGCGCCACCCCGGCACCTGCGCCAGCCGCTGGTCCAGCACCGTGTCGGCAACGTTGTAGATCTGCCCGAGGCTCATCGTCTCCGAGGTGAGCGCGAGCGTCATCACCGGGCGCGAGGCCGGGTTGAATTCCTTGTAATAGGGCCGCCGCGGCATCGAGGAGGGCAGGTTGGGCAGGGCGGCGTTGATCGCGGCCTGCACCGCATGGGCATAGACGCTGATATCCGGTCCCGGATTGAACAGCACCACCACCGATGTCGACCCCACCGAGTTCTGCGAGCGGATGTCGTTCAGCCCCGGAATCGTGCCGAGCGCGTGTTCCAGCGGTGCCGCGACGGTGCTCGCCATCACCGCCGGCGAGGCCCCCGGGTCGGAGGCGAAAACGACGATGGCCGGAATCGGAATGCTCGGCACCGGTGCCACCGGCAGCCTCAGATAGGACAGGATACCCGCGATCAGGATGCCGAGGGCGAGCAGCGTCGTGCCGATCGGCCGCCGGATGAAGACCGAGGAGACGTTCACCGCCTAGTCCGCCGGGCCGGGTTGCGCCGCTGGCGCTTCCCGCCGCGCCGGCCGCAGCCGGTCCATCGCGAGATAGATCACCGGGGTGGTGAACAGTGTGAGCAACTGGCTGACCAGCAACCCGCCGATGATGGTGATGCCGAGCGGCGCGCGCAGCTCCGCCCCTGCGCCGCCCTCCAGCACCAGCGGCACCGCGCCGAGCAGGGCCGCCATCGTCGTCATCATGATCGGGCGGAACCGCAGGATCGCCGCCTCGGTGATCGCCGCCTCCGGGCTCACCCCCCGCGTGCGCTCGGCCTCGATCGCGAAATCGACCATGATGATGCCGTTCTTCTTCACGATGCCCATCAGCAGCACGATGCCGACCAGCGCCACCAGGGTGAAATCGGCGCCGAACAGCATCAGCGCGAGCAGCGCGCCGATCCCGGCCGAGGGCAGGGTGGACAGGATCGTCACCGGATGGATCGTGCTTTCATAAAGCACGCCGAGCACGATGTAGATGACGAGCAGCGCCGCGAAAATCAGCCACGGCTCCTGCGCGAGCGAGGTCTCGAACGCGGCCGCCGCCCCCGAAAACTGGCCGCTCACCGTATCCGGCACGCCGAGGTTCCGCTCCGCCCGGCCGATCGCCGCCTCGGCCGTGCCGAGCGACGCGCCCTTCGCGAGGTTGAAGCTGAGCGTGACCGAGGGGAACTGGTCTTCCCTTGTGATCGCGAGCGGGCCGTAGCGCTGGTCGATCTTCGCCACCTCCAGCAGCGGCACCTCGCCGGCAACGCTCGTGCCGGCGCTGCCGGCAGCCCCCGTGGTCGTGGTGCCGGTTCCGCTCACCGACCCGCCGGGGCCGAGCGACGCGGTCGATGTGCTGGTCGAAAGGCTGCCGGTCGGCACGTAAAGGCTGGCCAGCGCCTGCGGCGAGCGCGCATAGGCGGGATCGACCCCGAGCACGACGCGATATTGCGCGTTCTGCTCATAGATCGTGCTGACCTGTCGCTGGCCGTACGCGTCGTAGAGCGTCGCCTCGATCGTCGCCATCGAAATGCCGAGCCGCGCCGCCGCGGTCCGGTTGACGTCGATATAGGTCTCCAGCCCCTCGTTCTGCTGGTTGCTCGCAAGATCGGTGAGCTGCGGCAGCGCGGCGAGGGCGGCGCGGATCTTCGGCGCCCAGGCGTCAAGCTCCGCCTGGTCGGCATCGGTGAGCGTGTATTGATATTGCGTGGGCGAGACCCGCGAGGTGAGCGTGATGTCCTGCACCGGCTGCATGTAGGCGTGCAGCCCCGCAATCCCGGCAAGCCGCGCCTGCAAGCGTGCCATCACCGCGCCGATCGCGGCGCGCTGGCCGATCGGCTTGAGCGTGATGCCGAGCCGGCCGGTATTCGGCGTCGGATTGGCCAGGCCGGAGCCGAGCAGCGAGGTGACGCCGGAGACCGCCGGATCGGCGCGGATCGCGCGGATCGCGCGGTCCTGCAGCCGGGTCATCGCGGCGAGCGAAATGCTCTGCGCCCCCTCGGTCACGGCGACGATCGCGCCGGTATCCTCCTGCGGCAGCAAGGCCTTGGGAATGATCGCGAACAGGATGCCGGTCGCCACCACCGTCACCCCGAACGTCGCGAGCATCAGCCGCTGGTGACGCAGGCTCCACGCGAGGCCGGCGCGGTAGCGCTCCCGCAGCCCCGCCAGCGCCGCCTCCGCCGCGCGCGCGATCCGCCCCGGCTGCGAGGCCTCGGCGCCGCGCAGCAGCCGCGCGCTCATCATCGGCGTCAGCGTGAGTGACACCACCGCCGAAATCACCACCGCGATCGACAGCGTCACCGCGAATTCCGAGAACAGCCGGCCGATCACCCCGGGCATGAACAGCAGCGGAATGAACACGGCAACCAGCGACACGGTGAGCGAGACGATGGTGAAGCCGATCTGCGCGCTGCCGAGATAGGCGGCCCGCAGCGGCGATTCCCCCTGCTCGATGAAGCGGACGATGTTCTCGATCATCACGATCGCGTCGTCGACCACGAAGCCCGAGGCCACGGTGAGCGCCATCAGCGAAAGATTGTCGAGCTGGAAGCCAAGCTCGTTCATCACCGCGAAGGTCGCGATGATCGAGAGCGGCAGCGCCACCGCCGGCACCAGCACCGCGCGCGGATTGGGCAGGAACAGGAAGATCACCAGCACCACGAGCAGCGCTGCGGTGATCAGCGTGATCTGCACATCGCGCACCGAGGCGCGGATCGTCCCCGTCCGGTCGGCGGCGATCTTCACATCGATCCCCGGCGGCATCGCCGCGCGCAGCCCCGCCAGCGCCGCCCGCACATCCGCCACCGTGCTGACGATGTTCGCCCCGGCTGACGCTGGATGTCGATCACCACCGCCGGCGTGCCGTCATAGCTGGCGCTTTGCAGGTCGTTCTCGAGGCCCGAGCCGACCGTCCCCACCGCCGCAAGCCGCACCGGCGCGCCCTTGCGATAGGCGATGATCAGGCCGCGATACTGCGCCGGCACCGTGATCTGGTCGTTGGCGCCGATCGTGTAGGCCTGATTGTGCCCATCCAGCGCGCCCTTGGCGCCGGACTGGTTGGCATTGGCGATGGCGTTGCGCACATCCTCGAGCGACACGCCATAGGCGGCGAGCCGGGCGGGGTTCACGTCGATGCGGATCGCCCTGGTCAGCCCGCCCTCGACCGTCACCTTGCCCACGCCCTTCACCTGCGAGAGCTTGGGCACCAGGCGGGTCTGCGCCGCATCGGCAATCGCATCGAGCGGCAGCGTGCGCGAGGTCAGCGCCAGCGTCAGGATCGGCGCGTCCGCCGGGTTCACCTCGGAATAGGTCGGCGGATATTGCAGGTTCGGCGGCAGTGTGCCCGAGGCGGCGTTGATCGCGGCCTGCACGTCCTGCGCCGCCGTTGTCATCGGCATCGAAAGGTCGAAGCGCAGCGTGATCGCGCTGGTCCCCTGGCTCGAGATCGAGCTCATCGCCGCCAGCCCGGCGATCTGCCCGAACTGCCGCTCCAGCGGTGCGGTCAGCAGTTTCGACGCGGTGTCCGGCGAGGCGCCGGGAAGTTTCGTGACCACCTGGATGGTCGGAAAATCCACCTGCGGCAGCGAGGAGACCGGCAGCGCCCGATACCCCAGCGCGCCGATCAGCAACAACGCGATCGCGAGCAGCGACGTCGCGACCGGCCGGGCGATGAACGGGGCGGAAATGTTCACGGCTTGCCGGCGGTATCCGTGACGATCTTGATCGCCGATCCGCCCTTGAGGCGCGAATTGCCCTCGGTCACCACCTCGTCACCGGGGGCCAGTCCGCTGGTGATGACGACATCGCTCGCCGTCTGCACGCCCAGCGTCACCGTCCGGTCCACCACGGTGAAGGCGCCGCCGGGTTTGGCCGGATGTTTCACGAGAAACACGAAGCTGCCCCCGGGCCCCTGCTGCACCGCGACCGGCGGCACCGTCACCGCATCGCCGATCGTCCGCACCAGCGTGCGGACATTCACATAAGCGCCCGGCCAGAGCGTGAGATCGGGATTGGCGAACGTGCCCTTGAGCGTCAGCGTGCCGGTGCTGGCGTTCACCGTGTTGTCGAGCACGGCGAGGGTGCCGCGGTCGAGCACCTTCGCGGTCTGCGGGTCGCCTTCCTCGGTCGCGAGCAGGTCGACCTTGCCGCGCTTCATCGCGCCGACGATCTGCGGCAGGTCCTGCTGCGGCAGGCTGAACTGCACCGAGATCGGCTGCAGCGTGTTGATCACCACGATGCCGCCGGTCGTGTTGGGGCCGACGATGTTGCCGGCATTCACCTGGAGGATTCCGGTGCGCCCGGAAATCGGCGCGGTGATCCGCGTGTAGCCGAGATTGATCCGGTCGGTCTCGATGCTGGCCTCGTCCTGCTTGACCAGCGCGCGGTCCTCGGCGGCGGTGGCAAGCGCCGTCGCCGCCTGCAGTTTCGAGGTGTAGTTCTGTCTGACCAGCGAAGCGTATTGCCGCGCCTGCTGTTCCGCGTTGGCCAGGCTCGCCTTGTCCTGCGCGAGCTTCGCCTCCGCCTGGTCGAGGGACGCGCGATAGGGTGCGGGGTCGATCTCCGCCAGCACGTCACCTGTCTTCACGAACTGGCCCGGGGTGAACAGGATGCGGGTGAGCGGGCCGGTGATCATCGGCTGCACCGTCACCGTGTGATAGGCGACGACGGTGCCGAGCGCGTCGAGATATACCGGCACGTTCTGCCGTGTCGCCTTGGCCACCTTCACCGGGATCGCGGTCGCGGCAAAGCGGCGCTGAGGTTTCGCCCGGTGCGCGAGCCGATACGCCACCGCGCCGGCCAGGGCGAGCGCCACCAGTCCGAAAATGATCCGTCCGCGCCGTTTCGCCATCGTCAGTGATCCTTGCCGGCACCGGCCGTCCAGCCGCCGCCCATCGCCTTGTAAAGATTGACCGCGGCATCGAGCCGGGTCAGCCGCGCCGTCACCAGCGTCGTCTCGTCCGACAGCAGGGTCTGCTCGGCGTTCAGCACCGTCCCGATATCGACCACGCCGGCCCTGAGCTGCGCCTGAGCGCCGTCCAGCGCCGCGCGGGCGCGGGCGACGGCGACAAGCTGCAACGCTTCCTGCGCGGTCGCGTAGCGCAGCGCCGTCATCGCGGTCTCGACATCGGTGAACGCCTGCACCACCGCCTGCTCGTATTTCGCGACATCTTCCCGATAGGTCGCCCGGCTCACCCGCAACTGTCCGCTCAGCGCGCCGCCCTCGAAAATCGGCTGGGCGATCGAGGTGGCCGCCGAAATCAGCGTCGAGCCGGGGGCGAAAAGCAGGTTCAGCGCCTTGCTCTGCCAGCCGCCCGAGCCGGTCAGCGTGATCGACGGAAAGAACGCGGCGATCGCGCCGCGGACATTGGCATTGGCGGCGATCAGCGTGGCCTCCGCCGCCGCGATGTCAGGCCGCCGCGTCAGCAGGCCCGCCGGCAGCCCCGGCGCCAGTGCCGGGACGCGCAGCGCGCCGAGCGAGCCGCCATGGACGCGGAGGAATTCTGGCGCCTGCCCGGTGAGAATCCCAAGGCCGATCGCTTCCTGGCGCAGCTGCGAGACGAGGTTGGGAATGTTCGCCCGCTCGGATGCGACCAGCGCGGCCTGCTGCGCCACGCTCGGCGCATCGACGATGCCGGCCTTCAATTCCGCCCGTAGCTGCGCCAGCAGCCCCTCGGCGGCCTTGAGGTTGCGCTGGGCGATGCCAAGCTGGTCCTCATACGCCAGCACCTGGAAATAGACGGTGGCGACCGACGCCTCGGCGGTCAGCGCCACCGTCGCCGCGTTGAATGCCGCCGCCGCCGCGTTCGCCTGCGCCGCGCGCAGCGCGTCATCGTTCCTGCCCCAGAAATCGAGCTGGTAGGAGGCCTGGAAGGTCGCGGTGAAGCTGCGCGTATCCACCGTCCGCAGCCCGGCCTGGGTGCTCGTCTGCGCCTGCTGAAACGATCCGTTGCCGCTGGCCGTGATCGCCGGCAGCAGCGGCGCGCCGGCGATCTGCGCCTGCGCGTTGGCAGCCTCGAGCTGGTCGATCGCCTCGATTACGGTGAAGTTATGCGCCTTCGCCGCCGCCACCAGCCGGTCGAGTTCCGGGGAACCGAACTGGCGCCACCATCCCGGTTTCGGCCAGGCCGGTTTGGCCTCCGCCGCCGCGGCGAACCGGGCCGGAACCGGGGTTTTCGGCGGGTGAAACGCCGGGCCGACGGCGCACCCGGCAAGACCCAGCGGCAGCAGGGCGGCTGAGGCGAGGCGAAACAGCCTCATGCGGCAGCCTCCGATCGTCCCGTCACGCGCCCGCCGCCTTTCCGCGCCCGCCTTGGCGCATGAATGTTTGTTCGACGGCAGAAATCTGGATGTCCAGCGCACGTTTCAAGATCTCCGGCGCCGGTCCGCGGTCAGGGGCGCCAGGTCAGCGACGACGGCGGCGGCGAGGCGGGATCATACTCGATCCACGTTCCATTGGTCAGTGACTGTCCGGTCAGTGCGAGGATGAAGGCCCAATGGCTGACCACGATGGTCTGCCGCCAGTCCGGCCGCGCCGCCATCGCCGCGCGGAAGCGGTTGGCGCGTTCGATCACGGCGGCTTCGGATTCCGTCCGCTCCGGCCACCAGCGCGGCGGCAGATGGGTGAAGTCGTGATCCGGAAACCGCGCGGCGAGGCGATCCGGCGGGCTGCCCACATCGCAGGTGAAGTGGAACCGCTCGCGGATATCCGGCGAGATCACCACATCGAGGCGGCGTTGCGCGAGCATCGGCGCCGCCGTCTGCAAGGCGCGCGTGTAAGGCGAGACGATGAGCCGCCGCAGTGGGCGTGCCGCCAGCTCCGCGGCGGCGGCGGCGGCCTGCGCGTGCCCCTGCTCCGTCAGGCCGGGATCCTCGATTCCCGGGTCCTGCCGCGTTGCCGTGAAGTGGAGGTTGAACTCGCTCTGGCCGTGACGAAGCAGAATCATGGTGCTGTCGATAGCCCGAGCCGGCGGCTTCGGCAAACCGCCGCGCTCTGCCTCGCGGTTGCGGGCGCGGCGCGCTCGGCCTATCACGAGGGGAGGGGCCCGCCCGCATAAACAGGTGTCGTTGTCGTCATGCATACCGGATTTCCCGTTGATATCGTTCTTCTCGCGCTGGTCGCGGGCTTCCTCGCGCTGCGCCTGCGCAGCGTGCTGGGCCGCCGCACCGGCTTCGAGCGGCCGCCGATGGCCGAGCCCCCCGCCGGCGGCGCGGCGCGTCAGTCCGGGCCGCCGGTCATCGACGGCGTCGCCGAGCCGCCCCGCCCCGCGCGTCCGCTGCCAGCGCCGCATACGGTCGTCGGCCAGGCTCTCGCCCGCATCGCCGAGGCGGAGCGGGGTTTCGATCCGCCTCGCTTTCTCGAAATGGCCGAGGCCAGTTTCCGCCGCATCGTGCTCGCCTTCGCCGCCGGCAATGTCGCCGTGCTGCGATCGCTGCTGACGCCGTCCGTGCTGGCCACGTTCGAGCAGGCGATCGACGCGCGCAACGCGGCCGGCGAAACCCAGCACACCGAAATTCTCCGCCTCGTCGAGACCACGATCGACGAGGCCGACACCATCGGCGGCGAGGCGGTCATCGTCGTTCGCTTCGTCTCCGACCAGCAGAACTACACGCGTGACGGCCAGGGCCAGGTGATCGCCGGCACCGAGTCGATGACCGAGATCGTGGATCTCTGGACCTTCGAGAAGCAGCTCGGCGCCGCCGACCCGACATGGCGGCTCGCCGCGGCGCGTAGCGGCTGAGCCATGCGCGCCATCATGTCGCGTCATGCCCCGGCGTGCCTCGCCGCCCTCCTCCTGCTCGCCGGTTGCGCCCTGCCGCGCCCCGGCGGACCCGATACCGCCGCCGGGGGCCTGTCCCGTGTCGCCTACAGCGCGCTGCCGGGCTGGAACGTGGATGAAGCTGTCGCCGGCCTGCCGGCGTTCCAGCGTTCCTGCAAGGTGATCTCGGTCATGCCGGTCGACCAGGCGCTGGGCGGCGCCGGCCTCGCCGACACGCTCGGCGGCAAGGCCGGTGACTGGCGCGACGCCTGCGCCGCCGCCAAGTCGGTGCCGCCGGATGACGCGGCGGCGGCGCAGAGCTTCTTCCAGACCTGGCTCGTGCCCTATGCCGCCACAGGCGCCACCCGCGTCACCGGCTATTACGAGCCGGTCTATCCCGGTTCGGAAATCCGCGAACGCGGCTATGTCGTGCCGATCTATGCCCGCCCGCGCGACCTGGTCGACGCCAATCTCGCCGCCTTCCGCGACACGACGGGCAAGCGGCGCATCGTCGGCCGGCTGCGTTACGGCACCATGGTTCCCTATTACAGCCGCGCCGAGATCGAGGGCGGCGCGATTCGCCGCCTTGCCAAGGTCGTGGCCTGGGTGAAGAATCCGGTGGATGCCTACATGATCCAGCTCCAGGGCGCGGCCCGGCTGCGCCTGCCCGATGGCACGCTGATCGATCTCGGGTTCGACGGCACCAATGGCCGCGTCTACACGCCGATCGGCAAGCTGATGGTCGAGAAGGGATATCTCAAGCCGGACCAGGTCTCGATCGCCTCGATCCGCGCCTGGCTGCTCGCCCATCCCACCGCCGCGCGCGGATTGATGGACGCCAACAAGAACTACGTGTTCTTCAAGCGCATAAGCGGCGTGCCGGATGGTCTCGGCACGCCGGGCGCGCTGGGCGTGCCGCTGGCACCGCAAGGCTCGGCCGCGGTCGACGCGAAGACGATCCCGCTCGGCGCGCCCGTCTTTATCGCCACCAAGACCCTCGCGCGCCTGACCACGGCGCAGGATGTCGATGTCGGCGCCCACGGCACCTCGGCGCTGCAAGTCTTCTTCGGTCTCGGCAGCGAGGCCGCGGCGCGGGCGAGCGCCGAGGCCGAAACCGGCCGCATCTTCGTCTTCCTGCCCCGGCAGGCCGCCACATCGTCATCCGCCAAGGGAGCGTCCTCATGAGTGAAGCCGCCGCGGCGCGCCCGCGCGTCGCCCTGTTCGTCACCTGCCTCGCCGATCTCTACCGGCCGAGCGTCGGCTTCGCCGCCATCCGCCTGCTCGAGGCGGCCGGCTGCACGGTCGAGGTGCCACGGGCGCAGACCTGCTGCGGCCAGCCCGCCTACAATTCGGGCGATCATGAAACCGCCCGCGCCCTGGCCGAGGGCCTGCTCACCGCGCTCGCCGGCTACGACTATGTCGTCGCCCCCTCCGGCTCCTGCGCCGGCATGCTTCGCAAGCACATGCCCGGCCTGTTCGAGGCTGACCCCGACCTGCGCTTCAGGGCCGACGCCATCGCGGCGAAAACCTTCGAACTCACCAGCTTCCTGGTCGACGTGATGGGCTTCTCCGGCCTCGATGTCGCCCTTCCCCAGCGCGCCACCTATCACGATTCCTGCGCCGGTCTGCGCGAACTCGGCGTCAAGGAGCAGCCGCGCGCGCTGCTCTCCCGCGTCGAGGGACTTGAACTCGTCGAGATGGACACGCCCGAGGTCTGCTGCGGCTTCGGCGGCACGTTCTGCGTCAAGCACCCCGACATCTCGGCCCGCATGGTCTCCGACAAGACGGCCGATATCGCCTCCACCGGTGCGGACCTGCTGCTCGCCGGCGATCTCGGCTGCCTGCTGAACATGGCCGGCCGGCTGACCCGCGAGGGCAAGCCCGTCGCCGTGCGCCATGTCGCCGAGGTGCTCGCCGGCATGACCGGCGAGGTGCCGCCGATCGGTCGCGGCCGGGACGGGAGCGCCGCTTGAGCGAAACCGCCGCGCCGCACGGCTCTCCCGGCGAGAAGCTCCGTCTCGCCGGCCTGATCGGCGTGCTCGGTGTCGTCTATGGCGATATCGGCACCTCGCCGCTCTACGCGGTGCAGGCCTCGCTATCATATTTCCCGGGCAACAAACTTCAGGAATCCGACGTCCTCGGTCTGCTCTCGCTCATCTTCTGGGCGTTGGTCATAACCGTCACCATCAAATATGTCCTGCTGATCATGCGCGCCGACAACGAGGGTGAGGGCGGCACGCTCTCGCTGATGGCGCTCGCCCAGCGCGTCACCCAATCCGGCCGGACGAAATGGATCATCGGCATCATCGGCATCTGCGGTGCCGGCCTGTTCTTCGGCGATGCGACAATCACCCCGGCCATCTCGGTGCTTTCCGCCGTCGAGGGCATGGAGGTGGTTTCCCCGGGGCTCAAGGAATTCGTGCTTCCGATCGCCATCGCGGTCATTCTTGTGCTGTTTTTCGTCCAGCGGTTCGGCACGGCGCGGGTGGGCGGAGCGTTCGGCCCGATCATGGTGATCTGGTTCGTGGTGATCGGCGCGCTTGGTCTTCACCAGATCTTCATTCACCCGAATGTTTTGCGCGCGCTGGTTCCTGTCTACGGCGCCGCGTTCATCATGCGGCACGATCTTCTCGCCTTCGTTGCGCTCGGCTCGGTCGTCCTTGCGGTGACGGGCGCGGAAGCCCTCTACGCCGACATGGGGCATTTCGGCGCGAAGCCGATCCGCGTGTCCTGGCTGTTCTTCGTCCTGCCCTGCCTTCTGCTCAACTATTTCGGCCAGGGAGCGCTCGTCATCCGCGAACCGCACGCCGCGAGCAACCCGTTCTTCTTTCTGCTGCCGCATGCTCTGGTGGTGCCGATGGTCATATTGGCGACCGTCGCGACAGTGATCGCCAGTCAAGCCGTGATCTCCGGCGCCTATTCGGTTGCCCGGCAGAGCACCCAGCTCGGCCTGCTCCCGCGCATGCCGATCCGCTACACCAACGAGACCGAGCAGGGGCAGATCTATGTCCCGCCGGTCAACAGCTTCCTGCTCGTCATCGTCGTGCTGCTGGTGCTCGGCTTCCGCTCCTCCGCCGCGCTGGCCTCGGCCTACGGCATCGCCGTCACCGGCACCTTCCTGTCGACGAACGCGCTGGCCGCCTTCGTTTATTTCCGCCACTTCAACTGGCCGCTCCGCCGCACCGTGCTGGTCTTCGGCGCGATCGGGCTGGTCGATTTCGCCTTCTTCAGCTCCAACGTGCTGAAAGTGTTCGAGGGCGGCTGGGTGCCGCTGGCCATCGGCTTCAGCCTCATCACCATCATGACCACCTGGCGCCGCGGCCGCGCCCTGCTGCACCAGCGCTGGCAGCAGGACAGCCTGCCGCTCGCCTCCTTTCTCGGCCGGCTGCCGCAATCGCGCATCGTCCGGGTTCCCGGCGTCGCGGTCTTCCTGACCGGCAATCCCGAATACACGCCGTCGTCGCTGCTGCATAACCTCAAGCATAACAAGGTGCTGCACGAAACCGTGGTGTTCGTGACCGTGCGCAATCCCGGCGTTCCCTTCGTGGGCGATGCGCGGCGCGCCAAGATCGAGGAACTCTCCGAGGGGGTCTATCGCGTGCTGCTCTCCTTCGGGTTCATGGAAAGCCCCAACATCCCCCGCGCGCTCGACCTGCTGCGCGAGCGGGGCCTGCCCTTCAGCCCGATGCAGATCAGCTATTTCCTCGGCCGCGAAACCATCGTCGCCGCCACCGTCCCCAAGCTCGGCTTCATCCGCCGCGCGATCTTCCTGTTCATGCTGCGCAACGCGATCTCGGCCACCGAATTCTTCAAGATCCCGTCCGACCGCGTCGTGGAACTCGGCGTGCGGATCGCCATCTGAGGGACATGGCCCCCGCCATTCCCCGCGCCGTCGCCGCCGACGGCACCGAGCTGCATCTCGTGCCGCTGCCGCCGACACGGCTGCCGCGCGTGCAGAAGCGCGATCTCGAACAGGCCTGGGAAGCGGCGCACCGCGCCGCCCGCGCCGGCGCCGAGGGGCCGCGCCGCGGCTTCCGCTTCGCCGGCGGCCCCGATGTCGTGCTGCGCGATCGCGACGCCAGGGTCTGGGCCTCCTCGGTCGACCGCATTGCCGATCTCTCGACGGCGCATGGCGTCTCCGTCTGCCTGCGGCTGCTCGGCCTCGTCGCCCTGCTCGCGCAGGGAGGGTGGGCGGCGCGTTTCGTACGGCTCGACCGCGGCGCCGCCGAGCTCGACGGCGCGCTGCTCGGCGCGGCCGCCCGCACCGGCTTGACCGACACGGGCGCTCTCGACGAGAACGCCCTGCGCGCGCAACTGCTGCCGTGCCACTCCGAGGAACAATCGCCATGCCGCGCCCGATCCTGACCCTGGCCTTGTTGAGCCTGCCACTCGCCGCCTGCACCTTCGGCGCGCCGCCGCCCGCCTCGCCGGCCGAGCGGGCCGATATCGCCGCCTGCACGCGGCAGGCGAACGCCTATGACCGGATGCACGACTACGCCTATCTCTCCCGCACCGACCAGTTCGCCACCCCGTTCCAGGGCACGCCCGATGCCGCGGCGCCCTATGATCGCCTGGCCCGCATCCACGCCCGCCGCGACATGATCGCAAGCTGCGTGCGCAACGCCAACCCGGCCTATGTCGGCAGCGGCGCCGCCCTGCCGGCGCCGAAAATCATCGGCCCGTCGAGCTGAGCGCCTCGCGCCATCCGATCGGCTGATCCGGCGCTGCCCGCAGGGGCGGTTTCATCGGGCGGCGGATCGGTCTAGTCTCCCGGCCGATCCCGAACGTCGCGCCGGCGCCGCGCGGGGTGCCTTGCGCGCGCCAGCCCTGTTTCCGGCCCCCGTGCCGAAGGAGACGCGATGAAGCCGCTGGGCTATTCCATCGTCAACCGCTTCGATCCCGAAGCCCTGTTCACGCCGAAATCCGTGCTGCTTTCGGGCGCGGAGACAGCGGTCGGCCAGGCCCTCGGCGACTCGCTCGTGGCGGGCGGCTTCCCCGGCCGCATCGTCCGGCCCGGCGAGGATGAGGCGGGTGTCGATCTCGCCCTGGTCGCCGATCCGCCGGAGGCGGTTCCCGGTGTCATCGCCGGCCTCGCCGGCCGCGTCCGCGGCGCGGCGGTGGTCTATGCCGCGGTCGAAGGGCTGCGCGAGATGGCGCTCGCCGCCCGCGTGCGGGTCATCGGCCCGCGCTCCTTCGGCATCGCGGCACCCGCCGCGCGGCTCAACGCGCTGCGCAGCCACATGCCGCCGCCGCCCGGCCGCGTTGCGCTGCTCGGCCAGTCTCCGGCGCTCGCCCGCGCGGTGATCGACTGGGCGGCGCCCAACGGCATCGGCTTCTCCCATGTCGTCGGCATCGGCGGCAATGCGGATATCGGCTTCGGCCGGGTGCTGGATCATCTCTCGCGCGACCCTGGAACCGGCCCGATCCTGATGGAAATCGCCGGGCTGCGCGATCCGCGGCTGTTCCTCTCGGCCGCCCGCGCGGCGGCGCGCCTGCGCCCGATCGTCGCCATCGTCCCCGGCGCGCGGCTGGGCGATCCCAGCGGCATCGCGCTCGCCGGGTTCGAGGCCGCGCTGCGCCGCGCCGGCGTCCTGCTCACCACCAGCCTCGGCGAATTTCTCGCCGCCGCCGAAACCCTTACCCGCGCCCGCCCCGCCCAGGGCGAGCGCCTCGCCATTCTCGGCAACAGCGAGGGCGCGTGCCGCCTTGCCGCCGATACGGCGCTCGCCGCCGGGATCGGGCTTGCCGTGCTGTCGGACGAAACCCGGCGGGTTCTCGGCCTGCTGCTCGGCGACATGCCGCCTGCCTCCGGCCCGATCGCCCTGCCGGACGCGCCCGGCACCCGCCTTGCCGATGTCGCCGCCATGCTCGCCGCCTCCCCCGAGGTGGGCGGCGTGCTGGTCATTCACGCCCCGTCCGGCCCGGCGGACGATGCCGCGATCGCCGGGCTGATCGCCTGTTCGGGCAGCATCAGGGCGCCGCTGCTGGCCGCCGTGCTCGGCGAGACCACCGCCGCCCCGCAGCGCCGCCGCCTGGCCGAAGCCGGGGTCGCCGCCTTCGCCACGCCGGAACGCGCGGTAGAGGGGTTTGGCGACCTCCTCCGTTACGCCGCCATCCGCGCCGCCGCCCGCGAACTGCCGCCCTCCGCCGTGCTCGATGTCGCCCCCGACCGCGCCGCCGTCCACGCCGCCCTGTCTCTCGCCCGCAATGGCGGCCGCATCGCCCTGCCGCAGGATGCCGGCTTCGCCATCCTGCGTGCCTACGGCATCGAGACCGCCGAAACCCGCATCGTCGATGCGGCGGAGGATGTGGCGGCGGCGGCCTCGTCGATCGGCTTTCCGGTGGTGGTGAAGGTGTCCCACCCCGATCTCGCGCAGCGCCGCCCGAGGGCAGCGTCTCGCTCGACCTGCCGGATGCCGCCTCCGCCAGCGCCGCCGCCGCCCTGATCACCGCCCGCCTGCGCCGCCGGGGTGATTTCCCCGAGGGCGCGCGCTTCCTCGTCCAGCGCCAGCTCCCCCGCGCGCGCGAACTGCGCATCCTGGTCGGCGAGCAGCCCTTCGTCGGTCCCACCATCGGCTTCGGCCCCGGCGGCGGCGATGCGGCGGACGCCTCGCGCCTCGCCTTCGATCTGCCGCCGCTCAACCTGAAGCTCGCCGAGGGGCTGATCCGCCGCGCCGGCGGCAACGCGCTGCTCCGCCCCGCCCGCGGCATCGACGAGGCGGATCGCGCCGCCGTCGCCGGCGCGCTGGTCCGCATCAGCCAGCTCGTGGTCGACTGGCCGGAAATCGAGCGCCTGGAGGTCGATCCGCTTTTCGCCACCGGCGCGGGGGTGGTGGCGGCCAATGTGCGGATCACCCTGCACGCGCCCGGCGAACGCCGCGCGAAACTGCCGATCACCCCCTATCCTGCCCATCTCGCCCACGCGCTGACGCTGAAGGGGAGGGGATTCCAGATCCGCCCGATCCGCCCGGAAGACGCCGCCGCCCATCAGCGCCTGTTCTCCCGCCTCACGCCCGAGGATGTCCGCTTCCGCTTCTTCTCCGCCGTCCGCCAGCTCACCCCCGAGCAGGTGGTCCGCCTCACCGAGGTCGACTACGGCCGTGAACTCGCCCTGATCGCGGTCGAATCCTCGACCGGCGAGACGGTCGGCGTCGCCCGCCTGGTCCGCTCCGATACCGACGGCACCGAGGGCGAGTTCGCCATCCTCGTCGAGAGCGGCGCGAAGGGCGTTGGCCTCGGCTCGGTCCTGATGGGCGACCTGATCGACTGGGCGCGCGACGAGGGCGTGGTCGACTTCGTCGGCCAGGTCCTGGCCGACAACCACCCGATGCTCGCCTTCATCCGCCATCTCGGCTTCTCGATCGCCCATATCCAGGGCGAGGAGGATGTCGTTGAAGCCAGGCTGCGCCTCGTCTGACCGGGCGGGCTTGCCGCGCGCGCGCCGATCGCGTTGATGATGGCGCATGAGCGATATCGCCCGCCCCTCATCGCCGGTTTCCGGCTTCCTGTCGCGTCCGAACGCCCCGGTCCTGGTCCTGCTGTCGGTGACCGTCATCTGGGGTTGGACGTTCCTGCTCACCCGCCTGTCGCTGCCCTATATCGGGCCTTACGCCTTTGTCGGCTGGCGCTTCGGCGTCGCGGCGCTCGCCGTCGTGCTGGTCACCCGCCCGCATCCGGCGAGCTTCACCCGGCGGGAGATCACCGGCGGCGTCACCATCGGTCTCGTCCTGTTCCTGGGCTATGGCCTGCAGGCGGACGGGCTGCGCACCGTGGCGAGCGGCGAGTCCGCGTTTCTCACCGCGCTCTACGTGCCGATGGTCCCGCTGCTCGAATTCCTGATCTTCCGCCGCCGCCCGGCCTGTTCGCGATTGCCGGCCTCGCGCTCGCCTTCGCCGGCCTCGTCCTCGTCTCCGGCGTCACGGGGCTCTCGCTCGCCTTCGACCGCGGCCAGTGGCTCACCCTCGCCGGCGCGCTGGGGGCGGCCTTCGAAATCGTGCTGATCGGCCACAGCGCGCTCACCGCCGATCCGCGCCGCATCGCCATCGTCCAGCTTGTCACCGTCAGCGTGATCTCCCTCGCCGTCGAGGCGGTGCGCGGCGGCATCATGCTCACCACCCACGCCTTTCCCTTCGCGGCGATGACCGGCATGGGCCTCGCCACCGCCTTCGTCCTGGTCGCGCAGAACTGGGCGCAGCGCAGCATTCCGGCCAACCGGGCCACGCTGATCTACACGCTGGAGCCGGTCTGGGCTGGGCTCGTCGGCGCCGCCTTCGGCGAGATCTTCGCCCCGGCCCAGGTGCTCGGCGGCGCGCTGATCATCGCCAGCGTCGTGCTCAGCCAGTGGAAATCCTGAAGCAGCGCCTCTGAAGCGCAAAAACCCGGCGCCGCGCGGCGCCGGGTTTTCCGTGACGATTCCGCTTCAGCGCGTCGGCGTCGGCGGGTTGGTCGAATAATCGTAGAAGCCGCGCCCGGTCTTGCGGCCGAGCCAGCCGGCCTCGACATAGTTCACCAAGAGCGGGCAGGGGCGATACTTGTCCTCGCCGAGCCCGGCATGCAGCACGCGCATCACCTCCAGCGCGACATCGAGCCCGACCAGGTCGCACAGCGTCAGCGGCCCCATCGGGTGCCCGGCGCCGAGCTTCATGCCGTTGTCGATCGACACCACGTCGCCGATCCCCTCATGCAGCGCGAACACGGCCTCGTTGAGCATCGGCACCAGGATGCGGTTGACGATGAAGCCCGGCATGTCCTGTGCGCCGATGGTGATCTTGCCCATCCGCTTCGCCAGATCCTCGACGGCGGCAACCGTCGCATCCGCCGTCTCCAGCCCGCGTATCACCTCGACGAGCTTCATCATCGGCACCGGGTTGAAGAAATGCATGCCGACGAACCGCTCCGCGATTCCCGAGGCGCGCCCGAGCCTGGTGATCGAGATCGACGAGGTGTTCGAGGCGAGGATCGCGTGCGGCGCGAGATGCGGGATCACCTGCGCATAGACCGCGCGCTTGATCTCCTCGCGCTCCGGCACCGCCTCGATCACCATGTCGCATTTGGCAAAGGCGTCATGCGTGGTCATGGGCGAGACGCGGGCGAGCGCGGCGGCCTCCGCGGCGGCATCGATCGTGCCCTTCTGCACCTGGCGTTCCAGGTTCTTGCGCATGGTCGCCATGCTCTTGTCCAGAACCGCCTGCGCGGTGTCGACGAGCACGACATCGAGCCCGGAAAGGGCGGCGACATGCGCGATGCCGTTGCCCATCGCGCCCGCGCCGAGCACGCCGAGTGTCTTGATCTCCATCTGCATTTCCTTCCGATCGAAATAGAGGCCGGGCTAGCCGCTAGTGTCCTGAATCTGAAATCCGATGGATTTCAGATTGAAAGTGGACACTAGGAAAATCAATCATGATGTTGATAAATAAAGCCTCTTTATCCGATCAGATGACTCCATCTGATCGGATGATGCTCCATGGCCGCCCGGCGCCTTGATGTCGTTCAAACCCGCGCGTTCAGCCGAGTTCCTTCTGCAACTCCGGCAGCACGGTGAACAGGTCGCCCACCAGGCCGTAATCGGCGACCTGGAAGATCGGCGCGTCCTCGTCCTTGTTGATCGCGACGATCACCTTGGAATCCTTCATCCCCGCGAGATGCTGGATCGCGCCGGAAATGCCGACCGCCATATAGAGATCCGGCGCGACGATCTTGCCGGTCTGCCCCACCTGGTAATCGTTCGGCACGAACCCGGCATCGACCGCCGCGCGCGAGGCGCCGACCGCAGCACCCAGCCGGTCGGCGACCGGATCGAGCAGCTTGCCGAAATTCTCGCCGTTCTGCATGCCGCGCCCGCCGGAAATCACGATCCGCGCCGCCGTCAGCTCCGGCCGCTCGCTCTTGGAAAGCTCGGCGCCGACGAAGCTCGAACCGCCGGCATCCACCCCGGCCTCGATCGTCTCGATCGCCGCCGTCCCGCCTTCGGCCGGGGCCGGATCGAAACTCGCCGCCCGCACGGTGATCAGCTTCCTGGCGTCGGCGGATTTCACCGTCGCCATCGCGTTGCCGGCATAGATCGGGCGGACGAAAGTATCGGCATCCACCACACCGGCGATGTCGCTGATCGGCTGCACGTCGAGCAGGGCGGCGGCGCGCGGCATCACGTTCTTGCCGGTCGCGGTCGAGGCGGCGAGAACATGCGTGTAATTGCCGGCAAGCTTGACGATCAGCTCGGCCAGCGGCTCGGCCAGCGCGTGCGCCAGCGCCGGGCTGTCGGCGACAAGCACCTTGTCCACCCCGGCGATCGCCGCCGCTTCCGCAGCCGCGCCACCCACGCCGTCGCCGGCGACCAGCGCATGCACCGTGCCGAGCTTCGCCGCCGCCGCAACCGCGCTGCGCGCCGGCTGCTTCACATGCGCGCCATCGTGCTCGATGAGAACCAGAACCTCAGCCATGATCAGATCACCTTCGCTTCGTTGCGCAGTTTCTCGACGAGTTCGGCCACCGAGCCGACCTTCACCCCGGCCTTGCGCTGCGGCGGCTCGGCCACGTTCAGCGTGGTCAGCCGCGGTGCCGGGTCGACGCCGAGATCCTCCGGCTTCACCGTCTCGATCGGCTTCTTGCGCGCCTTCATGATGTTCGGCAGCGAGGCGTAGCGCGGCTCGTTGAGCCGCAGATCCGCCGTGACCACCGCCGGCAGCTTGAGCGCGACCGTCTCCAGCCCGCCATCCACCTCGCGCGTCACCGTCACCGTGCCATCGGCGATCGCCACCTTGCTCGCGAAGGTGCCCTGCGGCCAGCCGAGCAGGGCGGCGAGCATCTGCCCGGTGGCGTTCATGTCGTCATCAATCGCCTGCTTGCCCATGATCACGAGATCAGTCTGTTCGCGCGCGGCCAGCGCCTTGAGCATCTTCGCCACCGCGAGCGGCTGCAACTCGGCGTCGGTCTCGACCAGGATGCCGCGGTCGGCTCCCATCGCCAGCGCCGTGCGGATCGTCTCCTGGCAGGCCGTCACGCCCATCGACACCGCGACAATTTCGCTGGCGATGCCCTTTTCCTTGAGCCGCACCGCTTCCTCGACCGCGATCTCGTCGAACGGGTTCATCGACATCTTCACGCCCGCGAGTTCGACCCCGCTGCCATCCGATTTCACCCGGACCTTCACATTGTAATCAACCACACGCTTCACAGGCACCAGCAGCTTCATGGTCACTCCACAGGTTTGGCGTTTCGCGTCGCTGTCCTCTGTTGGATGATCTATGGGGCGCCGTTCGGCAAGT
Organism: Acidocella sp. C78; assembly: GCF_907164655.1. Classification (NCBI taxonomy): domain Bacteria; kingdom Pseudomonadati; phylum Pseudomonadota; class Alphaproteobacteria; order Acetobacterales; family Acidocellaceae; genus Acidocella; species Acidocella sp. C78. The sequence goes on from NZ_CAJQZK010000013.1 coordinate 25,945, forward strand.
CAATCTTTGCGGATGCTTCCTGCCGTTTGCGTCAAGGCTTTGATTTCGGCTCGGGCGGCCCGATGCCGAACAGGTCGCGAATGAATCCCGGCGCCAGCGCCGAGACCGGGTTGACCATCACCCGTGGCGATCCGAACGGCCCGTCCACGGTGTAGCGCGCGGCGAACAGCCCGCCACCCTTCTCCGGGCTGAACAGCCGGCCGATCAGCGGAATCCGGCCGGGCAGGGTGTTCAGCGCATAGGCGGGCACGATCGTGCCTGAGAGGTCGTAGCGCTTCTGCCCGAGATCGATCCGGCCCGTGGCGGTGAACCCGAGCGAGGGCGACCATGCCCGCGCCCCGCCGAGCGACACCACCTGGCCTTTCATCGTGAACGGCGCGACCAGCCTCGTGAACGCAAGGCCGGGGCCGGACGTCGCCGCCGGCATGCCGTAAATGGTCAGCGCCTGCAGCACCTTCGCGATCACCGGCGCCTCGGTCAGCCGGAAATCGCCAATGCCGAGGCGCCCTTTCGTCAGCCCGTTTTGCCGCGTCGCGTCCAGCGTCAGCGTGCCGCGTCTCACCCCGCCGGTCACGCCCGCCGCCGCGAGCAGCGCGCCGGCATCCGGCGCGTCGAGGCGGATTCGCGTCATCCCGCCGGTGCTGCGGTAATTCAGCCGCGCGGACTTGCGCGGCGCCTGCGCCAGTGTCGCCTCCAACCCGGCGAGGCGGGCGCCGGCTCCCGTCGCGGTGATCTCCATCGCCCCCGCCAGCGGCGCCGGTGCGGCATGCAGGCGCAGATGGGCGAACCGCGCGCGCAGCTGCCAGGCCGGGCCGGGCGATGCGGGGCGCGGTGCGGGGCGCGGCGCGGGGTTGGTGGGTGCTGCGCTGGTGCCCGCCTGCGCGCGGGCGCGGGCGACCAGCCCGGCGAGATCGAGCGTTCCGCCGGCCAGCGAAACCCGCCACGGGCGGCCCGGCGCTGCCGGCGGCGTCAGCGTGCCGCTGCCCCGCAACGCGCCGAGCCGCGCCGCCTCGATGCTCAGATCACCGGCCTGCCGCACCCCGTCGAACAGCAGGCCCGGCGCCTCCAGATGCGCCGATTCCAGCCCGCCGAACGCGCCGCCGCCAAGCCCGATCCGCAGCGTTGCCCGGCCGGGCTGCCCTGCCGCCTTGCGCCAGCCAAAGACCGGCGCGGCGAGCGTCGTGCCGGTCAGGTCGGCGCCGATATCCAGCTCGCCGCCGCCCGCCCGGTCGCGATAGGTCACGGTGAGCGGTGCCGCCCCCGCCCGCCACGCCGCAACCGGCATGCCGAGCCGCGCCAGCGCCTTCCGCGTCGGGTCCGCCTGCGCGACCAGCGTGAGCGGCCCGCCCGGCAGCGCCATGGAAGCGGTGAAGCGCGTCGCGGTCGCCGCGACGCTTCCGCTGCCATGCAGCGCCAGATGGTGCGGATCGACCTCCAGCGCCGCGCTGCCGTCCTCGAGCGCGAGCCCGGCGAAGGGCAGCGGCAGATGCAGCGCCGCCAGCCCCGCCGTTGCCCTGATCGTGATATCGGCCAGGGCCAGCCGGCGGATCAGCGGCACCTTCGCCTCGATCCGCGCCGACACCCGCCCGCTCGCCTTGTCCAGCCGCAACCTGCCCGCCGCCAGCCTGAGCGGCGGGGCGCGCAGCAGCGCCAGCGCATCGGCGAGCCCGCCGGCCGCACGGGCGTCGATGATCGCCGTCTGGTCGTGCCGGCTGAGCGTGGTGATCCGCATGTGCCCGCGCAGCGCGAGATCGCCGAGCCGGCCCGCCGTCGCGTCGATGTCGAGCGCGTCATCCGCGGTGAAGTGCAGCGTTCCGGCCAGCCCCGTCATCGGCGGCGCGCCGGGGAACCAGTCGAGCCGCACATTGCGCGCGGCGAAGCTGCCGGTTGCCGCCCCCGGTGCGAGCGCGCCGGTCGCGAGATCGAACATGGCGTGGAACCGCCCATCCCGCGCCACCCCGGCGGTGATGTGCCGGGTGACGTAGCGCCGCGCATCCGCCAGCACGCCCTGCGGCCAGTCGCGCGGCAGGTCGGTGGCATCGAGGCGGTCGATCGCCGCGTCGAGCGTGGCGGGCAGGGCGCCGCGCAGCGCGATGCGGCCGTGCAGCCGCACCACCGGCCCCGCCGCGCCGCCCGCCCCGGCAAGACCGATCCGCGCGCCGCGCAGATTCACCTCGTCCCGCGTCGCTACCGCGTGGGCCTGCAGGCCGGTGAGCGGCACCTGCCCGGTTCCCGCGGCGATGCTCCCGCCGCCAGCGCTCACGCCGAGATCGAGTTCCGGCGTGCCGAACCGCCCCACCGGCCACGAGGCCGCGACCATCACCGGCAGATCGACCGCCGCGAACGGGCTGCCGGGCAGGATCAGCCGCGCCGGATCGAACGGCCCGAGCAGCGCCGTCACCCGCCCCGCGCCGGCCTCGCCGACGATCGTGAGAACCAGCGGGATCGTCTCGCCGCCATGGCGGAAATCGGCGCGCGCGGTGCCGCTCATCCGCCCGTCCTTTCGGCGGGTGAAGACCAGCGCGCCATCGTTCGCCGCAAGCCCGGGCAACGCGCCCGCCGCCTCGATGGCGACATGCGCGCCGGTGATGCGGATGCGCCGCAGATCGGCGAGATCGAGCCGGCCGGTCCGCGGCGATTGCGAAATGAGGGTCAGCAGCGCCCCGATCGCGACCGGCGGCGTCGCCAGCCCGCTCGCCGGCTGCAAGGCGGGGCGGAACACGATGGCGGGTTGATGGGCGACGATGCTGACCGGCGCGATCGCGCCGCGAATGAGCGCGGCCAGGCCGAGCCGCACCCGCAGCGTCGAGATTCGCGCCGTCACCGCCCCCGAGCGGTTGCGGATGACAATGTCGGCCAGGCGCAGGTCGATCGGCGCGCCGCCGCGCCGGAACCCTTCCCAGGCCAGCCCGGCGCGCCCCACCGTGACGGTCAGTCCCGGCTCGGCGGCGCTCACCGCCGCCCCGATCCGGGCGGCGAGCGGCGGCAGGTCCACCGGCCCCTGGCCGAGCCGCCAGGCCGCGACCCCCAGCAGCAACAGCACAACCAGCACCAGCGTGCCCGCCAGCCGCGCGCCGTGATGGCCGACATGCCCGGCGACCCGCCCGGCTTGACGCAGCCGCCGCCTCATCGAACACTCCCGGCCGCATGAACGAGTTCCTGCCGCCGGCCCCCGGATTTCCGCCGCCCGCCGATACGCGCGCCGCCGCGTCGTTCGCGGCGGACTTCGCCGCGATCGGCCCCGCCGCGCGACATTTCGCCGATGCGGCACCCGGCCGCGCCCTGCTCGACTGTCTCGGCGGCAACGCCCCGCATCTCGCCCATCTCGCCCTGCGCGAACCCGACATCCCGCCGCGCGTGCTCGCCGAGGGCGCCGGCGCCGTGATGGCCGAGGCGCTGGCCCTGCTGCGCGATGCCGACCCGCTCGCCACCCGCGCCGCGATCGGCCGTGCCCTGCGCGAGGCCAAGCGGCGTGCCGCGCTGGCCATCGCGCTGGCCGATCTCTCCGGCGCCTGGAGCGTCGAGCAGGTGACCGCCGCGCTGTCCGACCTTGCCGATGCCAGTATCGGCCTCGCGCTGCGCCATCTGCTGCGCCACCTGCACGCGCGCGGCACCATCAGCCTGCCCGATCCGGCCGATCCCGAACGGGCGAGCCGCTTCGCCGTGCTCGGCATGGGCAAGCTCGGCGCGCGCGAGTTGAACTATTCGAGCGATATCGACCTCGTGCTGCTGTTCGATCCTTCATCTTCCGTTTACCGGGACGATTCGCAATCCGCCATGGCGCGTCTCGCGCGCGATCTCGTCCCGCTGCTCACCGAGCGCGATGCGGATGGCATGGTCTTCCGCGTCGATCTGCGCCTGCGCCCCGATCCCGCCGCCACCCCGCCGGTCATAAGCCTCGCCGCCGCCCTCAGCTACTATGAAAGCCAGGGCCGCACGTGGGAGCGCGCCGCGTTTTCCAAGGCCCGGCCGGTCGCCGGCGACCGCGCGTTCGGCGCGTCCTTCCTCGAGCAGATCCGCCCCTTCATCTGGCGCCGCAATCTCGATTTCGCCGCGGTCGCCGAAATCCATGAGATGAAGCGGCGGATCGACCAGCGCCGCCGCGACGCCCCGGGCCGCATCGCCGGGCGCGACGTCAAGCTCGGCCGCGGCGGCATTCGCGAAATCGAGTTCATCGTGCAGACGCTGGAACTGGTCTGGGGCGGGCACGAGCCGGCGCTGCGCATCCCGGCCACGCTGCCGGCCCTGCGCGCGCTCGCCGCCGCTGGCCACCTGCCGCGCGCCGCCGCGCGCGACCTCGCCGCCGCCTATCGCGCGCTCCGCCAGATCGAGCACCGGCTGCAAATGGTCGAGGATCGCCAGACCCACACCCTGCCCGAGACCGAGGCCGGCCTCGCCCGCTTCGCCACCTTCATGAACATGCCGGACGCCGCGCGCTTCGCAGCTTGGCTCGATGCGCTCTGCGAGACGGTGAACGCCCTCTTCGCCGATTTCTTCGACGCCGATCCGGGCCGCGACGAGGATGGCGCGCCCGATCCCGGCGAGTCCGGCGCCGCCCCCGCCGCCTTCGCCGCGCAGGCGCGGACGCTCGGCTTCGCCGATCCGCAACATCTCGCGGTCAGGCTCCGGCTCTGGCGCAACGGCACGCTGCCGGCGCTGCGCACCGCGCGCGCCCGCGAACTGCTCGATTCCATCCTGCCGGCGCTGCTGCGCGCCCTCGGCGGCCAGCCCGATCCCGATCTCGCCTTCCGCCGGTTCGACCGGATGCTGGAACGCCAGAGCGCCGGCGTCAGCCTGCTCTCGCTGTTCCAGCACAACCCCGCGCTGCTCGACCGGCTGGCGACCGTTCTCGGCGCCGCGCCGCCGCTCGCCGATCATCTCGCCACCCATCCCGGCGCGCTCGATGCGCTGCTCGCCCCGGTCGCCCGCTTCACCCGTCCCGGCCCCGCGCTGCGCCGCCTGCTGCGCGACGCCGCCGATCTCGAAACCGCGCTCGACACGCTGCGCCGCTTCGTCCGGCGCGAGGAATTCCACCTCGCGGTCGCGACACTGGAACGCCGGATCGACGCCGATCAGGCCTCGACCTGGCGGACCGATCTCGCCGATGCCGCGCTCGCCGCCCTGCTGCCCCGGGTGATGGCCGATTTCGCCGCCCGCCACGGCCGGGTGCGGGGCGGGCGCTTCGCCATCGTCGCGCTCGGGCGGGTCGGCGCGCGCGAGATGCAGCCCGGCTCCGATCTCGACCTGATGCTGATCTACGACCACCCGCCCGAAGCCGCCGCCGCCCGCCTGCCGCCGAGCCAGTATTTCTCGCGCCTCGCGCACGCGCTGGTCGCCGCCATCACCGCTCCCGGCGCCGAGGGGGCGATCTACGCGGTCGACATGCGGCTCCGCCCGTCCGGCAACAAGGGGCCGGTCGCCGTCTCGCGCGCCGCCTTCCGCCGCTACCACGCCGAGGAAGCCTGGACCTGGGAACGCCTGGCGCTGACCCGCGCGCGTGTGCTCGCCGCCACCCGCGGTTTCGCGCCGGTGGTCGATGCCGAAATCCGCGCCGCCCTCGCGCGCGATGTCCCGCCCGCGACCACCCGCGCGGATACGGTGGCGATGCGCGCCCGCCTCGCGCGCGACGCCCCGCCCGCCGGCTCGTTCGACCTCAAGCACCGCGCCGGCGGCATGATGGAGCTCGGCTTCATCGCCGAGGCGCTGCAACTCGTCCATTTCCGCGGCCAGCCCGCGCGGTTCCGCCAGCGCACCGCCGAGGCGCTCGCGGCCCTCGAAGCCTGCGGCGCGCTCGCCCCCGACGAGGCCGGCGCGCTCGCCGCGGCCGATCGCTGGTATCGCGCCGTGCAGGCCATGCGCCGCATCACCGGCCTCGCCGATCCCCGCTCCGAATCTCCGAAATCAGCCCTGGCCCCCATTCTCGCCGCCGCCGGCGCGCTTGATTTCGACGGGATCATCGCCACGATGGAGGCGCAGGCCGCCGTCGTCCGCACGTCCTTCGTGCGCCATCTCGGCGATCCGCGCGGCATCACCAATCCACGAGGAGACACAGCATGAGCGTTGCCGAAGGCGACCACGCGCCGGATTTCACCCTGCCCGCGACCGGCGGGCGCACCGTTTCGCTGGCCGGCTACAAGGGCCGGCCCTTCATTCTCTATTTCTACCCGAAGGCCGACACGCCCGGCTGCACCAAGGAAGCCTGCGCCTTCCAGGAGGCGCTGCCGGCACTCGGCGGCATCGGCATCGACGTGATCGGCGTCTCCAAGGACAAGATGCCGGCGCTGGAGAAATTCGCCGCCAAATACGATCTCGCCTTCCCGCTGGCCTCCGACGAAGCCGGCGCCGTGGTCGAGGCCTTCGGCGCCTGGGTCGAGAAGTCGATGTATGGCCGCAAATACATGGGCATCGACCGCTCGACCTTCCTGGTCGGCGCCGATGGCCGCATCGCGAAGGCCTGGCGCGGCGTGAAAGTGCCCGGTCATGCGAAGGCGGTGATGGAGGCCGCCGCCGCCCTGCCAAAGGCATGAACCGCCCGGCGGGGGCACCGGCGCCACTGATCGTGATGCCCGGCCTGCGCCCCGCCGGATTGCGCGCCGCCAGCCCCTCCGGCATATCCGCAGCATGACATCGCACCGGCGTTATGGCCTGTTTCTCGCCCTTGCCGCCTTCGCCGCCCTCGGCACCGCCTATTTCGCCCAGGACGTGCTGCGGATGATCCCGTGCCCGCTCTGCTATATCGAGCGCTGGCCCTGGCGCATCGCCGCCGCCCTCGGGATCCTCGCGGCGATCCTGCCGCGCCTGCCGGCCCGGGTGCTGATCGGCCTCGCCGCCCTCGCGCTCTTCGTCAACGTGGCGATCGCCTTCGTCCATGTCGGCGCCGAGCAGCACTGGTGGAAGAGCCCGCTGCCGGAATGCAACGCGCCGCCGCCGTCCTTCGGCGCCAACCTGCCGCTCCGCCCCTCCGCCTCGTGCGACGCGCCGGTGTTTCTCATCCCCTTCCTGCCGGTGTCCTTCGCGACGATGGACCTGATCTGGTCGCTGGTGGTGGCGCTGGCGGCAAGCGCGCATATCTTCCGTGAGAAACGGAGCAACGCATGAGCACAGACATCGACTATCTCCCCGGCGATCGTCCGCCGCGCGCGGAAATCGCCCGCATGATCCGGGTCGACCATGCCGGCGAGTTCGGCGCCAAGCAGATCTATGCCGGCCAGCTCGCCGTGCTCGGCCGCGGCCGCCATGGCGACACGCTGCGCCACATGAAGGCGCAGGAGCAGGTCCATCTCGACACGTTCTCCCGCCTGGTCGGCGAGCGCCGGGTGCGCCCGACCGCGCTGCTGCCGCTCTGGCGCATCGCCGGCTTCGCCCTCGGCGCCGCCACCGCGGCGATGGGCCCGCGCGCCGCGATGGCCTGCACCGTCGCCGTCGAGGAAACCATCGACGCGCATTACGCCGCCCAGCGCGACCGCCTGGGCGATGCCGAGCCCGAACTTTCCGCGACGATCGAGACCTTCCGCCAGGAAGAGCTGGAACACCGCGACATCGGCCTCGCCAACGAGGCGGAGCAGGCGCCGTTCTATCGCCTGCTCTCGGGGGCGATCCGCGCCGGCTGCCGCGCCGCGATCGCGATCAGCGAACGGGTCTGATCCGCAGCGTGGCATTGCCGGCGGGGCAGGGCGGTTGGCAGCACGGCCCCGCCATCCTAAATCTGCACCCATGAGCAGCACGGAACGTTTCGAACAGGATCTGGTCGCCGCCGCCTTCGATCTCGGCGCCAGCCAGGGGTGGCGCCGGGTCACCGCCGCCGCCGCCGCCCGGCATGGCGGGCTCGATCTCGATCGCGCCCGCCGCAGTTTCGCCTGCACCGGGATGATCCTCGCCCGTTTCGGCCGGCTTGCCGACATGCACGCCCTGCACGGTGCGGCATCGGATGGCGCGGTGCGCGACCGGCTGTTCGACATCGTCATGCGCCGCATCGATTTCCTCCAGCAGCATCGCGCCGGCGTCATCGCCCTGCTGCGCCATGTCCCGACCGACCCGCTGCTCGCCTGTTGGCTCGCCCGCGCCAATCTCGCCTCGATGGGCTGGATGCTGGAAGGTGCCGGCGTCTCCGCCGCCGGGCTGCGCGGCGCCCTGCGCAAGCGCGGGCTGCTCGCCGTCTGGGCCTGGACCGTGCGAGCCTGGCTGCGTGACGACAGCGAGGATCTCTCGGCGACGATGGCCGCCCTCGACACCGCCCTGACCCGCGCCGAGCAGGCCGCCCTCCAGCTCAACGGCACCCGCCCGCTCGCCGCCGACCCCGGTGACGATGCCAGCTTCACCCCTGAGCCTGACCTTTCGGCTGACCCGGCGGAGGGCATATAAGCCCTCGCGATTCCGTGGCGCCGGGTCTAGAGTTATGGCGGCAGCGCGATCTGCCGCTCATCGATGCCCCATCTCAAGGAGAGGAGTCGTTCCATGGCCGAATCCCCCAAATCCAAGCACGGCGCCGAACATGGCGCGATGCCATCCTTCCTGCCGGATTTCGACTTCACCAAGGCGTTCAGCGCGATGAAGCTTCCCGCCATGGCGGATGTCGAGGTCGTGCTCGCCGCCTATCGCCGCAATCTCGAGGCGCTGTCGGAAGCCAATCGCGTCGCCCTTGAGGGGGCCCAGGCGGTCGCCCGCCGGCACATGGAGATCATGCAGAAAACCATGACCGAACTCTCCGAGGAGCTGCGCGGCCTCGCCTCCGTGACCGGCTCGCAGGATCGCGCGGCGAAACAGGCCGAGCTGCTCAAGAACGCCTATGAAAGCGCCGTCGCCAACATGCGCGATCTCGGCGATCTCATCCAGCGCTCCAGCCACGATGCGGTGGAGACGCTGAACAAGCGCTTCTCCGAGGCGATGGACGAGATGAAGCATCTCGTCGAGTCGAAGAAGTCCTGACCCCGCACGGCTGAACCCGGACCGCATCCGCATGTCCACCGCCATCGCCGCGCCCCGCCTGCCGTTCATTCCCGAGCGTCAGGGGGCGCGGCCGATGCACAAGCCGCTGCGCGTCGTCTCCGACTACGCGCCCGCCGGCGACCAGCCGGGCGCCATCGCCGATCTCGTCCGCGGCGTGCGGGACGGCGAGCGCGACCAGGTCCTGCTTGGCGTGACCGGCTCCGGCAAGACCTTCACGATGGCGAAGGTGATCGAGCAGGTGCAGCGCCCGGCGCTCATCCTCGCGCCCAACAAGACCCTCGCCGCCCAGCTCTATGCCGAGATGAAGTCGTTCTTCCCGGAAAACGCGGTGGAATACTTCGTCTCCTACTACGACTACTATCAGCCCGAAGCCTACGTTCCCCGCACCGACACCTACATAGAAAAAGACGCCCAGATCAACGAGGCGATCGACCGCATGCGCCACGCCGCCACCCAGGCGCTGCTCGAGCGCGGCGATGTCATCATCGTCGCCTCCGTCTCCTGCATCTACGGCATCGGCTCGGTCGAGACCTACAGCCAGATGGTCGTCCGCCTCGAAGTCGGCGGCTCGATCGACCGCGACCGCCTCGCCAAGGCGCTGGTCGAACTGCAATACCGCCGCAACGATGCCGCCTTCCAGCGCGGCACCTTCCGCCTGCGCGGCGAAACGGTCGATATTTTCCCGAGCCAGTACGAAGACCGCGCCTGGCGCGTGACCCTGTTCGGCGACGAGATCGAGAGCATCGCCGAATTCGACCCGCTGACCGGCGAAAAAGTGGCTGACCTGCCCGCGATCGCGATCTACGCCAACAGCCACTACGTCACCCCGCGCCCGACGCTCACCCAGGCGATCGGCAAGATCAAGGTGGAACTCCAGCAGCGGCTGCACGACTTCACCGAAACCGGCAAGCTGCTCGAAGCCGAGCGATTGCAGCAGCGCACCACCTTCGACATCGAGATGATGGAAACCACTGGTTCCTGCAAGGGAATCGAGAACTACTCGCGCTACCTCTCCGGCCGCAATCCCGGCGATCCGCCGCCCACCCTGTTCGAATACCTGCCGGATAACGCGCTGCTCATCGTCGATGAAAGCCATGTCACCGTTCCGCAGATCGGCGGCATGTTCAAGGGCGACTTCGCGCGCAAGTCGATCCTCTCGGAATTCGGCTTCCGCCTGCCCTCCTGCATCGACAACCGGCCGCTGAAATTCGAGGAGTGGGAGAGTTTTCGGCCGCAGACCGTCTTCGTCTCCGCAACCCCCGGCCCGTGGGAGATGGAGCGCACCGGCGGCGTCTTCGCCGAGCAGGTCATCCGCCCGACCGGCCTGGTCGATCCCGTCATCGATGTCCGCCCGGTCGAGCATCAGGTGGACGATCTGCTCGCCGAATGCCGCGCCACCTCGCAGGCCGGCGGCCGCGTGCTGGTCACCACGCTGACCAAACGCATGGCCGAGGACCTGACCGAATACCTCACCGAAAACGGTGTCCGCGTGCGCTACCTGCATTCGGATGTCGACACGCTCGAACGCATCGAGATCATCCGCGATCTTCGGCTCGGCGCCTACGACGTTCTGGTCGGCATCAACCTGCTGCGCGAGGGGCTCGACATTCCCGAATGCATGCTCGTCGCCATTCTCGATGCCGACAAGGAAGGCTTCCTCCGCTCCGCCACATCGCTGGTGCAGACGATCGGCCGCGCCGCCCGCAATGTCGAGGGCCGCGTCATCCTGTATGCCGACACGATGACCCGCAGCCTCAAATACGCGATCGACGAGACCGAGCGCCGCCGCGCCAAGCAGACCGCCTGGAACACGGCGCACGGCATCACGCCGCAAAGCGTGAAAAAGCAGATCGGCGAGATCATGCATTCGGTGTATGAACAGGACTACGTTACCGTGGCACCGATCCGCGACAGCGGTGCTACCGAATTCGTCGGCAAGGATCTGAAATCGACCATCGCTGAACTGGAGAAACGGATGCGCAACGCCGCGGCCGATCTGGAATTCGAGGAAGCGGCGCGCCTGCGCGACGAGATCAAGCGGCTTGAGGCGCTCGATCTCGGGCTGACGCCGCCGCCCGCGCCGAGTGCAACGCAGCGCCGGCCACGCAACCGCACGCCCGAGCCGCTCGGCCCCGGCGGCGGCGGCTACGACCCCGACAAGCGGCGCGGCGGCCGCCGGAGGCGCGGCCCATGAAAACTCTGCCCGTTGCGGCCCTGCTCGCCGCACTTGCCCTTCCCGCCGTTGCCTCAGCCGGCGCGCCCATCCATCTGGTCGGGCAGAATGCCAGCTACACGCTGACGCTTTCCAAGGTCCGCGGCCATTCCGTCACCGGCGCCACCGGCCGCCTTGTGTTCGACGTCCGCAACACCTGCGGCGCCTACACGGTCAGCCAGAAAATGACCTTGCTGATCCGCAACCAGGACGGCACGCTGAGCCGCACTGTCAGCGACTACGATACCTGGGAGGCGAAGAATGGTCGGCGCTTCACCTTCCTGCTCCGCCAGGGCAACGGCACCTCGATGAAGGTGCAGGATCAGGGCACCGCCGTGATGGGCCCGAAGGGCGGCGAGGTGACCTATCTCGTTCCGCAGGGGCGCACCGAAAAACTGCCGCCCGGAACATTGTTCCCAATGGCGCACACCCGCACCATTCTGCAGGCCGCCGAGGCCGGCAAGCAGGGCATCGACCCGCCATTGTTCGATGGCACGTCGAGCCACGGGGCCGAGCACACATTTGTCGCCATTCTCGATCACCGGCAGCCCCGGCGCGACCGCTTCGCCGGACTCTCGAAACTGCCCTCGACCTTGGTGGATATCGGCTTCTGGCCTCGCACCCAAAAGGACGACGAGCCGGATTTCCGCACGCAAATGCGCTATTTCGCCAACGGCGTCTCGCGTGATGTGCGGCTCGATTTCGGCAATTTCGTGATGACCGGCAAGCTGACCTCGCTCACCATCCTGAAGGACGCCTGCCCATCCTCCCACCGGTCACGCGCCGGCATAGCCGCGAAAGGCTGATTCCGCAAGCCGACCGCGTATTCCGACCGGATGATTTCACCCGGTCGGAATACGGTGATTTATCGATATTTATTTATCATCAATCGATAACAACAATTATCAGGTCCCGCTATCCTCGCCGTCCGGGGTGACGTCCGGCGCCGGGGGGGCGGCCGGCGTCGCGGGCTCGGTCTTGCGGGTGCGTCCTGCAGACGGCCGTGCGACAACCGGCTTCGCGGCGCGCCGGTCCGGCATGGCGCGGGCGGCGCTGGTCGGTTTGCCATTCGCGGTCTTCCGGGTCGTCGCCGCGGTGCGGCTCACCGTCTTGGCTGGCGCGGCGGCCTTGCCGCCTGTCTTCGTCGCGGGCTTCGCGGCCGATTTCGGCGCCGGCTTCGCCGCCGTCGCCTTCACAACCACGCTCTTCGCCGCAGCGACTTTCGCGCTGCCCGGCTTGCCGGCGGCGGTTTTTGCGGCAGATTTCGCCCCTGTCTTCGCCCCTGTCTCCGCCCCTGTCTTCGCTCCGGCTTTCGCCACGGCGGCGGGCTTCGTCGCGGTCTTGGCGGGGGCGGATTTTTTCGCCGCCGTCCTGGCACTGGCGGCGGCCGTCTTCGGCGCCGCTTTCGCGGTCGTGGCCTTGCCCGCTGCCGTCTTGGTCTTTGTCTTCGCCGCGGCCGTCTTCGTCGCAGCCGTTTTCGTCGATGCCGCCTTCGTAGCGGTCGCCTTCGCAGTGGTCTTCCCCGCAGCCGCCTTTGCGGTGGCTGCCCTGGCGCTGGCGGTCTTCACCGCCGCCCCTTTCGTGGCAGAAGCCTTGGCGGCGGTCGCCTTCGCGGCGGAAGCCGCTTTTGGCGCCGTCTTGGCGGCGGCGCTTTTCACTGTCTTCGGCGCTGCCGCGGATTTTTTCGCAACCGCCTTCGGAGTTGCGATCTTTGCAGGAATCGACTTCGGCTTTGCCTTCGTCGCCGGTTTCGCGGCCGCGCCCTTGGCGGTTGCGGTCCTGGCTTTCGCGGCGGTTTTCGCGGTGGCTGTCTTGGTGCTGGCGCGTACGGCGAGGGCCTTGGCGCGCGGTTCGGTTTGCTTGGTCACGAGGTTGTTCCTTCGCTCGGGGTTGCGGGTAACGCGGTCAGCCATGCCCTTGACAATGATGGAGGCCGCAATCGCCCTGTGCGGGGCCGCGTTGCCTCTGCTGCTCTAACCTCGCTGGATTTTGCGGCGCGGGTCCGTTGATGTCCGGTTAGTTGAGGTGACGCCATCGCGGTTGTCATCGTCGTGCAGGCAGTCTTCCCGTCGTTTCGAGGCCTGGCTTCGCGGCATTGCGGCCAGTGTCCATCCTTCCCTTTCGCGTGCGTTACTCGATTTGACCGATCGGCTCTCGACAGTTCTGCGACGCGAATCGCGCGGCGCACGCAATTTCCGCTATCGGCCGTATGAATATGCGATGTCAACAAAAAGCGTCGGCAATTCCTTGTCTTGTGCCCATTTTTTGCGTTTTTTCCATGACGCGATGCGGTTTCGCATCGTCTTGACTGTCGAGCGTCATGCGAGTTCCGTCCTGCGCTCCACGCATTCCCACTCTGCCGAGGCGCTGAAAGGCTTGCGTCCGCGTCGCTTCGGGTCGATCATGTCAAGGTCTGGAGATTGTTCCGGACATTGCCAGGGGAAATCCGAGCGTGGCCGACGACACCGATATCACCTGGGTTGCACCGCGCGGGCGGACGAAGCACGAAGTCGCCATGCCGGGCTGGGGCGTCGCTCTTGGCCGCGGTCTGTCGATGCGCTGCCCGGCGTGCGGCGAGGCCTCGGCCTTCGAGGGCTATCTCAAGGTGCGGCGCGAATGTGCGTCCTGCGCCGCCCCGCTCGGCCGCGTACCGTGCGACGACGCGCCGATCTATCTCACCCTCGTCATCGCGCTGCATATCGTCATCCTGCTCATGGTCTTCACCGACTATGACGGCGGCATGAGCTGGGTCGCCTCGCTGTTGATCTTCGTGCCGCTGACCCTGGCGCTGATCCTGCTGATGATGCGGCCGATCAAGGGTGCCACGCTCGCGATCATGCTCAAGGTCAACCTGCTGCGCCCGGCGCCGAGGGTGGTGCCGTCCGGCAATGGCTGACGGCGCGTCCGCCATCCGCGGCCGTCTGCGCCGTGTCGTGCTCGACGAGGAGTTCGGCGGCGTGCTCTCGCCGATGCAGGAGGCCGACCGCAACCAGGCCATCGCCGATCTCGCGGCCGACAACCGTTTCGCCCTCGCCACGCATCCCGACGCCGCGACCATCCTGCATCTCTCGGTGCAGGATGGCCGGCTCGTCTTCGACATTCGCGACGAGTCCGACGAAACGCTGCAAACCCTCGTCCTCGCTCCGGGCCCGTTCCGCTCGATGATCCGCGATTACCAGATGCTGCTCGACAGCTACGCCGCCGCCGTCGCCGAAGGCCGCGAAGCGCGGATCCAGGCGATCGACATGGGCCGCCGCGGCCTGCACAACGAGGGCGCCGAACTCGTCATGGCCCGGCTCGATGGCAAGGTGCTGCTCGATTTCGACACCGCACGTCGCCTCTTCACCCTCATCTGCGCGCTGCATCGTCGCGCGTAAGCGCGCCACTCATCCAACGCGTAAGCGCGCCACTCATCCAACGCGTAAGCGCGCCACTCATCCAACGCGTAAGCGCGCCACTCATCCAACGCGTAAGCGCGCCACTCATCCAACGCGTAAGCGCGGAATCATCGCCCGGAACCACGCCATGCGCGCGCGGCGATTGACGCGGCGGCCCGCCTCGCGCCAGATCGGCGGACGCAGTTTCGAGGTGAGAGATGAAAATCGACGGCACACCCTATCGTTCGATCTGGATCGATGAATCCGACCGCTGGTCGGTTCGCATCATCGACCAGACCAGGCTGCCCTGGGCCATCGAAATCCCGCGGCTGACCACGCCGGAGCAGGTCGCCCACGCGATCAGCGCGATGCTCGTGCGCGGCGCCCCGCTGATCGGCGCCACCGCCGCCTATGGCGTCGCCCTCGCCATGCGCGCCGACCCGTCGGACGAGGCGCTGGCGACGGTCATTCCCATGCTCGCCGCAACGCGCCCGACCGCGATCAATCTGCGCTGGGCGCTCCTGCGCATGCAGCGCACCCTCGCCGCGCATCCCCCCGCCGAGCGCGCCGATGCCGCCTATGCCGAGGCCGCCGCGATCTGCGACGAGGATGTGGCGACCAACCGCGCCATCGGCGAGCACGGCCTTGCCCTCATCCGCGCCCGCGCGCAGGCCGGCCACCGGGTCAACATCCTCACCCATTGCAATGCCGGCTGGATCGCGACGGTCGACTGGGGCACCGCGCTCGCGCCGATCTACATGGCGCACGATGCCGGCATCGACGTTCATGTCCTCGTCGATGAAACCCGCCCGCGCAACCAGGGTTTCTCGCTCACCGCCTGGGAACTCGGCAAGCACGGCGTGCCGCACACCGTGATCGTCGACAATGCCGGCGGTCATTTCATGCAGCGCGGCGCGGTCGACATGGTCATTGTCGGCACCGACCGCGTCACCCGCGCCGGCGATGTCGCCAACAAGATCGGCACCTATCTCAAGGCGCTCGCCGCGCGCGACAACGGCGTGCCCTTCTACGTGGCGCTGCCCTCCTCGACGATCGACTGGACGATTACCGACGGGCTCGGCTCGATCCCGATCGAGGAACGCGCGCCGGCCGAGGTCACCACCATCACCGGCCGCGCGCTCGATGGCGCGATGATGACCGTCCGCATCGTCCCGAAGGACAGCCCGGCCGCCAACCCGGCTTTCGATGTCACCCCCGCGCGCCTCGTCTCCGGCCTGATCACCGAGCGCGGCATCTGTGCGGCGAGCGCGCCGGCGCTGGCCGCGATGTTCCCCGACCAGGCGTTGCAGACGGCGGCGTGAACACGGCGGCGCGCCGCGCCCTCGGCCTTGTTGCACTGCTCGCAGCACTTGCGGGTTGCGCGATGCGGCCGGACGCGCACGCGCCGCCCTTCGCCAACAAGCCCTATGCCGCGTTCTCGCGCAGCGCCGCCATCGGCGTTGCCGAGGGCGAGTGGCGCTACTGGGGCAGCCCCGTCATCGACGGCCCCGCCGATGACGACCCCGCATTGCCACCCCCCGCGTTGCAGGAGCGCGACAATGCCGGCTGGCAGGAAGTCGGGCTCTACTGGTGGATCGGCATGAACGCCGGCCGTCCCGAAGACCGCTGGACCGGCAAGCACGATGCGGCGGGCCGCGTCTTCCCGCGCGCGGTGAACGGTCGCTACGCCTGGTCCGCCGCCTTCATTTCCTATGTCATGCGGATGGCCGGCGCCGGCCCGGATTTCCCCTACGCGCCCGACCATGCGCAGTATATCGACGCCGCCTGGCGCGCCGCCCATGACGCCACCGCTCACGGCGCGAAACCGCCCGAACTCCGCGCCGAAAATCCCGCGACCCACGCCCCCGCGCCCGGCGATCTCATCTGCGCCGGCCGCGCCAGCGCCGCCCACATCACCTATGCCGATCTGCCGCGCCGGGCATATTTCCCCGCGCACTGCGCCATCGTCGTCGTCGCGACGCCGACCGAGCTTTCCATCATCGGCGGCAATGTCGATGACACGGTGGCACTCACCCATGTCCCGCTCACCGCGCGCGGCACCCTCCTGCACCGCGACGGCACGATCGTCGACCCGCGGTATGACTGGTTCGTCGTGCTGCGCGTGCTCTATCGGCGCGATTGAACTATAGAGGCCGGATGGCCCGCACCCCATCTCCCGACGGCGATCTTTTCGGCGATGCCGCGCCCGCGCCTGCCGCCGCCCCGCGCGGCGCCGTGCCGCTGGCCGAGCGCTTGCGCCCGCGCGCACTCGCCGAGGTGATCGGTCAGCCGCATCTCGTCGGGCCGGACGGCACGCTGACCCGCATGCTCGAACGCGGCAGCCTCGCCTCGCTCATCCTCTGGGGCCCGCCCGGCGTCGGCAAGACGACCATCGCCCGCCTGCTCGCCGACCGCGCCGGCCTCGTCTTCGTGCAGATCTCCGCCGTGTTCTCCGGTGTCGCCGATCTCAAGCGCGTCTTCGAGGAAGCGGCCCGCCGCCGCCGCACCGGCGCGCGCACGCTGCTCTTCGTCGATGAAATCCACCGCTTCAACCGCGCCCAGCAGGACGGGTTCCTGCCCGTGGTCGAGGAGGGAACCATCACCCTCGTCGGTGCGACCACCGAAAACCCGTCCTTCGAGCTCAACGGCGCGCTGCTCTCCCGCTGTCAGGTGCTCGTCCTCCGCCGCCTCGACGACGACGCGCTGGAACTCTTGCTCCGCCGCGCCGAAGCGGAGATGGCGCGCGACCTGGCCCTTACCGACGCCGCCCGCGCCGCCCTCCGCGCGATGGCGGATGGCGATGGCCGCGCGATCCTCAACATGGCCGAGCAGCTCTTCGCCGCGAACCCGCCAGCACCGCTCGACGAAGCGGCGCTCGCCACCCTCATCGCCCGCCGCGCCGCCCTCTACGATCGCGATCGCGAGGAGCACTACAACCTCATCTCCGCCCTGCACAAATCGATGCGCGGCTCCGACCCCGACGCCGCGCTCTACTGGTACGCCCGCATGCTCGCCGGCGGCGAGGACCCGCGCTACATCGCCCGCCGCCTGACCCGCTTCGCCGTCGAGGATATCGGCCTCGCCGATCCGGCCGCGCTCACCCAGGCCATCGCCGCGTGGGAGGCCTATGAGCGGCTCGGCAGCCCGGAGGGCGATCTTGCCATCGCCCAGCTCGTGCTCTACCTCGCGACGGCGCCGAAATCGAACGCCGCCTACCGCGCCTTCGGCGCCGCCCGTCGCGCCGCCCAGGCCACCGGCAGCCTGACGCCGCCCGCCCATATCCTCAACGCCCCCACGAAACTCATGAAAAACCTCGGCTATGGCGCCGGCTACGAATACGATCACGACAGCGAAGAGGCCTTTTCCGGCCAGACCTATTTCCCCGACGGCATGAACCGCGAAACCTTCTACCGCCCCGCCGGCCGCGGCGCCGAACAGGAGATCAAGCGCCGCCTGCTGCACTGGGCCAAACTCAGGGAGGACCGCGCATGAGCGTCCGCATCGTCACCGTCGAGCCCGACCAGGCCGACATGCGGCTCGACCGCTTTCTCCGCAGCCTGCATCCCGGCCTCACCCAGGGGGCGATCCAGAAATTCTGCCGCACCGGGCAGGTGAGGGTGGACGGCAAGCGCGCCGAGGCATCGACCCATCTCGGCGCCGGCCAAGTCGTGCGGATTCCGCCGGTGCCCGAAACCCCGGCGCCGAAGCCGCGCCAGACGGTCGCGGCCAATGAATGGGACATCAAGGAGCTGAACGCCCGCATCCTGCACCGCGACGCCGATGTGCTGGTGATCGACAAGCCCGCCGGCCTCGCCACGCAGGGCGGCCAGGGCATCGCCAGGCATCTCGACGGCATGCTCGACGCGCTCCGTTTCGACGCCGCCGACCGCCCCCGCCTGGTCCACCGGCTCGATCGCGACACGTCCGGCGTGCTCGTCCTCGCCCGCAACGCCTTCGCCGCCAACCGCCTCGCCGCCGCCTTCCGCGGCCGCGACATGGAAAAGACCTACTGGGCCATCGTCGTTGGCCTGCCGATCCCGATGGAAGGCCAGATCGACCTGCCGCTCGCCCGCATCGGCGGCGCGCAGGGCGCGCGCACCCGCCCCGCCGACCGTGATGACGAGGACGCCGCGAAGGCGATCACCGATTACCGCACCCTCGACAATGCCGGGCGGAAATTCTCCTGGCTCGAACTGCATCCGCTCACCGGCCGCACCCACCAGCTGCGTGCCCATTGCGCGGCGATCGGCACGCCGATCCTGGGCGATGCTCCCTATGGCGAGCACCTCGCCTTCGCCGAGGGGTTTCCCCGCCAGCTTCACCTGCATGCCCGCCGCCTGGTTCTGCCGCATCCGCGCGGCGGCCGGCTCAGCGTGGAAGCAGAGCTGCCGGCGCACATGAAAGCCACGTTCGCGACACTCGGCTTCACCGCCCCGCATGCCGCCCCGGCCCGGCGCGGTTGATGGTCGCAATCACGAGATCGTGAGGCCGGCTATTCGTTTGGCGGCATGGCGCATCCGTGCGGATGCCCCTATCTCATCCGATGATGGAGGAGCGGAAATTTCGTAGCGCGACGCGTGAGCTGTCACGCATCCTGCCCGGTTTTGCGCCTGTCGTCGGGCTCGCTCTCGCCGCCGGCGCGCTGCTTCCCGCGCCATCCGCCCTTGCCGCCGAGCCGCAACCTTATGACGTCGCCTTCGTCGCCACCGGCAACGCTCCGCTCGACACGCTGATCCGCCAGAGTTCGAGCCTTGAAACCCTCCGCCGCAAGCTCGCGGTCGGCCCCTTCGCGCTGATCGCCCGCGCCCGCGCCGATCTCGACACGTTCCGCACCGTGCTGGAAAGCGAGGGCTACGATTCCGGCACGATCACCATCACCATCGACGGTCATGCCCTGTCCGACCCCGCTCTGCCGGACCTGCTGCGACAGGCGCCGGCAAACCCGCCCGCCCGCGTGCGCGTGGCGATCGCGCAGGGCCCGCTCTACCATGTCGGCGCCATCAGCACGCCCGGCCTCACCGACCCCGCCGCGATCGCGGCGCTCGGCGTGCATCCGGGCGATCCGGCCGCCGCGTCCCCCCTCGTCGGCGCGGCATCCCGGCTGGAGGCGCGGCTGCGCAATCTCGGCTATGCCTTCGCGAAGGTCGCCCCGCCCATCGCCGAAGCCGATGACGCGACGCACACGCTCGCCGTCACCTATCCGGTCACGATGGGTCCGCGCGTCGATGTCGGCGCCATCACCTTCACCGGCATGCGGCGGATGCGCCGCCGCTTCATGGCCCGGCACATCGCGCTCAGGCCCGGCCAGCGCTACAGCCAGACGGCGCTCGACGCGGCGCGCGACCAGCTTCTCGGCCTCGGCGTGTTCTCCTCCGTCACCGCCCATACGGCCGCCGCGCCGCACCCCGCCGGCCAGGTGCCCGTCACCTTCGCGGTGCGCGAGCGCAAGCGCCACACCGTCGCCCTCGGCGCGTCCTACTCCTCCGATCTCGGCATCGACGCCAATGTCTCCTGGACCGACCGCGACCTGTTCGGCGCGGCGCAGAACCTCACCCTGTCGCTCGGCGCCACCGGCATCGCCGGCAGCGGCCGCAGCCAGACCGCGACCTTCGGCAAGCACACCTATATCGTCGCTCCCGGCTACGATGCGAAAGCGACCTATCGCGTGCCCGATTTCATCCGTCCCGGCCAGTCCATCGCCGCGACGATCGAGGCGCTCAAGCAATACCTGCCGGCCTATAGCCGCACCGCCTTTCTCGGTCGCGCCATCGTCGCCCGCCCGCTCGGCCCGCATCTGACGCTCGATTACGGCGCCGGCTTCATCTTCGAGAAGGTGAACCAGGAGGGCGAAAGCCGCACCTACCGCCTGCTTCAGCTTCCCGTCACCCTGTCCTACGACACCGCGAATTCGCTCCTCGATCCCACGCGCGGCGTGAAGCTCACCCTTCGCCTCACCCCAAGCCTGTCGCTCGGCGCCGCCACGCAGCCTTTCGTCATCGCCAAACTCACCGGCAGCACCTACATCAATCTGGAAGCCCCCGGCCGCGGCGTGCTGGCGCTGCACGGCGTGCTCGGCCGCATCTTCGGCGGCTCGCAATTCGGCATCCCGCCCGACCAGCGCTTCTACGCCGGCGGCACCGGCACCGTGCGCGGCTTCACCTACCAGACGGTCGGGCCACTCTTCCCCGATGGCATTCCCGAGGGCGGCACCGCGATCGACGCGCTGGAGACCGAGTTCCGCCAGCGCATCGGCAAGCATTTCGGCCTCGCCCCCTTCATCGATGCCGGCCAGGTCTCGGCCAACGGCACGCCCTTCACCGGCACGCTGCGCATCGGCGCCGGTCTCGGCCTGCTCTACTACACCGGCATCGGCCCGTTGCGCGTCGATGTCGGCGTCCCGCTCAACCGCGCGCCCGGCAGCGCCTCCGTCGCGGTCTATATCGGGCTCGGGCAGGCCTTCTGATGCGCCGGATCGTCAAGCCCATCCTCTGGATCGCCGGTATCCTGGTCGCCCTGCCGGTCCTCGCTGGCCTCGCGCTTGGCATCGCGCTGAACACCGGCGCCGGCCGCACCCTCGCCGCCCACGAGATCGACGCGCTCTCCGGCGGCACGGTCAAAATCACCCGCCTAGCCGGGCATTTCCCGACATACATCGCCGCAAGGCGCATCGCGATCGCCGACCGCAAGGGCGCGTGGCTCACCATCGACGATGCCGTGCTCCGCTGGTCGCCATTTTCGCTCCTGCACCGCAGCATCGACATCACCGACCTCACCGCGAAGCGCATCGACATCCTGCGCCAGCCGCTCCCCGCCGCCGCGAAGCCGAAACCGCAACAATCCGCCGCGCGCGGCATCCCGAAAATCGCGCTGGTCCTGCGCCATCTCGGCATCGGCCGCCTCGCGCTCGCGAAACCCGTGCTCGGCCACAAGCTCGCGCTCAACATCACCGGCCAGGCCCGGGCGAAATCGCCCGACGACATCGCCGCCACGCTCGACGCCACCTCGCTCGACGGCGCCGGCACCTACCGCCTCGCCGCGCGCCTCGATGCGAGCAAGGTCGGCGCGCATCTCACCGTCCACGAACCGCCCGGCGGCCCCATCGCCGCCTTCGCCGGCATCGCCAGCCAGCCCGATCTCGCGAAGCAGAAGGTCGATCTCTCGCTGAGCATCGCCGGCCCGCGCGACCATGCCGCCCTCCACTTCGCCAGCGCCCTCGGCGATCTCAAGGCGCGCGGCACCGGCACGGTCGACCTTTCGCCAACCGCCCCCGGCGCCAATCTCACCATCACCATTCCCGAACTCGCGCCCTATGCCGCTCTCGGCAGGCAGACGCTCGGCGGCCGCTCCGTCCTGCGCGTCGTCGTGAAGCATCGCGGCGGCGTCACCAACCTTCACGTCGACGACACGGTGGAAATCACGAAGGCGGCGAAACCCGTCCCCATCCTCGTCGGCAAGCGCGCCACAATCGCGGGCGATTTCACCCTCGCGCACCGCACCGCCACCATCCACAGCCTGACGCTCGACATGGCCGCCCTGAAGGCGCATCTCGCCGGCACCGTCACCCGCGCGCATGTCGCCCTCAAGGGCACGTTCACCCAGCCCGACCTCGGCCTCGCCGATCCGCTTCTCGCCGGCCAGATCACCGAGGCGATCGATCTCGCCGGCCCGCCGGACGATCTCGCCCTGCGCGGCACGATCGACGGTCTCGTAACCGCGAAGGGCGTTCCCTCCGGCCCGTTCCGCATCACCATCGACGCCACCCATCTCCCCAACGCGCCGACAGGAAAACTGACGGGAGCCGGCGCGCTTTATGACT
This sequence comes from Acidocella sp. C78, assembly GCF_907164655.1. Classification (NCBI taxonomy): domain Bacteria; kingdom Pseudomonadati; phylum Pseudomonadota; class Alphaproteobacteria; order Acetobacterales; family Acidocellaceae; genus Acidocella; species Acidocella sp. C78. The sequence continues at coordinate 48,296 of NZ_CAJQZK010000013.1, forward strand.
CCCCGCTCTCGCTCGGCGCGACCTTCGCCCGCAGCCCCGCCGGCGCTCTCGATCTCGACCTGAAAACCCTGTCCTGGAAATCGCTGCGCGGGCAGGGCCGCATCACCCGCGCGCCGGGTGCCCTGCTGCCGGACGGCGCGCTGCACCTCGCCATGACGCGCCTCGCCGATCTCGCCCCGCTGCTGCACCTGAAGCTCGCCGGCGCGCTCACCGCCGATTTCACCCATCGCTCCGGCGCGCCCGCCGCCATCGCGCTCACCGCCAGCCATCTCGCCTATGGCGACATCGCCACCCTCCGCGCCGCGCGGATCGACGCGACGATCGACCATCTCGCGCAAACACCCGCGATCGCCGCCACCGCGACCCTCACCGGTGTCACGAGCAAGGCGGCATCGGGCAACCTCACCCTCACTGCAAAGGGCAGCGAGACCGCTCTCGCCGTCACCGCCGCGGGACGCTTCGCCCGCCTCGCCGGCAAGCCGGCGCGGCTCGATCTCGCCGCGACACTCGATGGCAAGACCCGCACCATTCGCCTCGCGAAACTCGACGCCGCCGCCCGCGGCGTCACCGCCCGCCTGCTCGGCCCCGCCATCATCAGCGCCGGCCCGACCAGCTCGATCCGTCATCTCGCAATCGCCCTGGGCGGGCTCGGCGGTGCGGCGCGACTTACCGCCGATGGCGGCATCCGCCCGTCGCTCGATCTCGCCGCGAACCTTACCAATCTCCCCGCCGGCATCGCCCGCGCCGCGGATCCGCGCCTCGCCGTCACCGGCCTGCTCGACGCCACCGCCCATCTCACCGGCACGCTCGCAGCCCCCGCCGGCACGGTCACGCTGCGGGGCAGGGGGCTTGGCCTTGCGTCCGGCCCCGGCGCGAAGCTCCCGCGCGCGACTCTCGCCGCCCGCGAGACCCTGCGCGGCCATGCCCTGCGCGGCAGCATCGCCGCAACGCTGGGCTCCGCCCGTCTCAGCCTCGACGGCACCGCCCCGCTCGCGCTCACCGGCCCGATGGACCTGTCGTTCCGGCTCGACAATCTCTCGGCCTCCCTGCTTCGCGCCGCCGACCCGCGCCTCGCCGCCTCCGGCATGGTCACCGCCCGCGCCCGGCTGACCGGCACACCGCGCGCGCCGCGCGGCACGGTCGATCTCGCGGCGACATCCATGCGCCTGCTCACCGGCCCCGCCGCCTCGCTGCCGCCGGCCGATCTCACCGCGCATGAAACCCTGCTCGGCCGCAGCGCCCGCGGCACCGCGCGCCTTTCCCTCGGCAACCGGGCGGATCTCACACTCGCCGGCACCGCGCCGCTCTCGGCCGCGGGAGCCATCGACCTCGCCCTGACCGGAACCGCCAATCTCCACCTTCTCGACCCGCTCACGGCCGCGGGCGGCACCGCGGTCGGCGGCACGGTGACGCCCGATCTCCGCGTCACCGGCACGCTGGCCGCGCCCCGCGCCGCGGGCACGCTCACCCTGGCCGGCGGCCGGGTGCAGAACATCGCCAGCGGGCTCGACCTTTCGACGATCGACGCCACGATCACCGCCGCCGGCCGCACCCTCCGTCTCGACCGTCTCTCGGCCAAGGCCGGCGCCGGCACGATCGACGGTTCCGGCAGTTTCGGCCTCGCCAAGCCAATGCCGGTCGATCTGCGGATCGCCTTCCACCACGCGAGCCCGATCGCGAGCGACATCCTGACCGAGCGCCTCGGCGGCGCGCTCAGCCTCACCGGCGATATCGACACCGGCACCAGGCTCGCCGGCACCGTCGCGATCGAGACGGCGAACATCCAGATCCCGCAGGGCCTGCCGCCCTCGGTGGTCAGGCTCGACATCCGGCGCAAGGGCGCCCGTCCGCCGCCGCCCGCCGCCCCCGCGCCGCCCGTGGCGCTCGATCTCACGGTCGATGCCCGCAACGAGGTGTTCGTGCGCGGCAAGGGGCTGTTCGCCAATCTCGGCGGCAGGCTGCATGTCGGCGGCACGCTCGCCGCGCCGCAGCCTGCCGGCGGCTTCCACCTGATCCGCGGCTATTTCAATCTTGGCGGCAAGACGCTCGATCTCAGCCGCGGCACCGTCCGCTTCAACGGCAACGGCATGATGCCGGTGATCGACCTTGAAGTGAGCGGCACCGCCTCTGACGGCACGGTTTCAACCCTGGCCCTCACCGGCCCGGCGAGCGCGCCGAAGATTTCGCTCTCCAGCCTCCCGTCCTTGCCGTCGGACGAGGTGCTGGCGCATCTGCTCTATGGCACCAGCTCGCAGAATCTCTCGGCGCTGCAGGCCGCCTCGCTCGCCGCCTCGCTGGCCGATCTCGCCGGAATCGGCGGCGGCGGGCCGGATATGGTCGGCGGGCTGCGCAAGGCGCTCGGGCTCGACCAGCTCTCGATCGGCGGCGGCACCAGCGCGCCGACGATCAATGCCGGCCGCTACGTCGCCCCCGGCGTCTATGTCGGCGCCCAGCAATCCGCCACCGGCGGTGGCACCGGCGCCAAGGTCGAGATCAATCTCTACAAGGGCCTGAAGCTGAAAACCGAGGTGCAGTCCAACAGCGGCAGCGGCGGCAGTTCCGGCCCCGGCGAGTCGGTCGGCCTGACCTACCAGTTCGATTACTGAGCCAGAACACGATATTGCTGGTCAGAGCATCTGCCCGCCATCGACGACGATGTTCTGCCCCGTCACCCAGCGCGCCGCCGGCGAGGCCAGGAACATCGCCACCTCGGCGATTTCCTCCGCCGTGCCGAACCGCCCGAACGGGATCGAGGCGAGGGTCGCCTCGTAGAGTTTCGGGTTGGTCGTCTTGCGCTGCTCCCACAGCCCGCCCGGAAACGCGATCGAGCCGGGCGAGATCGCGTTCACCCGGATCCGCTTTGGCGCCAGCGTCGCCGCCTGCGACATCGTGTAGTTGATCACCGCCGCCTTCACCGCCGCATAAGGCTGGCTGCGGGTCGAGGCGCGCAGGCCGGAAATCGAGGCGAGATTGACGATCGCGGCCCCCTCGGCGGCCTCGAGGAAGGGCAGGGCGGCATGGCTCGCCCGCACCACCGCCATCACATCCACCCCGATCGCGGCGGCCCAGCCCGCCTCGTCATCGGTCATCCCGAAGCCGGAGGCGTTGTTCACGAGGATGTCGATGCCACCCATCGCGGCAGCGGCGTCCGGCACGAAGCGGGCGATCTGTTCCGCATCGGCCAGATCGCAGGGGGCGGCGAACACCACCCCGCCATGCCCGGCGATCTCCCGCCGCGCCACCTCCAGCGCCTCGGCGCCGCGCGCGCAGATCGCGACCGCGGCCCCCTCGGCGGCAAATCCCATCGCGATGGCGAGGCCGATTCCCCGGCTGCCGCCCATCACCACCACTTTCCTGCCCGCAAACCGCATCGCCCGCTCCTCGCCTTCATGTTGTGGGAGGGCCGGAGCGAAACCGCCCCGGCCCGCCGGTTCAGGCCGCCTTCTGCTTCGCGGCCGTCGGGTAGTCGGTATAGCCCTCGGCGCCGCCCTGGTAGAAGGTCGAGGTATCGGGCGGGTTCAGCGCCAGCCCGTCGCGGAAGCGCGCCACCAGGTCCGGGTTCGCGATATAGAGCTGGCCGAACGCCACCGCGTCCACCTCGCCCGCCTCGATCGCCGCCTCGGCGGTCTCGCGGGTGAACTTCTCGTTGGCGATATACACGCCGCCGAACGCCGCCTTAAGCTGCGGCCCGATCCAGTCCGCCGCCTTGTGCTCGCGCGCCGCGATGAAGGCGATCTTGCGCTTGCCAAGCTCGGTGGCGACATGGGTGAACAGCGCCAGCCGGTCGGAATCGCCCATCGAATGCGCGTCGCCGCGCGGTGCCAGATGCACGCCCACCCGGTCCGCACCCCAGACGCCGATCACCGCGTCCGTCACCTCCAGCAGCAGCCGCGCGCGGTTCTCGATCGAGCCGCCATAGCGGTCGGTGCGCTTGTTGGTCGAATCCTGCAGGAACTGGTCGAGCAGGTAGCCGTTCGCGCCATGCACCTCCACGCCGTCGAACCCGGCCGCTTTGGCGTTCCGCGCCGCCACCCGGTAGGCTTCGATCACGCCCGGAATCTCGTCGGTCTCCAGCGCGCGCGGCGTGGTGAAGGGGCGCTCCGGCCGCACCAGGCTCACATGCCCTGCGGCTGCGATCGGGCTCGGCGCCACCGGCAGCTCGCCGTTCAGGAAGATCGGGTCGGAAATCCGCCCGACATGCCAGAGCTGCGCCAGGATGATGCCGCCCTCGCGATGCACCGCCTCGGTGACGATGCGCCAGCCCGCCACCTGCTCGTCGGACCACAGGCCCGGTGTGGCGGCATAGCCGACGCCCATCGGCGTCACCGAGGTCGCCTCGGAGAGAATCATCCCGGCCTCGGCGCGCTGCGCGTAATACTGCCCCATCAGCGCGTTGGGCAGGCGCGCCTCGCCGGCGCGCGCGCGGGTCAGCGGCGCCATGACGATGCGGTTGCGCAGGGTGAAGGCGCCTGCCTGCAGGGGTTCGAACAGTTTCGACATTGATCAGCCTTTCAGGTTGATGCTGCGAGTTCAGGGAGTGGGGTCCAGCAGACCAAGGGATTTCGCGAGTCCCCCGATCAGCGCTGCGATCGCGCCGTCATTGCGCCGGTAGAACACGAAGGTTCCGACCCGCCGCGTCTCGACCAGGCCGGCCGCGTGAAGCGCGGCGAGATGAGCCGAAATGCTCGATTGCGACAGCGGACAGCTCCGCTCGATCGCCCCCGCGCAGACGCCGAGCGCGAGCGGATGCTCCTGCCCGGCGAAATGCCGTTCGGGATCGGCGAGCTTGGCGAGAATGGCGCGCCGCACCGGATGCACCAGGGCTTTCAGCCCCTCGTCCAGCTCCGGCGCGCGCTCATGATCGGCATCGATCGTCATGCGACGATAGATGGATCGGATTTATCCGATATGAAGATCGGGTTCGGTGAATTTACGCAGGGCAGGGATGCGCGCCGCCCGTCCGGCGCGCATCCCGCATCATCTCAGCCCCGCTGGTCGATCGAGACGTAGTCGCGCTTTGCTGCGCCGGTATAGAGCTGGCGCGGCCGGCCGATCCGCTGCGAGGGGTCGGCGATCATTTCCATCCACTGGCTGATCCAGCCGGTGGTGCGCGCCAGGGCGAAGAGCGGGGTGAACATCGTGGTCGGGAATCCCATCGCCTTGAGGATGATGCCCGAATAGAAATCGACGTTCGGATAGAGCTTGCGCGAAACGAAGTAATCGTCGTCCAGCGCGATCTTTTCCAGCTCCATCGCCAGTTCCAGCAACGGCTCGTGCTTGATCCCGAGTTCGCCCAGCACCTCGTGGCAGGTCTGCTGCATGATCTTCGCGCGCGGGTCGAAGTTCTTGTAAACCCGGTGGCCGAAGCCCATCAGCTTGGTATGGCTGTTCTTGTCCTTCACCTCGGCGATGAAAGCCGGGATGTTGTCCTTGTGGCCGATCTCGCCGAGCATCTTCAGCACCGCCTCGTTGGCGCCGCCATGCGCCGGGCCCCAGAGGGCGGCGATGCCGGCGGCGATGCAGGCGAAGGGGTTGGCCCCGGTCGAGCCGGCGAGCCGCACGGTCGAGGTCGAGGCGTTCTGCTCGTGGTCGGCGTGCAGGATCAGGATGCGGTCCATCGCCCGTTCGAGAATCGGGTTCTTCCGATACGGCTCCGGCGGCACCGCGTTCATCATGTAGAGGAAGTTCTCCGCATAGGAGAGATCGTTGCGCGGATACATGAAGGGCTGGCCGGTCGAATACTTGTAGGCCCAGGCGGTGATCGTCGGGATCTTGGCGATCAGCCGGAACGCGCTGATCTCGCGCTCCCGCGGATCGTTCACGTTCACGCTCTCCGGATAGAAGGCCGAGAGCGCGCCGACCACGCCGCACAGCACCGCCATCGGGTGCGCGTCGCGCCGGAACCCGTCGAAGAAGCGGCGCACCTGCTCGTGCAGCATCGTGTGCATGGTCACGCCGCGGTTGAACGCCTCGAACTCCGCTTCCGTCGGCAGCTCGCCGAACATCAGCAGATGCGCGACCTCGAGAAAGGTCGATTTCTCGGCGAGCTGATCGATCGGATAGCCGCGATACAGCAGCACCCCCTCATCGCCGTCGATATAGGTGATCTTGCTCTCGCACGAGGCGGTCTCGCCATAGCCGGGATCGAAGGTGAAGATGCCGGTCTGCGCCTGGAGCTTGCGGATATCGGCCACCTGCGGGCCGAGCGTGCCGGTCAGGAGCGGGAGTTCGGCCGTCTTGTCGCTTCCGGGTATCGTAAGCGTCGCGTGCGTCGCGTGCGTCGCGTGCGCGCCTTCGGTCGTGCTGCTCATGGTCAAGATTCCTCTGCTGTCCGGTCGAACCGTCCTGATCCGCTTCCCGGTCGGGTGCCGAGACTAATCGATCTGGGTGACTGTTTTGTAAATCCTTCGGGCGTGATCGCGCAACCTTCGCGCCTGCAACATGACACTCATGCAGCACTCGCGGGAGGCGGGTCGATCACCCGCTGCAACCGCGTCGTTTTCGGCTTCAGCTCGCGCCAGGGGGTCAGCACCAGGAATTCGGCGGCCCGCATCGTCGGAAATCCCTCCTCCAGCTGGGCATGCGCCGCGCCGCGCTCCTGCGCGCCGGCGGCCAGCATCAGCGCCAGCTCGTGCAGCCCCGGATTATGGCCAACCACCAGCACGCTCAGCATCGTCTCGCGCAGCTCGCGCAGCATCTCCAGCATCCGCGCCGCCGGCGCCATGTAGAGCCCGTCGACCACGTCGATGATCGGCTGCCCATCCCAGAACGCAACGCCGTCCAGCGTCTCGCGCGTGCGCCGCGCCGAGGATACCAGCACCACGTCCGGCTCGATCGCCAGCTCCCGCAGCCGGGCGCGCATGCGCTGCGCCGCCGCCCGCCCCGCCGGGCTCAGCGCGCGGTCGTGATCGGCCTGGTCGCCCCGGGCCGGCTCGGCTTTGGCATGGCGCATGAGGATGAGCTGGTGCATGTTTTTCTTTCGCGGCAGGGTTGGGCGCCCGTTTATGCGCGGCTCCGCCCTCGCGATCCAGAGCGGCGGCCCTATTTATCACAACGGAGCATTGCGCTTGCGGTGGATCGGCATCCGTTCGCCGCCCGCGCCCGTAACCGCAACACCGTGAAGGAGGACCGATGACCGACATCCCCATCGCCCGGCGCGGCGTTCTCGCGGCGGCCGCCGGCGTCATTCTGAAGCCGCCAAGGCTGCCGCGGCACCGCAGCCTCGCGTTCGACGTCTATCGCAACGGCAGCCATGTCGGCGTCCAGCATCTGCGCTTCCTCGTCGATGGCACGCGCCTGACGGTCGACAACCACGTCGATCTCAAGGTCGGCCTCATCGGCATCCCGCTCTTCACCTACCGCGCCCATATCGTCGAACACTGGCAGCGCGGCGCCTTCCAGTCCGCCACCAGCGCGATCGACAACAACGGCACCCGCATCCGTCTCGATGTCGAGCGCACCGATGCCGGCGTCGTCATCTCCGGCAACCGCATCGCCCGGCATACCGCCCCGCCCGACGCCCTGCCGCTCACCTACTGGAACAAGGCGATGCTGAACGGCCCGATGATCAACATGCAGACCGGCCATGCCGACCGGCCGACCGTCACCCGCGAGGGCTGGTTCCGCCTGCCCGCCATGCCCTCCGGCAGCGTCACCGCCTCGCGCTACCAGCTCTCCGGCCCGATCCGCCTCGCGGTCTTCTACAACCAGGCCAACACCTGGTCCGGCCTCGATTTCCATCATCGCGGCCACATCACCTACCGCCCGATCCTCGGCTGATGCCCGGCCAGCTCCGCGTCATCCTGGGCGACCAGCTCTCGCCCGCCATCGCCTCCCTCGCGGGCCTCGACCCCGGCGCTGACACGGTGCTGATGGCCGAGGTGATGGGGGAATGCACCTATGTCCCGCACCATCCGCAGAAGATCGCGCTCGTCCTCGCGGCGATGCGCCATTTCGCCAGGGCCCTGCGCGCCCGCGGCGTCGCCGTCCGCTACGTCACGCTCGACGATCCGGCGAATACCGGCACGCTCGCTGGCGAACTCGCCCGCGCCTGCGCCGCGCTGAAGCCCGATGCCATCATCGCCACCGAACCCGGCGAATACCGCGTGCTCGAGGCCATGCGCGGCTGGGCGGCGCAGACCGGCATCCCCTGCGAGATCCGCGACGACACCCGCTTCCTCTGCTCCCGCGCCGATTTCGCCGCCTGGGCCGGCGCGAAAAAGCAGCTCCGCATGGAGTTCTTCTACCGCGAGATGCGCCGCCGCCACCGCATCCTGATGGAGGGCGACGACCCGGTCGGCGGCAAATGGAACTACGACCCCGAGAACCGCAAATCGCTGCCCGCCGGGTTGGCGCCCCCCGCGGCGAAACGCTTCCCGCCTGCGGACGAAACGCGCGAGGTGCTCGCCCTCGTCGCCGCCCGCTTCGCCACTCATTACGGCAGCCTCGATGGGTTCGACTGGCCGGTCACCGCGCGCGACGCCGAGGCGGGTTTCGCCGATTTCCTCGCCCGCCGTCTCCCCGGCTTCGGCGACTGGCAGGACGCGATGGCGGCGGACCAGGATTTCATGTTCCATTCCCTGGTCTCCGTCCCGCTCAATCTCGGCCTGCTCGACCCGCTCGATCTCTGCCGCCGCGCCGAGGCGGAATACGCGGCCGGCCGCGCCCCGCTCAACGCCGTCGAGGGCTTCATCCGCCAGATAATCGGCTGGCGCGAGTTCATCCGCGGCATCTACTGGCGGCACATGCCCGGCTACGCGACGCTGAATGCCCTCGGCGCCGACCTTCCGCTGCCGGATTTCTACTGGACCGGCGAAACCGACATGCGCTGCATGGCCCAGGCGATCGGGCAGACGCTGCGCCGCGCCTACGCCCATCACATCCAGCGCCTGATGGTCACCGGCAATTTCGCCCTCCTCGCCGGCATCGCCCCGGATGCGGTCGATCGCTGGTATCTCGCGGTCTACGCCGATGCCTATGAATGGGTGGAAATGCCCAACACCCGCGGCATGGCGCTGCACGCCGATGGCGGCATCGTCGGTTCGAAACCCTACGCCGCCTCCGGCGCCTATATCGCCCGCATGAGCGATTACTGCGCGGGCTGCCATTACGACGTGAAGGACGCCACCGGCCCGCGCGCCTGCCCCTTCAACGCGCTCTACTGGGATTTCATCGCCCGCCACGCCGATCGTTTCGCCGCCAATCCGCGCATGGCGATGCCGGTGCGAACGTGGCACAAGATGGCGGAGTCCAAACGCCACGCCCTGCGCGACCGCGCCGCCCTGCTGCGCCGCCGCCTGCAACACGGAGACCGCGTGTGAAACCCGTCACCAGCGCCGATGGCATCGTCTGGATCACCGGCGCCTCCAGCGGCATCGGCCGCGCCCTGGCCGAGGCGCATGTGGCGCAGGGCTGGCGCGTCGCCATCACCGCACGGCGCGAGGCCGAGCTTCGCGCCCTCGCCGAAACCCATCCGAGCCGCATCATCGTCGCGCCGGCCGACGTGACCGATCCCGCCTCGCTGCGCGAGGCGGTGAACACCATCACCCGCGACGGCCCGATCGCCCGCGCCATCCTCAACGCCGGCACCTATGAGCGCGATACCGCGGAAACCTTCACCGCCGATCGCCTGCGCCGCCAGGTCGAGCTGAATCTGCTCGGCACCGCGCACGCGCTCGAACTGGCGATGCCGGCGATGATCGCCCGCAAGCGCGGCCAGATCGCGCTGATGTCCTCGCTCGCCGGCCTCGCCGGCCTGCCCGGCTCGGTCTCCTATTCGGCGACCAAGGCGGCGCTGATCGCGACCGCCGAAGCCCTGAAATTCGACCTCGACCGCCACGGTGTGGCGATCTCGGCGATCTGCCCCGGCTTCGTGAAATCGCCGCTCACCGCGCAGAACCGCTTCCCGATGCCCTTCCTGATGGAATCCGCCGCCGCCGCCCACGCCATCCTGCGCGGGCTCGATGCCGGGCGCTTCCTCATCGCCTTCCCCGAGGGCCTGGCCCGCCCGCTGCGCATCCTGCGCCTGCTGCCCCATGCCGCTTTCTTCCCGCTCGTCGCCCGCTTCACCGGGTCGCGCACGCAGGGCAGGGCGGACCTAGAGAGCTAGTTCCCCATCGGGAAATCGAGGCCGGTGCTGCCGAACCCGCCCGCCTCGCGCGCGGTCCGGTCGAGATCGTCGGTCTCCTGCCACACCAGGCGCGACACCGGTGCCAGCACCGCCTGCGCGATCCGCATGCCCCGCGTTACCTCGAACGCCTCGCGCCCGGCATTCAGCACGATCACCTGGATCTCGCCGCGATAATCGCTGTCGATCGTCCCCGGACTGTTCGGAATCACGATCCCATGCTTGAGCGCGAGGCCCGAGCGCGGGCGGATCTGCAACTCGAACTCGGGCGGCAGCGCGATGGCGAGCCCGGTCGGCACCAGCGCCCGCGTCCCCGGCGCGATCAGCACGGTGCTGCTCACCGCCGCCAGCAGGTCGAGCCCCGCCGATCCGGCGGTGGCATAGTCGGGCAAGGGCAGGCCGGCGCCATGCGCCAGCCGCTTCACGGCAACTGAAATCGTCATTGGAAAATCCCTGAAATCCTCTCTGCAAGTCGCTCCGCCACCGCGTCCTTCCCGGCGCGCGGCCAGGGCTCCGCACCCCCGCCGGTAATCAGCACGACCTCGTTCTCGGCGCCACCCATGATGCCGGTTCCCGCGCCGACGTCATTGGCCACGATCCAGTCGCACCCCTTGCGCGCCCGCTTCGCCGTCGCCTGCGCGACCAGATCGCCGGTCTCCGCCGCGAAGCCTACGACAAGGCGCGGCCGCCGCCCCTCAAGCCGCGAGACTTCCGCGAGAATGTCGGGGTTTTCCACCAGCGCCAGCGCCGGCGGCGCGCCGGTCTTCTTGATCTTCCGCCCCTGCGCCTCGACCCGCCAGTCCGCGACCGCGGCGCAGAACACCGCGGCATCGGCGGGCAGGGCGGCAAGCACCGCCGCGCGCATCTCCAGCGCTGTCTCGACCCGCACGACCGTCACCCCCGCCGGATCGGCCAGCGCCACCGGCCCCGAGACCAGCGTCACCCGCGCCCCGCGCCGCGCCAGCGCCGCGGCGATCGCGTGGCCCTGCTTGCCCGAACTGCGGTTGGCGATGTAGCGCACCGGGTCGATCGGCTCATGCGTCGGCCCACTGGTCACCACCACATGCCGCCCGGCCAGCGTCCGGTCGCCGCCGAGCCTGGCCACGATCGCCTCCAGGATCGCCGGCGGCTCCGCCAGCCGTCCCGGCCCGAACTCGCCGCAGGCCATCGGCCCCTCCTCGGGCCCAACCACCGAAACCCCGCGCCGCCGCAGCGTCGCCAGATTCTCCACCGTCGCCGGATGCGTCCACATCCGCACGTTCATCGCCGGTGCGACCAGCACCTCCTTGTCGGTGGCGAGCAGCAGCGTGGTCGCCAGGTCATCCGCCATCCCCGCCGCCATCTTCGCGAGCAGATCCGCCGAGGCCGGCGCCACCACAACCAGATCCGCGCTGCGCGAGAGCTGGATATGCCCCATTTCGCTCTCGCCGGTCAGCGAGAACAGCTCGGTATGCACCCGGTCCTCGCACAGCGCCTGCACCGAAAGCGGGGTGACGAATTTCTCTCCCCCGGCGGTGATCACCGCGCGCACCGCGCCGCCCTCCTTGCGGATCAGCCGGATCAGCTCCAGCGCCTTGTAGGCCGCGATCCCCCCGCCGATGACGAGCAGCACCAGCCGCCCGGCGAGGCGCGCGCTCACAGCCGCCATCCCGAATGAATCGCCGCGATCCCGCCGCTCAGGTTCCGATAGGCCACCCGCTCGAATCCCGCCCGCCGCATCATCCCCGCCAGCGTCTCCTGGTCGGGGAACATGCGGATGCTCTCGGCGAGATACTGATAGCTCTCGCGGTCCTGCGCCACCCGCGCGCCGATCGCCGGCAGCGCCACGAACGACCATTTCTCGTAGAGCGGCTGCGCCGCCGCCACCTGCAAGCGCGAGAACTCCAGGCAGAAGAACCGCCCGCCCGGCTTCAACACCCGCCGCGCCTCGGCCAGCACCCTGTCCTTGTCGGTGCAGTTGCGCAGCCCGAACGCGATCGACACCCGATCGACGCTGCCATCGCCGAGCGGCAGCGCCTCGGCATCCGCCACCGCGAACCCGATCCCGTCGATCCGCGCCCGCTCCTCCGCCCGTCCGCGGCCGACGCGCAGCATCGCCTCGTTGATGTCGGTCATCAGCACCGGGCCGCCGCCGGCGGCAAGCCAGCGCAGCGAAATATCCCCGGTCCCGCCGGCAAGATCGAGCAGCGTGCGATGCGGCCGCGGGTCCATCATCGACACGAATTCCCGCTTCCACAGCCGGTGAACGCCGAGCGACATCAGGTCGTTCATGACGTCGTAGCGCCCGGCGACGCTGTCGAACACCTCCCGCACCTTCCGCCGCTTCTCGCCGCGCGGCACGGTGGAAAACCCGAAATCGACGGTCTCGCTGCTGGTATCGGCCATGGGCTCAGGCTATAGCCCCAATCGCACCATGCCGGAACTCCCCGAAGTCGAAACCGTGATGCGCGGCCTCGCCGCGAAGCTCGAAGGCCGCCGCCTCGCCCGCGTCGTCCTTGCCCGGCCGGACCTGCGCTGGCCGATCCCCGAGGGCTTCGTGCAGTTCCTTTCCGGCGCCCGCGTCGAGGGGTTCCGCCGCCGCGGCAAATACATGTTCATGCGGCTCGACCGCGCGCTGTCGGTGCTGATCCATCTCGGCATGTCCGGCCGGATGACGATCGATTCCGCCCCCCAGCCGCACCAGCATCTCACGCTCGAAACCGACGACGGCGCCGTGATCGGCTTCGTTGATCCCCGCCGCTTCGGCGCGCTCGACCTCGTCGCGACCGAGGCCGAGGATACCCATCGCCTGATCGCCGGCCTCGGCCCCGAACCGCTCGACGATGCGTTTTCACCCGCCACCCTCGCCGCATCCCTCGCGGGGAAGAAAACCCCGATCAAGGCGGCCCTGCTCGACCAGTCGATCGTCGCCGGCCTCGGCAACATCTATGTCAGCGAGGCGCTGTTCCGCGCCGGCATCCTCCCGCATCGCCTCGCCGGCACGATCGGGCGGGGCAGGGCAGGGCGTCTGGTGCCGGCGATCAAGACCACACTCACGGACGCCATCGCCGCCGGCGGCTCCTCGCTGCGCGACTATGTCCAGCCCTCCGGCGAACTCGGCTATTTCCAGCACGCCTGGAAAGTCTACGACCGCGCCGGCCAACCCTGCGAACGCTGCCCCGGCCCCGCCGCCTGCGCGGGCATCAGCCGCACGGTCCAGTCCGGCCGCGCCACCTATTTCTGCGCCCGCACCCAGAAATAGCTCGCGCCTGGCAACCGTCGGCCCGGCCTCAGGCCGCGTGCGCCGCCGCGATGAAATCCCGGATCAGCGGCACCGATTTCTCTCCCGGCGCGCTCTCCACCCGGATGACACATCCACCGCCGCCGCCCCGCTCGCGCGCACCGCATCAGCCACGTTCGCCGGCGTCAGCCCGCCCGCCAGCAGCCACGGGGCGGGAGCCCGCCAGCCCCGCATCACCGCCCAGTCGAACGCGGTCGCATTGCCGCCCGGCCGGTCCGCGCCTGGCGGCGGCTTCGATTCGATCACGAACCCGTCCAGTCCCTCATCGTCGCGCGGCAGGTCGGCAACGCCCGAAACCCCCACGGCCCGCCACACTTTCGCGCCGAACCGCGCCCGCATCGCCCGACAGTCTGCCGCGCCGGCATAAATCTGTAGACATTCGAGGTCCTGCACCTTCAGCACCGCCTCGATCGCTTCCGGTTCGGGGGCGACGAACAGCCCCACCCTCGGCACCCGCGCATCGGCGCCGATCGCCTTCAGCGCCTCGATCGTGACGAATCGCGGCGAGCGCGGAAAGAACACGAACCCCACCCAGTCCGCCCCGGCCGCCGTCGCCGCCAGCCAGGTCTCCCGTGTGCGCAGCCCGCAGATCTTCGCCCGCGCCATCAGCCGATCGACGCGGCGATGGAAGCCGCCGCCGCTGCCGGATCGGCGGCCGTGGTGATCGGCCGGCCGACCACGATATAGCTCGCCCCCGCCGCGATCGCCGCTTCCGGCGTCGCCACCCGCGCCTGATCCCCATGATCCGTGCCCGCGGGCCTTATGCCCGGCACCACCAGCACCGGATCGGCGCCGAACGCGTCGCGCAGCACCGAAATCTCCTCGGCGCTGCACACCAGCCCGTCCGCCCCGGCGGCCAGCGCCAGCTTCGCCAGCCGCAGCACCTGCTGGCGCGGCCCGCCGGCCACCCCGGTCTCCGCCAGCGCGCCGGCCGAAAGACTGGTCAGTACCGTCACCGCGAGCAATCGCGGCCGCGCCGCGCCCGCCATCTCCGCCGCCTCCCGCGCCGCCGCGATCATGGCGCTGCCGCCCGCGGCGTGCACCGTCAGCATCGCCGGCCGCAACGGCAGCAGCGCGCGCACCGCCCCGGCCACCGTGTTCGGAATGTCGTGCAGCTTGAGATCGAGAAACACGTCATGCCCCGCTGCTGCCTCCAGCAGCGCCGGCCCGTTGGCGCAGAACGCCTCCAGCCCCAGCTTCACCAGCCCGCAATGCGGCCCCACCGCGCCGATCAGGCGTCTCGCCTCATCGAGCGCAGGCGTATCGATCGCGGCGATCAGCCGCCGCGCGCCATGTCCTGCCGCGCCCATCTCAGGCGGCCGGCGGCAGGCTGAGCGTTTCGTCCGCCGGCGCGGCCGGTGCCGGCGGCTGCGCCTGCAGCGCGGCGAGCTGGCGCTCGGCCCGCTTCGCCCGGCGCTGCGCCCGCATCCGCCGTGGCAGATGGATCAGCATGCCCAGCAGCACGCCCAGCCCGAAGGCGATCAGCACGATCGCGCCCAGCGCCACTGTGCCCATCGTGCCGAACGGAAAGAACGCCACCATCACCGGCGCGCGGTTCGACAACAGGAAAATCGCCAGCGCCAGAATCACCAGCGCCCCGAGACTGAGCCGGATCGTCTTCAGCGGTCTACTCCTCGTCCTCGTCGTCGTCATCGTCCGCGGCGTCATCCGCCCCGGCTTCGAGCGGTTTCATGCCCGCGTTGACCATCTCGCGCAATTCGCGCCCGGCGCGGAAGAACGGCACGGTCTTCTCGTCCACCTTCACCGTCTCGCCGGTCCTGGGGTTGCGCCCCGCCCGCGCCTGCCGCTGCTTCACCGAGAACGCGCCGAAGCCGCGCAGCTCCACCCGTCCGCCAGCGGCGAGTGTCGCGGTCATCTGGTCGAACATCGCGGTCACGATGCGTTCGACATCCGCTAGAGTCAGGTGCGGATGATCCGCCGCCAGCGCGGCGATCAGTTCAGATCTGGTCATTTGCCCGTCTCCCGTTGCGATGACGGTGCCAGACGCTTCCGGTCCGGTCAATCCGCGTTGCATCTACAATATTGAAAACGGCGGAGATTTCCGCCTCAGCCGAGATGCAGCGCCGCCTGCGTGCCCTCGATGATGAACTGTGCGGCCAGCGCCGCCACCAGAATGCCCAGAACCCGGCCCACCACGCTCGCCCCGGTCGTGCCCATCAGCCGCGCCAGCCGCCGCGCGCCCAGCATCGACACCAGGGTGGCCACGATCATCGCCGCCAGCGCCAGCGCGTTGGCCAGCACCGCGCCCGGCTGCCCGCCCGCCTTGGCGTGCAGCAGCACCATCGTGGTCATTCCGCCCGGCCCGGCGATCAGCGGAATCGCCAGCGGAAACACGCTGATATCCTCGGTCGATTCGCTCGCGGCGGTGCGCTCCTCGCTGCTCGCCCGCAACTCGCCCTTCGCCGTCACCATGTCCTTGGCCGAGAGGAACAGCAGCGCGCCGCCGGCGATCTGCAAGGCCGGAATCCCGATCCCGAGCAGCCGCAGCAGCTTTTCCCCCGCAAGGCCGAACACCAGCAGCACGAGGAAGCTGATCAGCGCGGCCCGCTTCGCGATCGTCCGCCGCTTCGCCGCGTCGTCATGGATGGTGAGCGCGGCGAAGATGATCGCGGTGCCGACCGGATCGATGATCACGAACAGCGCGACCACCGCATAGAGGAAATCGGCGATGAAGGCGTTCAGCACCGCCCGGCCTCCGCCGCGTCGAGATCCGCCTGCGTGTTGATGTTCACGAACGGGTCGGGCGCGTCAGCGAACGCCACCGCGCGCATCCCGATCGTCGCCGCGAAGCCCGATACCCGATACGGTCCCGGTCCGTCGAGGAAGCGCTCCAGCGCATCGGCCGCCGTCACCGGCCAGAGTGCGACGAGATGATGCCGCCGCCCGCGCGATGCCGCCTCCGCCGGGGCGGCGCCGAGCCGGGCCACGAGGTCGCGCGGCGCGAAGGGCGTGTCCACCGGCAGGCTCAGCAGCGTCTCGCCGCCTGAAGCCGCCGCCCAGCGCATCCCGGCGAGAACCCCGGCCAGCGGTCCCTTGCCGCGATGCCGCCCATCGTCCAGCACCTCCAGCCCGAACCGTGCAAACCGCGCCGCATCGCCGGCGGCGCTGAGCGCTGTGGCGTCAACCTGTCCGGCGAGTGTGGCGATGGCATGATCGAGCATCGTTCGTCCGTGCAGGATCAGCAGCGCCTTGTCCACCCCGCCGAGCCGCCGCCCAGCGCCGCCGGCCAGGATCACCGCCCGGAGATGAGAACCCGATACATCTGTCATGGTGGAACTGTGAGGAGGAAAAATTGGGGCGAACGATGGGGCTCGAACCCACGACATCCAGGACCACAACCTGGCGCTCTACCAGCTGAGCTACGTCCGCCAACGCGGAGCGGTTTAGGCCGATCGACGCGGTCTCGTCAATCGGCCTTCCCGGATAATCAGGCGGCCTTCCGGCCGATCAGCCCACGCTTGATGATGGTCTCGGCGATCTGCACCGCGTTCAGCGCCGCGCCCTTGCGCAGATTGTCCGAAACGCACCAGAAGCCGAGCCCGTGCGGCACCGTGGGATCGACCCGCAGCCGTGACACGTACACCGCGTCCTCGCCCTGGCATTCCAGCGGGGTGACGTAGCCGCCATCCTCGCGCTCGTCGAACAGCGTCACGCCGGGCGCCGCGCGCAGCGCCGCCCGCGCCGCCTCCAGCGGGGCCGGGTTGGCGAACTCGACATGCACCGCCTCGCCATGGCCGATGAACACCGGCACGCGCACGCAGGTCGCGAACACCGCGATGTCCGGGTCGAGGATCTTGCGGGTCTCGACCGTCATCTTCCACTCTTCCTTGGTCGCCCCGTCCTTCATGAACACGTCGATATGCGGGATCACGTTGAAGGCGATCGGCTTGGTGAAGACTTCCGGCTTCGTCACCTCGTGGACATAGGTGGCCTTTGTCGCGCGCTCCAGCTCGTCCATCCCCTCCTTGCCCGCGCCGGAGACCGACTGATACGTCGCGACCGACACCCGGCTTATGCCGAATTTCTCGTGCAGCGGCTTCAGCGCCACCACCATCTGGATCGTCGAGCAGTTCGGATTGGCGATGATCCGCCGCCAGTCCGGCTTCGCCATGAACGCTTCCAGCGCATGGGTGTTCACCTCCGGCACCACCAGCGGCACGTCCGGGTCCATGCGGAACTGGCTGGTGTTGTCGATCACGATGCACCCCGCCTCGGCGGCGCGCGGCGCATGCACCGCCGAAATCGAGGCCCCCGGTGAGAACAGGCCGAAATCCACCCCGCGGAAATCGAAGGTCTCCAGGTTCTTCACGGTGAGAATCGCCTCGTCGCCGAAACTCACCTGCTGCCCCGCCGAGCGCGGGGAGGCGAGGGCGATCACCTCGGAGGCGGGAAAGTTCCGCTCCGCGAGCGTCTTGAGCATCTCGCGCCCGACCGCGCCGGTGGCCCCGACAACTGCAACTCTATACGCCATCTGCCTTCATCCTCATCCAATTCAGCTGCACGAGCTAGCGTCACGCCCCGCCCGGTGCAAGGGAAATGCCAGCAACTCACACCGCAACGGCGCGAAATTCCTCGCGGTGGATCGCCGTGCGCAGCATCCTGTCGCCGCCGATCATGCCGCGATACATGCCGGACGAATTGAACGGCATCACCGGGTCGCCGCCAGTGCCGAGCGCGATCAGCCCGCCATCGCCGCCGCGCGGCGCCAGCTCGGCGATCACGTCCGCCGCCGCCTTCGCCAGGCTCTCGCCCTTGTAGCGCAGCCGCGCCGCGATCTCGGCGGCGGCGGTGTAGCGGATGAACACCTCGCCCGTCCCGGTGCAGCTCACCGCGCAGGTCTCGTCATCGGCGAAGGTGCCGGCGCCGAACACCGGCGTGTCGCCCACCCGCCCGGCGCGCTTGGCGGTGATCCCCCCGGTCGAGGTCGCCGCCGCGAGATGACCGTGCGCATCCCGCGCCACCGCCCCCACCGTGCCGTGCCGGTCGGCGTCCGAGCGCGTGTCCGGCGCGCCCGTGGCCCGGCGCGCCAGCTCCCTCTCCAGCGCCGCCCGCCGGTTCGGCGTCTCGAAATAGGTCTCGGTCTCGAATTCCAGCCCCGCCGCCCGCGCCACCGCCAGCGCGCCGTCGCCGATCATCAGCACATGCGGCGTCGTCTCCATCACCGCCCGCGCCGCCAGCACCGGGTTCACCGGCCCGCAGATCCCGGCCACCGCCCCCGCCGCGCGATCCGCCCCGCTCATGATCGCGGCGTCCATCTCCAGCGTGCCGGCATCGGTCAGCACCGCCCCGCGCCCGGCATTGAACAGCGGATCGTCCTCCAGCATCACCACCGCCGCCGCCACCGCGTCCAGCGCCGAACCGCCCTCGCTCAGCACGTCCCAGCCCGCGCGCAGCGCCCGCCGCAGCCCCTCGTGCCGCGCCTCGGCCATCTCCGGCGTCATGTCCGCCGCCCGCATCGTGCCCGCCCCGCCATGGATCGCGATCGAGATGCTCATTTCGTCTCCTCATTGCCGTATGCGTCAGTTCTCGCCATACTCGGCGCACAGGCGCACACTAGTCGCCCGGAACGCAGGGAGGAACAGAAATGGCGGCAGAGCTGATCGTGGAAAGCGTCGGGGCGGTGCGGGTGCTGAAGCTCAACCGGCCCGACCGTCTGAACGCGCTGAACGAGGCGGTGCACGAGGCGCTCGCCGCCGCCTTCGCCGCCATCGAGGCCGACGATTCGGTCCGCGCCGTGCTGCTGACCGGCGAGGGCAGGGGTTCTGCGCCGGCGCCGATCTCAACCAGTCCCTCGGCGGCGGCCCGCGCGATCTCGGCGCCTCGATCGACCGGCATTACAACCCGCTGGTCCGCCGCATGCGCGCCCTGCCGAAGCCGATCGTCGCCGCCGTCAACGGCGTCGCCGCCGGCGCCGGCGCCAATCTCGCCCTCGCGGCGGATATCGTGCTCGCCTGCGAGGCGGCGAATTTTACCCAGGCCTTCATCCGCATCGGCCTGATCCCGGATGCCGGCGGCACTCATTTCCTCCCCCGCGCGGTGGGCGATGCCCGCGCCCGCGGCCTTGCCATGTTGGGCGAGACCATCACCGCCCGCCAGGCCGCCGACTGGGGCCTGATCTGGCGCTGCCTGCCCGACGAGGGCTTCCTCGCCGCCGCCCTTGCCGTGGCGGCCGATCTCGCCGCCCGCCCGACCCAGGCGCTCGCCGCGATGAAGGCCGCCTTCAACGCCGCCGGCGCCAACGGGCTCGACGCCCAGCTCGATCTCGAACGCGACCTCCAGCGCCGCATGGGAAGCACGCCGGATTTCGCCGAGGGTGTGACCGCCTTCCGCGAAAAGCGCCCGGCGAAATTTACCGGCGCGCCGCCAGCGCGAGACTGAGCGCGATCGCCCCGAGCCCCGCGAACAGCGCACGGGGCCCGATTCCCGCGTGCAGCAGCGCGGTCAGGATCAGGCTCGCCGCGACCATCCCGGCGGCGGAGAGAATGTTCGTCCCCGCCACCGCCCGCGCCCGCGCCTCCGCCGGCGCCCAGGCCTGCACCGCGGCGAAGCTCGGCACCGCGATCACCCCGCCGCCGAGGGCTGCGACGAACAGCAGCGCCAGCGTCACCCCGAACCGGTCGGCCGCCGCCAGCGCCCCCAGCGCCAGCGCCGCGATGCCGACCGCCACCGTCCCGCCCCAAGCCGGCGCCAGCGCGATCCGCCCGCGCAGCCGTGACGCGGCCAGAAAACTCCCCGCGCCGATCCCAAGCGAGAACACCGTCAGCCCCAGCGTCACCGCCCCCGGCCCGCGCATCAGCGTCGTCCGCGTCAGCACCGGCAGCAGCGTCATGCAGGTGATCCCGGCGAACCAGAACCAGGCGTTGACCAGCGCCGCCCGCCACAGCGGGGCCGCGCCGCGCAGCGTGCGCAGCAGATCCGCCGAGGCCGCCACCGGGCTCGCCGAGAGCTTCAGCCCCGGCCGCGCCGCCCCCGGCCGGGGATCAGCGCCGCCGCCCCGAAGGCGAGCAGGGCGAACCCCATCACCACGGCGCCGAGCAGCCAGGGCTCCCGCGCGCCGAGCAGCCCGCCCAGCGCCGTCCCCGCCAGAATCGCGAGGAAGGTCGCGAAATCCACCATCGCGTTGGCGAGCGGCAGCCGCGCCGTCTCCAGCAGGTCCGGCAGCAGCCCGTATTTCACCGGCCCGAACAGCGCCGCCAGCACCCCGAAGCCGAGCAGGGCGGCGAACAGCACCGGCACCGAACCGGCGAGAAACCCCGCCACCGCGAGCCCCGCCGCGCCGATCTCGACCCCCTTCACCACGGTCGCGACCCGCGCCTTGTCGAACCGGTCCGCCATCTCCCCGGCAATCCCCGAGCACAGCAGGTAGGGCAGGATGAACACCCCGCCCGCCAGCGCCACCAGCGCGGGGCTGCCCTTCGCGCGGTAGAGAATCAGCACCACCAGCGCGGTCTTGAGGAAATTGTCGTTGAAGGCGGCGAAGGCCTGGCACCAGAACAGCGGCGCGAAGCGCCGGTCCAGCAACAGCGCGCCTGGTTTCGCGCTCAGGTTTCGTCCGGCGTCTTGAGGTCGAGGCTGAGCGCGTGCAGCCCGGTCTCGAACTCGGCCTTCAGCGCCTCGTTCACCGCCCGCTGCCGCGCCACCCGGTTCATCCCCCGGAACGCCCCGGCCACCATCCGCAGCCGGTAATGCGTCTCGCCCGCCTCCGGCGCGTGGCCCGGCCCGGTCATCCGGCCGATATGGCTGGCGTGTTTCGCGCTGTCGTCCTTCAATTCCAGCAGCTCGGGGGCGAAACATTCGCCGAGGATCGCGCGGATTCGGTCGGATCGTGATGTCATGGGTGGATTGTGCGCCGCCGCCGCCCGGTTGCCAAGACGCCGACAAAGGGCAAATTAGCGGTCATGACGAGACTATGCCCATGACCCGGACCACCCGCCGCGTGCGCGCCTTCGCGCCCGACCCGGATGCCCCGGGCCGCGCCTGCGACATGCCCGACTGCGACAAGCCCGGCGAATACCGCGCCCCCCGCTCGCGCGAGAATTTGCGCGACTGGCACTGGTTCTGCCTTGAGCATGTCCGCGCCTACAATGCCGGCTGGGACTACTACAAGGGCATGAGCCCCGGCGAGATCGAGGCGCATCTGCGCGCCGACACCGCCTGGCAGCGCCCGACCTGGCCGCTCGGCCGCGCCGGCGCCGTCGGCGAGGCGGTCGAGGCCGAACTCGCCGCGTTTTCCGGCATCGGCCGCCCCCGCCGGCCCGAACCCGAGCGCGCCCCGCCGGAGCTGCGCGAGGCGCTCGATGTGCTTGGCCTCGCCTGGCCCGTCACCCGCGAGGCGGTGCGCGCCCGCTACAAGGAACTTGCCAAGCGT
This sequence comes from Acidocella sp. C78, assembly GCF_907164655.1. Lineage (NCBI taxonomy): Bacteria > Pseudomonadati > Pseudomonadota > Alphaproteobacteria > Acetobacterales > Acidocellaceae > Acidocella > Acidocella sp. C78. The sequence goes on from NZ_CAJQZK010000013.1 coordinate 70,091, forward strand.
CACCACCCCGACGCCAATGGCGGTGACCGCAGCGCCGAGGAACGCCTCAAGACCATCAACCTCGCCTATGCCACGCTGCGCTCCCGCCTGCCGGCCGAGGGGCAGCCCCGCGCCGCCGCCGGCGCCTGATCCCTTGCGCGCCGCGCCATGGCGAGTAGTCTGACCCCGAGCTGTGAGGATGAACGACCGATGAACAATATCGCTGCACTGGCCGAAACCCGCGGCACGCCGACCTCGGCGATCAACCTGCCGGACCGCACCGTCTCGGCGCGCGAGGTCTTCGGCATCGATTGCGGCTTCGACATCCCGGCCTTTTCCGAGCGCACCGAACACGTCCCCGAGACGGACGACACCTACCGCTTCGACCCCGAAACCACCATCGCCATCCTCGCCGGCTTCGCCCTCAACCGCCGGGTGATGATCCAGGGCTATCACGGCACCGGCAAGTCGACGCATATCGAGCAGGTCGCCGCCCGCCTCAACTGGCCCTGCATCCGCGTCAATCTCGACAGCCACATCTCCCGCATCGACCTCGTCGGCAAGGACGCGATCGTGCTGAAGGACGGCAAGCAGGTCACCGAATTCCGCGAGGGGCTGCTGCCCTGGGCGCTGCAGCACCCCTGCGCGCTGGTCTTCGACGAATACGACGCCGGCCGGCCGGACGTGATGTTCGTCATCCAGCGCGTGCTGGAGGTCGAGGGCAAGCTCACCCTGCTCGACCAGAACCGCGTCATCCGCCCGCATCCGGCCTTTCGCCTCTTCGCCACCGCCAACACCGTCGGCCTCGGCGACACCACCGGCCTCTATCACGGCACCCAGCAGATCAATCAGGGCCAGATGGACCGCTGGAACATCGTCGCCACGCTGAACTACCTGCCGCACGGCCAGGAAGTCTCCATCGTCATGGCCAAGCTCGGCATCTCCGAGGCGGATGCCGCGGAGAAAAAGCGGATCGAGAGCATGGTCGCCCTGGCCGATCTCACCCGTGCGGGCTTCATCAACGGCGACATCTCGACCGTGATGTCCCCGCGCACCGTCATCACCTGGGCCGAGAACGCCCGCATCTTCAACGATGTCGGCTTCGCCTTCCGCCTCACCTTCCTCAACAAGTGCGACGAGGCCGAGCGCGCCACCGTCGCCGAATACTACCAGCGCTGCTTCAACGCGGAGGTTGAAACCGGCGTGCATCCCCGCCGCGGCGCCTGATGCCGGCCGAACCCTCCCGCAGCGAGGAATTCAAGCGCGCCACCGCCGGCGCCATGCGCGCCATCGCCGGGTCGGACGAGGTGCAGGTCGCCTATCAGCCGGGTGCGGCGGGCCTCGCCGGCAAGCGCGCCCGCCTGCCGGCGCCCACCCGCGCCCTGCCGCCGGCCGAGATGGCCCGGCTGCGCGGCATCGCCGATGCGATGGCGCTGCGCCTGCGCCATCACGACGACGCCATCCACGCCGCCCGCGCTCCCGTCGCCCGCGACGCCCGCGACGCCTACGACGCGCTGGAACAGGCCCGCGTCGAGATCGTCGGCGCCGCCCACATGCAGGGTGTCGCCGCCAATCTCCAGCGCAAGCTGAACGAGGATTCCGAGGCCGAGGGGCTCGACCGGATGAGCCGCGCCGAGCAACTCCCCACCGCCCAGGCGCTCGGCCTGCTCGCCCGCCAGCGGATGGACCCGGCCTCGATCCCCGAGTCCGCCCGCCACATTCTCGACCTCTGGCGCGAAACCCTCTCCGGCGACGCCGACCAGGCGCTGGACGATCTCGCCGCCGAGCGCACCGACCAGGACGCCTTCGCCCGCGCCGCCCGCCGCCTGCTCGCGGTGATGGACCTCGCCGAGGCCGAGTCCGAGGCCGAAGAAGGCGAGGACAGCGAGGAACAGGGCGAGCAGGGCGAACAATCCCTCTCGCAGGACAATTCCGGCGAGGGCGAGCCGCAGACCCGCGAGGACGACCAGGACCAGCTCGCCGAGGCGCCAGATCAGCTCGAATCCGAAGCCTCCGACGCCGAGGCCGACGAGGAGACCGACGACGATTCCGCCGCCGCGCCGGACGAGGCGCCCGCCGGCCCGCAGCAGCGCCGCAAGCCGGTGGAGGATGACACCGGCGCCGCCTACCACGCCTATACCCGCGCCTTCGACGAGGAGGTCAGCGCCGCGCAGCTCTGCGATCCCGAGGAACTCGCCCGCCTGCGCCAGCAGCTCGACCAGCAGCTCCAGCATCTCCACGGCGTGGTCTCCAAGCTCGCCAACCGCCTCCAGCGCCGCCTGCTCGCCCAGCAGCAGCGCGCCTGGGATTTTGACCTGGAGGAAGGTTTGCTCGATGTCGGCCGCCTCGCCCGCGTCGTCGCCGACCCGCTGCTGCCGCTCTCCTTCAAGCGCGAGCGCGAGATGGAATTCCGCGACACGGTGGTGACCCTGCTGATCGACAATTCCGGCTCGATGCGCGGCCGGCCGATCTCGGTCGCCGCCATGTGCGGCGACATCCTGGCCCGCACGCTGGAGCGCTGCGCGGTGAAGGTCGAAATCCTCGGCTTCACCACCCGCGCCTGGAAGGGCGGGCAGAGCCGCGAGAAATGGGTGGCGGACGGCAAGCCGCGCAATCCCGGCCGGCTGAACGATCTCCGCCACATCGTCTACAAGGGCGCCGACGAACCCTGGCGCCGCGCCCGCCGCAATCTCGGCCTGATGCTGCGCGAGGGGCTGCTCAAGGAAAACATCGACGGCGAGGCCCTGGCCTGGGCCTATCGCCGCCTCTGCGCCCGCCCCGAGCACCGCCGCATCCTGATGGTCATCTCCGATGGCGCGCCGGTCGACGATTCCACCCTCTCGGTCAACCAGGGCAGCTATCTCGAACGCCACCTGCGCGATGTGATCCGCGACATCGAAAGCCGCGACTTCGTCGAACTCGTCGCCATCGGCATCGGCCACGACGTCACGCGCTACTATCGCCGCGCCGTCACCCTGGTCGACGCCGAGGAACTCGGCGGCACGATGATGAAGAAACTCGCCGAACTGTTCGACCAGGACGCCGGCGAAAGCTGGGCCCGCGCCGCCGCCCTCCGCGCCCCGCTGGTCGCCTGAGCCGAAGGCAGGGCGCGGCCGCTCAATCCGCCGAGGTGAGCCGGAACTCGATCCGCCGGTTCTGCGCCAGGTCCTTCGGCGTGTCGCCGCTGGCGATCGGGTGATCCGCGCCGAACCCGGCCGCCACCACCCGGCTCTTCGGCACCCCATCCGCGATCAGCAGATGCAGCACGGAAAGCGCGCGCGCCGCCGAGAGGTCGAAATTGTCCTTGTACGGCCCGCCGGTGATCGCCTCCTTGTCGGCATAGCCGGTGACGCTCAGCACCCAGTTGATCTTGGCGGGGATCTTCGGCGCGATCGTTTCGATCGCCTGCGCCACCTTGGCGATCTCCGCCTTGCCCGTGGCCGAAAGCTGCGCCGAGTCGGAGGGGAACAGCACCGCGCTCTCGAACACGAAGCGGTCGCCCACCACCTTGATGTCCTTCTGCCCCGCCAGCGCCTGGCGCAGCACGCCGAAGAACTCGCTGCGATACTGTTCGAGCGACTGCACCTTGCGCGCCAGCGCCTCGTTCAGCTGCTTGCCGAGATCGGCGATCTGCACATGCTCTTCCTGGTCCTTCTTCTGCGCCGCATCGAGTGCGGCGGCGATGGTCGCGAGCTGCAACCGCAGCGCCGCGATCTGCTGGTTGAGCAGGCTGACGGTCGCGATCTCCTGAGCGTTCAGCTTCACCTGCCCGGCGAGCTTTCCGCCCGCCGCCGCCACGGCGGCGCCGAGCGTCGCGGTCTTCGCGTTCAGCGCCGCATTGGCCGAGCTCAGCGTTGAATTCGCCGCCATCAGCGCCGCTTCCCGCGTCTTCGTCGCCTTCATCAGCGCCGCCATGCTGGACAGCTCGTCCTGCAACGAGGCGGTCTTCGCCTTCTGCAATGCCAGAACCTGCGAAAGCTGCGCGATCTCGCTGCGCAGCGCGCCGATCGTCTTGTTCCGGCTCGACAGCGCCACCGAGAGAAACGCCTCCGCCAGGACAAACACGAGCAGCACGAAAATCGTCACCATCAGCAGGGTCGACAGCGCGTCGACATAGCCCGGCCAGATCTCCAGCCCGTTGTTGCGGCCGCGAATGGTGCGCGCCATGGCTCAGCCCTTCGCCTCGTCGAACCGCGCCGCCACGGTTCTGGTCAGGATCTTCAGGTCGTGGCGCAGATCGGCCAGGCCCTGCACGCGCCCCTGTTCCGCCTCGGCGATCAGCCGCGCCATCAGCAGCTCGATATTGCGCAGATGCGCCCGCGCGACCTCGTTGTCCTTGCGCTCCTCGCCGCGCTCGACGATGCGTGAAAGCGCCGCCACCCCTTCGCCCACCCGCAGCATCACCCGCTGCGAGGCCTGGATCGATTCCGCCAGCACCGTCATCCGCTCGCTCAGCACCTGGATCGTCTGCGCCGTCTCGCCGCGCCCCTCCTCGCTGCGCATCAGCAGGCGCTGCAGCGATTCGACAGTCTCGGCGCTCTGCTCCAGCACCGCCTGCACATAGGCCGGCAGCCCCCCTTCCGCCTCGGCGGCGATCGCGCCGCTCGAAACCCGCGTCAGCCCGGCGAGCCATTCCTCCAGATCGTTGAAGAAGCGGTTCATCGCCTGGCCCGCCGTCAGGTCGAGGAACCCCAGGATCAGCGCGCCCGACAGCCCGAACATCGAGGATGAGAACGCTGTGCCCATCCCCGCCAGCGGCCCGGCGAGCCCGGCCTTGAGCTGGGCGAACATCCCGTTCACATCCCCGCCCGCGAGGTTCATCGCCGCGATCACCGCGGCCACCGCATGCACCGTCTTCAGCAGGCCCCAGAACGTCCCGAGCAGGCCGAGAAAGATCATCACCCCGGTGACATAGCGCGAGGTCTCGCGGCTTTCGTCGAGCCGGCTGGCGATGCCATCGAGCATGGTGCGCATGCTGGCGACCGAGAGCGTCACCCGCCGCCCGTCATCCTGCCGGCCGCCGAACATCCTCGCCATCGGCAGCAGCAGCCGCGGCTTCGGCCCATGCTCGATCGAGGCGCGCGAGCGCTGGAACCGCTCCACCCAGTCCACTTCCGGGCTCAGCCGCATCACCTGCCGCAAATTCCAGAAAATCCCGAACACCTCGACCACCGCGATCACCGAATTGACCACCGGATTGGCGAGGAAGAACGATTTCAGCACCGGCGCGAGGAAAGCGGCCAGGCCATAGACCACCACCAGAAACACCAGCATGCGGATCAGGTAGCTGTTCGGGCGGGTCATGTTCGCTCCAGTTCAGGGAAGGGTGCTCAGCGTCACGCGGTCGTCCGGCGCATCTGGCGCATCGCCGAGTGCCTGCACGATGATACGCTGCGCCGGAATGCCGGCGGCGACCAGCATGCCGCGCACCGCGAGCCCCCGCCGCAGCGCCAGCCGCCGCGCCTCCGAGGGGTCATCCGAGCCGCCCGGCGCGGTCGCCCGCACCAGAAACCGCAGCCCGCGCGGCCGGGAGGCGGCGAGAAACCGCCTGACCGAAGCCGCCGCCGCCGGGCCGGGCGTCGCCTCGTCGCCCGGAAACACGATCACGAGCGGCGCCGGCGCCACTGGTTTTGCCGGCGGTTTGGGCGGCGGGGCAGGGCGCCTGGTCGCGATGACGGGCGGCGGCGGCGGCGGCATCGGCAGCCGCGCCGCCGCCACATGCGCCGCCACAGGATGTTTCACCGCATGTCTCACCGCGCGATGCGCCGGTTTGCGATGCTCTGCAATCCGGTGGTCCTCCCGGCGATCCGGCATCGCGCGCCGCGTCACCGCCGGGTTCCGGGCCGGCGCGGGGCCGCCGAGCTGGCGCAGCGCCTGCGGATTGACGACAACCTGTGCCCCCGCCGGACCCGTGAGCATGACCGCGGCCGCCGCGCACGCCGCAAGGAAAAAACCCTGTCGCATTCCGCCCGACATTAGCGCATGTCTCCCATGCCGCTCAATGCCGACCAGCTCGGGCCGACCAGCTCGGGCCGGCCAGCTCGGGCCGGCCAGCTCGGGCCGGTTCGTTTCAGGCCCTGGCACTCTCCAGCGCCGAGGCCGCCAGCTCGCGCAGCCGCGCATGAATATGCGGATTGCCGGCGACGATATCGCCGGTCACCGCATCGCTGCCATCGGGTGCCGTGGCGTAGCCGCCGGCCTCGCGCACCAGCAAGGCGCCGGCGGCGATGTCCCACGGATGGGTGCCATATTCGAAATAGCCATCGAACCGCCCGGCGGCGGTCCAGGCGAGATCGAGCGCCGCCGCCCCCATCCGCCGCACGCCCGCCGTCTCGGGCATCAGCGCGCCGAGCACGCGGGCGAAGGCGAGGCGGTTGCGCGGCGCGGTGCGGGCGAAGGGAATCCCGGTGGCGAACAGCGCGCTCGACCACTCCCTGCGCGAGGACACGCGCAGCCGGCGGTCGTTCAGATAAGCGCCGGCGCCCTTTTCGGCCCAGAACAGCTCGTCCAGCGCCGGCGCCATCACCATCGCCGCGGCGATCTCGCTGCTGCCATCCGCCAGCCGCTTTTCCAGCGCGATCGAGATCGCCCAGTTCGGAATCGCGTGCAGGAAATTGGTCGTCCCGTCGAGCGGATCGACGATCCACCGCCACGCCCAGTTCTCCGAGCCATGCGCGCCGCTTTCCTCCATCAGGAAGGCGTAGCCGGGCCGGGCGCGCTCCAGCTCCTCGCGGATCGTCTGCTCGGCGCGCATGTCCGCCTGGCTGACGAAGTCGGACGGCCCCTTTACCGAGACCTGGAGATGCTCGACCTCGTTGAAATCGCGGATCAGCCGGCGCGCGGCCTTCTGGGCCGCGGCGACCATGATGGTCATGTGCGCGGAACGGCGGGGTGTCATGGCTCGTTACTCCGGAAAACGGTCGGGCGCGGCGGCTCCGCCGCGCGCGGCCTCAGCCCTTGGCCCGCTCGACGTAGGTCGAATCCTCGGTGCGGACGACGATGCGCTCCCCCGCCTCGATGAAGGGCGGAACCATCACCTTCACCCCGTTCGACAGCTTCGCCGGCTTGTAGGAGGAGGACGCGGTCTGCCCCTTCACCACCGGATCGGCCTCGACGATATCCAGCGTCACCGTCGCCGGCAGGTGGATGCCGACCGGGTCGCCCTCCACGAGATCGACGATCACCGCCATGTTGTCCTGCAGGAACGGCGCCTGGTCACCCAGCAGGGCTGCCGGCACCAGAAACTGCTCGAAGGTTTCGCCGTCCATCAGCACGAGATTGTCGCCGTCGGTATAGGAATAGGTGTAGTCGCGGTTGTCCGTCATCAGCCGCTCGACCGTGTCGGCGGTGCGCCAGCGTTCGTTGGTCTTGTTCCCGGTCTTGAGGTCGCGCATCTCCACCTGGATGAACGCGCCGCCCTTGCCCGGAGTGATGATCTGCTGCTTGAGCACCGTCCAGCGGCGACCATCATGCTCGATCACCTGGCCGGCGCGGATCAGATTCGCCTGCTGCTTCATGAAATGACACCCGATCTTGGATAAGGATGGGGCGGCTTAGCCCGCCGCGCTGCTTTGGGCAAGTTTTCGCTCCGCCGCGACCAGCGCCGCGTGGATGATCCCGAGCCCCTCGCGATGCCAACGCTGGACCGATTTGTGGTCCGCCCCCAGCACGCCGCCGAGCCTGCGCCAGGGAAACAGGTGCCGCCCGGTCAGCGGATGGGTCAGCGCCCGCGCGCCCAGAATCCGCCGCAGCACGAACCGCTCCTCCGGAATCGCGGCGAGCCAGCCGAGCGCCTCGTCCATCCGGTCGATCTCCGCCCCCGAGGGGTGCGGCGGGCGGATGCGCGAGGCCTCCCAGCCATAGGCGTCGAGCGCGCTGCGCACCACCTCGTAGCGGCTGATCCGCAGATGCGGCGAATAGCCCCGCTCCGGCAGCGCCAGCAGGCACGCCCCTGCCGCCTCCAGCCGCTGCGCGATCGCGCCGATCGGGTCCGCCGCCCCGCTCACCGCCGGGCAGGGGCCGATCTCCACCCGCCGCGCCGCGCCGGCGGCGCCGATCCCCGAGCCGAGCACCTCGCCCGCACGCCGCACCCGAATTTCGGCCGCGCGATGTGCCCGCGCCGCGCTCATCGCTCATCCTCCCGCCCGGGGGCGGCGAGAGGAACGAACGCCGCGCCCTCCAGAATCGTCCCGCGCGTCAGCAGCCCCCAGGAGCGCGGATGCCCGGCCGGCAGCGGCGGGCGGTTCGGATCGTCCTCCGGCGGCGGCTTCGGCCGCGCCGCCTGGCTCGGCCCGCCGGCGGCGCAGAGCCGCCGCCCGCGCTCGATGATCGTGTTGCGCGACAGGCCGAGCACGGCGGCAATCGCCGCCCAGGTCGCCCCGTCCCCCCGCATGCGGCGGATCGTCTGGTCGGCGGCGTCGGTCCAGATGCGGCGTTCGGGCATCGCTCATCTCCTTCGTGGATGAGTGTATTGTTAGTAGATACGCTAACGTGCGTCAATAATACTAACATCATGGAGCGACGGAACTGAGCCCCCGGCACACCGCCAGGCGCATCAGTCCGAACAACAATATATTGATAAATCGATGAAAATAGGCGAAGGCGCCAAGCCGGAAAAAATTTCAGTCCAGCGCGAAAAACCGGGCGCGGAGCAGAATATCGGTCTCCAGCGCGGTGCGGACGGCGGCTTCTCCGTTAGTATCCGCGACAACCACGACGGCGGCGAAATCCGGCAGCGTCCCCCGCGCCCGGCCGAGAAACAGCTCCGTCAGCGCCAGCGCCGCGGGCCCGCGCGGCACGCAGCAGGCGCAGCCGATCCCGTGCCCCGGCCGCGCCGGCGCCACGCCGAACCGCGCCACCGCCGCCACGTCGGCGGGCGGATCAAAACCCTCCTGCACCAGCGCCGCCTCATCCGCTCCCGCCGCGCCGCCGAACCGCACGCCGATCCGCATCGTCACGCTCCCTTCGCTCCGCCGCCGCGCCGTCCCGGCGCCGCCGTCACCACCAGCCCGGCGAGCACCAGCGCCGCCCCCGCCCAGCCCGCCGCCGGCAGCCGCTCGCCGACGACGAGTACCGCCAGCACCGCCGCCACCACCGGCTCGACCAACGTGATCGTCGTCGCCACACTCACCGGAATCCGCGCCAGCCCGAGGCCGAAGCAGAGATAGCCGAGAAACATCGGCACCGCCGCCATGTAGATGCCCACCGCCGCATTGCCCCAGGAGTCGAGAAAGGCGCCGCCGGTCGCCAGCAGCACCGGCATCAGCAGCGCGCCGCCGATCCCGAACGTCGCCCCCATCGCCACCATCGAGCGGACGCCGCGCAGCATCATCCCCCGCGCCGTCCAGGCATAGAGCGCATAAGTCAGCCCGCCGACGAGGCCGAGCGCGATGCCGAGGCTGCTCCCATCGCCCGCCGTCGCCCCGGGTTCGGAAAGGGCAAGCAGCGCCATGCCGGCAATCCCCGGCAGCGCGCCGGCAACCCAGCGGGCGGAGAGCCGCGTGCCGGCGAGCGCGCGCTCGATCAGTGCGGAGAAGATCGGCGCCGAGCCGAGCGTCACCACCGTTCCCACCGCAACGCCGGAGAGCCGCATCGAGCTGTAAAAGGCGAGGGGATACAGCGCGACCGCGACGCCCCCCGCCGCCAGCAACCGCCCGTGCCGCGCCAGCGCCGGCAGGTCGCGCAGGATGCGCGGTGCGGCGAGCAGCGCCTGCAACAGCCCGCCGATCCCCATCGCGCAGGCGCCGATCGCCAGCGGCCCGACCGCGGGCGCGAACGTCGCCGCCGTGCCCGTCGTGCCCCAGACCAGCGCGGCGAACAGCACCGCCGCCACCCCGGTCGCGAATCCGCCGTCGCGCGGATGCGCGCCGTGTTTGTCGTGCGGATGCGCGCCGTGTTTGTCGCGCGGATGCGCGCCGTGTTTGTCGTGCGGATGCGCGCCGTGTTTGTCGTGCGGATGCGCGCCGTGTTTGTCGCGCATGTGCGCGCCCTGGTTGTCGCGCTCGCGCGCGCCGTCGCCTCCGGTCCCCGTCATCCAGCCCTCCATCTCGTGGGCTATTTCCCGCTTCAGCGCCGCCTCCGCAATCCGGCGGCCTTCATGCCGGGAATGTCATGGCCTTCAGCAACAGCGAGGCGGCGAGCAGCAGCATGGTGACGCCGACCACCCGGTCCAGCACCCACCACGCGGCGGGCCGGCCGAACACCGGCCGCAGCGCGCGCGCGCCGAAGCCGAGCGCGGCGAACCACGAAAGGCTGGCGCTCATCGCCCCGGCGGCGAAAACCGGCCGCAGCGCCGCCGGCTGCGTCGCCCCGATCGCGCCCAGCAGCAGCACGGTGTCGAGATAGACATGCGGGTTGAGAAAGGTGAACCCCGCCGTCGCCAGCAGCGCGCGGCGCAGCGTCACCCGCTCGCCCGCGCCAAGGTCGACGGCCGTCGGCGCCCGCCGCCGGAGCGACGCGATGCCGTTCCAGCCGAGAAACGCCGCCCCGCCCAGCGTCAGCGCCAGCGTGAAGCGCGGCGCGGCGCCGATGAACGCGCCCACCCCGCCCACCCCGGCGGCGATCAGCACCGCATCCGCGAGGGCGCAGAACGCCACCACCGCGCCGACATGCTCGCGCCGCAGCCCCTGCCGCAGCACGAACAGGTTCTGCGCCCCGATCGCGACGATCAGCGCCGCCGAAGCCGCATACCCGGCGAGAAAGGAAGCTGCATATCCGCTCATGCGTCCGCCTATGGGCGCGCCGGACAAAACAGGAAAGCTTGTTTTTCTAATGTCGATGAAGCATCGCTTCACCCGTGCTGGATTATCCCGCCCTTGCCGCCCTGCGCGCGGTGCTCCGCGAAGGCAGTTTCGAGCGCGCCGCCGCCGTGCTCGGCGTTACCCCGTCCGCGATCTCCCAGCGTGTCCGCGGTCTTGAGGAGCGGATCGGCGCGGTCCTGGTCATCCGCGGCCAGCCCTGCACGCCGACCGCGCTGGGCAGCCGCCTCTGCGCCCATGCCGATCGCGTTCACCTGCTCGAAGCCGATCTCGCGCCGCTCCTGCCCGAGGCGGCCGCCGGCCATGCGCCAACCATCCGCATCGCGGTCAACGCCGACAGCCTCGCCACCTGGTTCCCCGACGCCATCGCCGGTTTCGGCCGCGATGGCTCAACCCTCCTGGACCTCGTGCTGGATGACGAATCCCGCACCGCCGCCCGCCTGCGCGCCGGCGAGGTGCTGGCCGCCGTCACCGCCGATCCCGATCCCGCCCAGGGCTGCCGCACCATCCCGCTCGGCGCCCTGCGCTATGCCGCCTGCTCCAGCCCCGCTTTCCTTGCCCGCCATTTCCCGGATGGCGTCACCGCCACCGCCCTGGCGGCCGCCCCGCATCTGCGCTTCGACCGGCGCGATACGTTGCAGGCGCGCTGGGCGCAGGCGGCGCACGGCGTCAGCCTCGCCGGCCCCACCCATTTCGTGCCCTCGCCGCACGCCTTTCTCGATCTCGCCTTGGCCGGCCTCGGCTGGGGCCTGCACCCGCTCGCCCTCGCCGCGCCGCATCTCGCCGCCGGCCGCCTCGTCGAACTCCCCCCGGCCCAGCCGCTCGACGTCGCTCTCTACTGGACGGCGGCCCGCCTCCACGCCGCCCCGCTGCGCCGCCTGACCCGCGATGTCGCCGCCGCCGCCCGCCGCCATCTCGCCTGATCCCGCCCGGCGTCACGCGCCCCCGCCGCCGCCGATTGGAATTCTCGCGCCGTTCCTATATCTGCTTGCATCATGACCGGAATTTCACTTCTCGAAGCCCTCCGCCACCGTGTCCTCCTGTGCGACGGCGGCATGGGCTCGCGCGTCCAGGCCCTCACCCTCGATACCGAGCGCGATTACTGGGGCAAGGAAAACTGCACCGAGGTGCTGAACCTCTCCCGCCCCGACCTCGTGCGCGAAATCCATCGCGGCTACTTCGAAGCCGGCGCCGACATGGTCGAAACCAACAGCTTCGGCGGCTCGCCCATCACCCTCGCCGAATTCGAGCTGGGCGACCGCGCCCGCGAGATCAACCGCATCGCCGCCGAACTCGCCCGCGAGGCCGCCGAAACCTTCGCCGACGGGCGCGACCGCTACGTGATCGGCAGCGTCGGCCCCGGCACCAAGCTGCCCACCCTCGGCAACATCGCCTACGACCCGCTCGAAGCCGGCCTCGCCGAGCAGTGCCGCGGCCTGATCGAAGGCGGGGTCGACGCCATCCTGATCGAAACCTGCCAGGACACGCTGCAGATCAAGGCCGCCGTCAACGGCGCGAAGATCGCCCGCGCCGAGCTGAACCGCGATACCCCGATCTTCGTCCAGGTCACCGTCGAAACCACCGGCACCCTCCTCGTCGGGCCGGACATCGCCGCCGCCGCCACCGTGATCGAGGCGCTCGACGTGCCGCTGATCGGCCTGAACTGCGCCACCGGCCCGCAGGAAATGGCCGAGCATGTCCGCTACCTCTCGCAGAACTGGCCCGGCCTGATCTCGGTGCAGCCCAATGCCGGCCTGCCCGAGCTGGTCGATGGCAAGACCCATTACCCGCTCGCCCCAGCCGAACTCGCCACCTGGCTCGAACGCTTCATCCGCGAGGACGGCATCAACCTCATCGGCGGCTGCTGCGGCACCTCCACCCCGCATATCGCCGCCCTCGACGCCATGCTCCGCCGCAATGGCGAAATCCGCCCCGCGCCGGTCCCGCGCAAGCCGGTCTGGATGCCCTCCGTCGCCAGCCTCTACGGTGCCACCCCGCTGCGCCAGGAAAACGCCTATTTCTCCATCGGCGAGCGCTGCAACGCCAACGGCTCGAAGAAATGGCGCGAGCTCCAGGAAAAGCACGACTGGGACGGCTGCGTCGCCATGGGCCGCGAACAGGTCGCCGAGGCCTCCAACGCGCTCGACATCTGCACCGCCTTCGTCGGCCGCGACGAACTCGGCGAAATGTCCGAGGTCATCACCCGCTTCACCTCCTCGGTGAACGCGCCGCTGGTGATCGACTCCACCGAAACCCCGGTCATCGAGGCCGCCCTCAAGCTCCACGGCGGCAAGCCCATCATCAACTCGATCAATTTCGAGGATGGCGAACACATCGCCGAAGAGCGCATGGTGCTCGCCCGCAAGTTCGGCGCCGCCGTCATCGCCCTCACCATCGATGAGGTCGGCATGGCCAAGGAGCCGGCGCAGAAGCTCGAAATCGCCACCCGCCTGGTCGATTTCGCATGCCGCAAGCACGGCCTCCCGCAATCCGACCTGCTGATCGACCCGCTCACCTTCACCATCGCCACCGGCAACGAGGACGACCGCAAGCTCGGCCTCTGGACCCTCGAAGGCATCAGGCTGATCCGCGATGCCTTCCCCGACATCCAGATCATCCTCGGCCTGTCCAACATCTCCTTCGGCCTCAACCCCGCCGCCCGCGCGGTGCTGAACTCCGTCTTCCTCGACCACGCGGTAAAGGCCGGCATGACCGGCGCCATCGTCCACGTCTCCAAAATCCGCCCCCTGCACCTCATTCCGCCCGAGGAAGTGCAGGTCATGGAAGACCTCATCTTCGACCGCCGCCGCGAGGATTACGACCCCCTCCAGCGCGTCCTCGAAATGTTCGCCGACCGCAAGGCCGCCGACGCCGTGAAAAAGGTCAAGGCCGACACCGTCGAGGGCCGCCTGCGCGACCGCATCGTCGATGGCGACCGCAAGGGCCTCGCCGACGATCTCGACGAGGCGATGAAATCCCACGCCCCGCTCGACATCATCAACAACCTCCTGCTCGATGGCATGAAAACCGTGGGCGAACTGTTCGGCGCCGGCAAGATGCAGCTCCCCTTCGTCCTGCAATCCGCCGAAACCATGAAGGCCGCCGTCGCCTACCTCGAACCCTACATGGAGCGCGTCGAGGGCCAGCAGAAAGGCACCATCGTCCTCGCCACCGTGAAGGGCGACGTCCACGACATCGGCAAGAACCTCGTCGACATCATCCTGACCAACAACGGCTACCGCGTCGTCAATCTCGGCATCAAGGTCCCCCTGGCCGACATGGTCGCCGCCGCCAGGGAACACCGCGCCCACGCCATCGGCATGTCCGGCCTCCTCGTCAAATCCACCGTCGTCATGCGCGAAAACCTCCAGGAAATGTCCCGCCAGGGGCTCGACATCCCCGTCCTCCTCGGCGGCGCAGCACTCACCCGCAACTATGTCGAGGAAGACTGCGTCGCCGCCTACGCCTCCGGCCGCGTCGCCTACGCCCGCGACGCCTTCGACGGCCTCCATCTGATGGACAAGGTCACCGGCAACGGCTTCGACGATTACCTCGCCGCCCTCCAGTCCAAGCGCCGCGGCAAGGCCCGCAACACCAAACGCACCCTCGGCCAGGCCGACGCCCGCGGCTTCGCGCCGGTCGACATCTCCGCCGTCCAGGCCCGCCGCCGCCGCCTCACCCGCGAAACCCCCGTCCTCACCCCGCCCTTCTGGGGTGCGAAAATCATCGAGGCCCCGCAGAAAGCCCTCGTCCCCTACATCAACGAACGCTCCCTCTTCCAGTTCCAGTGGGGCTTCCGCAAGCAGGGCAAGTCGCTGGAAGACTTCATGGGCTGGGCCCGCCAGGAACTCCGCCCCGTCATGAAGCGCATGCTCGACCTCTGCGCCGCCGACTCCATCCTCAAGCCCCAGGCCATCTACGGCTACTGGAAAGCCGCCGGCCAGGGCAACGACCTCATCCTCTTCGCCGAGGACGGCGCCACCGAACTCGCCCGCTTCACCCTCCCGCGCCAGCCCCGCGACGACGGCGAATGCATCGCCGACTTCTTCCGCGACGTGGACGACGCCGAACGCGACGTCATCGGCCTGCAAGTCGTCACCATGGGCGAAAAAGCCTCCGACACCGCCCGCGCCTGGTTCGAGGAAAACCGCTACCAGGACTACCTCTACCTCCACGGCCTCTCCGTCGAAATGGCCGAGGCCATGGCCGAATACACCCACAAACGCATCCGCGCCGAACTCGGTTTTTTCCGCCGAAGACGACCGCGACATGGAAAAAATGCTCGCCCAGTCCTACCGCGGCTCACGCTACTCCTTCGGCTACCCCGCCTGCCCGAACCTCGAGGACCAGAGTCTTTTGCTCCGCCTCCTCGACGCCGAACGCATCGGCGTGTCGCTCTCGGATGAACTCCAGCTCCACCCCGAACAATCCACCAGCGCCATCGTCGTTTTGAACCCCCACGCGAAGTATTTCTCCGTGTGAGGGGTCAGGCGGGGGAAGGGGAGCAAAAGAGCTTCTTTTTGAAAAAAGAAGCAAAAACTTTTGCTCAGCATTTTGATTATATGTTGGGCAAAAATGAAATTATTTACGTATTTTTACAAAAATGTTTTTGAAGATAAAACCATGATTATATCGAAACCGAAAAATTTCTGTCAAAGTCATCGCGATTTATGCTGCCAATGCCATTTTAAATGCTTCATTTGAAGCGTCTTCTTCAATAACATCTCCAACCTGCGCCAATATATTGTATAAATTGCCCATCTCAGTAATGTTTTTGACAACAGAAATGGTTTTTGGTGCGTTCTTCAACAGAGCTATATCATTAAGCGCCGCGTGCGCGTAATAAACTGACATGGCGTGATTACCTACCGCTTTAAACGCGGCTGTTTGCTTCCCCTTTTTAACAACGGCAGTAATATCCCACTCACGGCTAGATGCGCCCCGAAAGTCCGGGATACTTTCAACGTTGGACGCTCCGAATAAAGCGGTCAATTTCTCAAGTAGATGAGAGGCAACTTCACCCTCACCTTCGTTTTGAATACGCGCAACTGCCTGATGTGTTGTTTCAGTGGAAACGCCAGAAATATCAGTGATAGTAGCAGCAAGCTGCTCAAACGTCGCAATTGCACTGAATGATCTGTCGAGAAACTGCACGCCTATCCTATCCGCCGCCTTTTTGGCTCGACGGACAAAAACCACTTCAGCTCCCACCATTTTTGATTCCCGGTATCCAAAACCGAGATCACTTACCCGAAATGCATTGCCTTCAACGGTTATGCTGACAATCGCTCCGGCGCCACTCGGGTAGAAGCTTGGCACCGAAACGAGACACTCGTTTTTCATCTCACGGACGTGCACGAGGTCCCTAGCCTGAAGTTTTACTTGGGAATGACCTGAACGTGGCGGATAGCCTCGCGTAGCGCTGATTTCTTGCGAGCGTTTTGTGTCCATAAATGGGGCTTGCGGTGCGACTCGATCTGTGATTCGCTCGGGTTATGTTCATCGATGTGGTTCCGAATGGCCGATCGGCGCCGGCCGTGCTGTTGCGGGAGAGTTTCCGCGAGGGGCGGAAGGTTCACAAGCGTACCATCGCCAATCTGAGCCAGATGCCGCCCGCGTTGATCGATGGCCTACGAGCGCTGCTCGCGGGTGGCGCGGTGGTTGGTGGTGCCGATCAGGCGCTGGAGATCCGGCGTTCGCTGCCGCATGGTCATGTGGCGGCGGCACTCGGGATGATGCGCAAGCTCGGGATACCCCGCCTGCTGGGCCGGAGGGCGTCGCGCGAGCGCAGTCTCGCCCTGGCGCTGATCGCCGGCCGGGTGATCGCGCCGGGATCGAAGCTCTCGACCCTGCGCGGCCTGAACCCGGAGACCGCAACATCGAGCCTCGGGCAGATGCTTGATCTCGGTGTCATTGAAGAGCGCGAGATCTATGCGGCGCTGGACTGGCTGGGCACGCAGCAGGGGCGGATCGAACGGGAGTTTGCAAGGCGCCATCTGCGCGACGGCACGCTGGTGCTCTACGACGTCAGTTCATCCTACCTCGAAGGCCGGCATTGCGAACTGGCACACCACGGATACAGCCGGGATCACCGGCCCGATCGGCCGCAGATCGTCTATGGTCTGCTGTGCGATCGCGAGGGGCGGCCGATCGCAGTGGAAGTGTTCGAAGGCAACACCGCCGATCCGGCGACGATCGCCGCCCAGGTGGAGAAACTCAAGCGCCGGTTCCATCTCGAGCGCGTCGTCCTGGTGGGTGATCGCGGAATGATCACCACGGCGCGGATCCGCGAGACGATCAAGCCGGCGGGGGCTGGACTGGATCAGCTGCCTGCGCGCGGGGCAGATCCAGGATCTTGCCGAGGACCGCTGCAGATGTCGCTGTTCGACGAGCGCGATATCGCCGCGATCACGTCGCCCGATTATCCGGGCGAGCGGCTGATCGCCTGTCGCAACGCCGCCCTGGCGACCGAACGACGGCGCAAGCGCGAGGCGCTGCTCGTGGCCACCGAGACGGAACTGGCGCGGATCCGGGATGCGACACGGCGCAAACGCGCTCCTCTTCATGGCGAGGCCGCGATCGGGCTGGCGGTGGGGGCGGTGATCAACCAGCGCAAGATGG